>DBFBKG010000073.1:0-19694 GCA_048203815.1 Collinsella sp. | reverse complement strand
TATTTCTCTAGGTATAGCACGGCAAGCACGATACCAAGGTTGCCTGAAAGCTGTGCGAGCTGCTCGGCAACCGGCGTTCCCGTATCACCCGGCAGTGCGGTAATGCCCGCAGACAGCGCCACGCACGAGGTCGTGAGCGCCAGTACGTTACCTTTCTTTTGATCGATGACCTCGATGGTGGAGTCCCAAGTTTTGGTATCGGCAAAATGCGGACGAGCTACAAAGCCCGACAGCAGCGCCAGTACCACGAGCGCAACGATAAAGCCACTCTGCAGCTTTTTGTTTGCGCACACGACATCGGACAGGCTGGGCTGCAGCTCTGTTACCGTCATGTGCTCGGTTATCTGGACAGGACGCCCATGAGCCATCTCGTGCGCGTCTCTTTTTTGTATTGACCCGTTATCCGGCATTTGGATACCTCCTCAGTCCGGCGTTTAATGCGAAAGAAAGTATACCCACCGAGCAAAAAACGAACGGGAAGACGAACAGAGCGCACCAAGACTGTCCCCAACGACTAGTCGTTTAAGAACGTCCTCAATGACTATCTCGGGATGAGTTGCGGTGGAATAGGGATTGTTTTGCGCCCGTCGGCCCCTATTCAGTCCCCATTTCACCGCAACTTGGAGGAGAGCAGAAAAAGCCCTGCCGCGGGTAGCGGCAGAGCTTTTGGAAGGGGACTTGGTTGTGCTGGCTCGTTAGGCGAGCTTGGCCTCGAGCTCGGCGATGCGCTTGTAGGCATCGATGGTAAAGCGGGCCTGCTTCTCCAGAATCATAGTGGTCATGAGAGTGTCCTGAGCGTGAGCCATGATGAAGGTCATCTCCATCTCGCCGCCGCCGGCCTCCTGCGAAAGCAGCTTGGTCTGCGTGTCGTGGGCACCGATGAGCGCATCGCTGGCATCCTTGTGCAGCTGCTCGGCCTTCTCAAAATCACCCTCGCGAGCAGCATCGAGCGCTGCAAGCAGATCGGTCTGGGCGTCACCTGCGTATGCGACAATCTCGAATCCAACCATCGAGATTTCTTCTTTGGTTGCCATGTTGCGTTCCTTTCACATATGAACCAATGGAGAGCATCGCGTCCGGGCATACGCGCTGCGTTCTGTATGGCAGAAACATTAACATTCAAACAAAAAAGAACAGCGTAAAACGTAGTTTCAAGCTATGAACGGTCATTTTTTGCCCGTGAACGGTTTTTAAACCAATCTGAACAATATCGAACACAGTTAGCGGCAACCCAAACGGGATCGCACCCTAACGCAAATCGCGCACCGTATCGCCCTCTACGAGCACGCCGGGAATCAGCATGTGCTCCACGTCAGACGCAACCCCCTCGGCACCGGCGATCTTATCGACTGCCCACATGCCGACACGCTTGTTGTCAAAGCGCACGGTGGCCAGGCGACGATCGGGCACGATATCGCCCAGGCTATCGTCAACACCCACCACGCTCACGTCCTGGGGCACACGCCTTCCGCGCGACTCGAGTCCGCGAATGCAGCCGTAGGCCATGGCGTCGTTGGAGGCATAGATGGCAGTACAGGTCAGATCGTCCGCCAGAGCCTGGCCTGCGGCATATCCGCTCTGCGCCGTCCAATCGCCACGGATGAGTCGCGGCAGCTCAATACCATGTGCGCGCAATGTCTCGCGCCAGCCTTCCTCGCGCTGCATGCCCGAAAGCGAGCGCTCGGGACACGAGATAAAGTGCACGGTCTTGTGCCCCTGCTCCAGCAAATACTCGACCACCTGGCGCGAGCAATCGAACTGGTCGTTATCGACCGTTGAACAGAGCGGGTGCTCCAACATCGTAACGAGCACTGTCTGCATGCCGGGCAGTGGCTCGAAGGTGCCAAAGTCCGCCGGCATGCGATTCATGATCACGACCATGCCATCCACCGGCAGTGCGCTCATGCGCGACGATGCGCTCTCGAGGGTATACGGATGCCCATCTACTTTCGTGAGGGTAATGGCGTAGCCGTGCTTATCGGCGGCGGCAGCAAAGCCCTCCATACGGTCGAGGTTGCCGGTACCGGTAATGTTGAACATGGCGACGCCGACGGTCTTAAACTTGCCGCGGCGCAGCGATCGACCGGCAAAATTGGGGCGATACCCCAGCTCGCGCATGGCGGCACGCACGCGTTCCTTGGTCTCGGGGCGCACGCTGGGCGAATCGTGCACCGTGCGCGAGACTGTCTGCTCCGAGACGCCCGCGAGACGCGCCACGTCCTTAACGGAAACCGATTTTTTAACAGCGGCCATAGGTCGATCTTTCTATGTCAACGATGCCATTAGTGGCATCCTACGCAGTCAAATGAAACGTCTTCAAGTATATCCAACGCCTCCCCCACCATACGCTCACCACCCAAAACCTACCGTTCACCGACATTTTTGCTTCCCCGAACGGCTTTTGTCGCCCAAATGTTAACGTTGCCATTGTGCAAACAAAGAGCCACCGGGCGGCTCAAACGTTTACGCGTAAGGAATCGACGGTTCGCAGGCACAGGAACCACCGGTTCGCGTCTTTTTTTGTGTCACAAAATGGTAACGTCAACATTTTGGCAACCGAACGTCAAAAGCTACCATCGTTGCTAACCCACCGACTCTTAGGAGCATTGCATGGAGCAACTCATCGCCATCATCGAAAAGGGCCAGCCCTTTTTCAACGCGATCGCCCGCAACAAGTACCTCAAGGCGATCCGCGACGGCTTTATCTCCGTCATCCCCATCATCATCTTCTCGTCCATCTTCTGCCTGGTAGCCTCGGTCCCCAACATCTGGGGTTTCTACTGGCCCGATGACATCAACAACGCTCTGTGGAAGTGCTACAACTACTCCATGGGCATCCTGGCCATCGCCTGCGCCGCCACCACGGCCAAGCACTTCGCCGACGCTCAGAACCGCGACCTGCCCAAGAATAACCAGATTAACTTTATCTCATGCATGTGCGCGGCCATCATCGGCTTCTTGCTCCTTTCGAGCGACACGATCGCCACGGACGCCGCCAGCGGTTTCAACACCACCTACCTTGGTTCCAAGGGCCTGCTGACCGCTTTCATCGCTGCGTTTGTGACCGGCATCATCTACAAGTTCTTCATTAAGCGCAACATCACCGTCAAGATGCCCGAGCAGGTTCCGCCCAACATCTCGCAGACCTTTAAGGACATCATCCCCTTCTCCGTCTGCATCACCGTCTTTTGGGTCTTTGACATCGTCTTCCGCGCTGCCTTTGGCTTCTGCTTTGCCCAGGGCGTCATCCAGGTGTTCCAGCCCCTGTTCACCGCTGCCGACGGCTACATCGGCCTTGCTGTGATCTACGGCGCCATGAGCCTCTTCTGGTTCGTGGGCGTCCACGGCCCCTCGATCGTCGAGCCCGCCATCGCCGCCGCCCTCGTTGCCAACATGACCGACAACCTGGCTGCGTTCCAGGCCGGCCAGCACGCTTCCGCTGTCCTGACCCAGGGTGCCCAGTACTTCGTCGTCTGCATGGGCGGCACCGGCGCCACGCTTGTCCTGGTCTTTATGTTCTGCTTCCTGGCCAAGTCCCAGGAGATGCGCGCCGTCGGTAAGGCCGCCATCGTTCCCGTGTGCTTTGCCGTTAACGAGCCGCTGCTGTTCGCCGCGCCCATCGTGCTCAACCCCGTCTTCTTTGTCCCGTTTGTCTTTGCCCCGATCGCCAACATCTGGATCCTCAAGATCTTTATCGACTTCTTGGGCATGAACGGCTTTATGTACACCCTGCCCTGGACCGTCCCCGGCCCCATCGGCACCATCATGGGCCTGGGCTTCCAGCCGCTCGCCTTTGTGATGCTCGCCCTTATCCTGGTCGTCGACTTTGCCCTGTACTACCCGTTCTTCCGTGCCTATGACGCCCAGAAGTGCACCGAGGAGGCCGAGATCTCCCAGGAGGAGCTCGCCGCCAAGAACGCTGAGAAGGCCGCCAAGCTCAACGACGCCTTCCAGGGCAAGGCTGACGCCAAGAGCGTTGCCGCCGGCGCTGCTGCCGAGGCCGTGAAGGCCGACGCCCCCGCCGCTTCCGCAGCGCCCGCCACCGAGGCTGCGACCGCCAGCGACCTCAACGGCAAGCGCGTGCTCGTACTCTGCCAGGGCGGCGGTACCTCGGGCCTGCTCGCCAACGCGCTGGCCAAGGCTGCCAGGGAGCGCGGTATTAACCTCGAGACCGCTGCCGAGGCCTATGGCAACCACGTTGACATGCTCCCCGACTTTGACCTGGTCGTCCTGGCCCCGCAGGCCGCAAGCTACCTGGCCGACCTTCAGAAGGACTGCGAGCGCGTGGGCAACAAGTGCGTCGCCTGCCGCGGTAAGCAGTACATCGAGCTCTCCCAGAACGGCGACAAGTCTCTCGCCTTCGTAAGCGAGCAACTCTCGAAGTAAGTAACGCTCAGGGCCAGCCGACCATCCAAGACCGGCTGGCCCTTCGATTTAGACGATTGGATCATCATGTCCGTTAACCCTGCTAGCGTCACCAATCCGCCTGCGCAGTTTCCCGAGGACTTTGTCTTTGGCGGCGCCACTGCTGCCTACCAGGTAGAGGGCGAGACCCGCACTCACGGTAAGGGCAAGGTTGCCTGGGACGACTTCCTGGAGGCCCAGGGGCGCTTCTCCCCCGATCCCGCTTCGGACTTCTACAACCAGTACCCCGTCGATTTGGAGCTGTGCGAGGAGTTTGGCATCAACGGCATTCGCCTCTCCATCGCCTGGAGCCGCATCTTCCCCAACGGCACCGGCGAAATCAACCCCGAGGGCGTCCAGTTCTACCACGATCTCTTCGCCGAGTGCCATAAGCACCATGTTGAGCCGTTTGTCACGCTGCATCACTTTGACACGCCGCTTCCCCTCTTCGAGAAGGGCGACTTCCTCAACCGCGAGACCATCGATGCCTTTGTGGACTTTGCCACCTTCTGCTTTAAGGAGTACGCCGACCAGGTGACCTACTGGTTCACCTTTAACGAGATCTGGGCCGACGCCTCCAACACCTACATCGAGGGCACCTTCCCCGGTGGTGTTAAGGCGCATCTGGCCGAGGCCCTCCAGTGCGAGCACAACATGATGCTCGCCCACGCCAAGGCAGTACTGGCCTTCCACAACGGCGGTTTTAAGGGCAAGATCGGCGTCATCCAGTCGCTGGAGTTTAAGTATCCGCTCAACGAGAACGACCCCGCCGACATCAAAGCCGCCAACAACGAGCACGTGCTGCAGAACCAGTTCTTGCTCGACGCCACCTTCCGCGGCGACTACGCGCCCGACACCCTCGAGTGCGCCAACCGCTTGGCTGCCGTCTCGGGCGGCACCATCGAGATCCTGGACGAGGATCTGGAAATCATGCGCGAGGCCGCGCTCTACAACGACTACCTGGGCGTTAACAACTACCAGTGCCGCTTCTTGAAGGCTTACGACGGCGAGAACGACCTGCACCACAACGGTACGGGCGAGAAGGGCACCGGCCGTTGGCGCGTCAAGGGCATTGGCGAGCACGTGAACAAGCCCGGCATCCCCACCACCGACTGGGACTGGATCATCTATCCCGAGGGCCTGTTCGATCTGCTCGTCTACATTAAGCAGCGCTACCCCAACTACAAGCAGATCTTCATCACCGAGAACGGCATGGGCTACAAGGACCCCTACAAGGACGGTTTTGTGGACGACCAGCCGCGCATCGACTACATCGAGCAGCACCTGCGCTGGCTGCTCAAGGCCATGGAGGTGGGCGTCAACGTGGGCGGCTACTTCCTGTGGAGCCTGCAGGATCAGTTCTCCTGGACCAATGGCTACAACAAGCGTTACGGCTTCTTCTACGTTGACTTTGAAACCCAGAAGCGAACGCCCAAGGCAAGCGCATACTGGTACAAGCACGTGGCGCAGACCCGTCGTCTGGACTAGCGGCTTGCGACGAGCGGTTGGCGGAATTGCACCGCCCACATAACCTGTCCCCATTTCTCAGCCGGGGGCGGCACGTCACACGGCGCGCCGTCCCCGGCCTTTTTGGGCGGTTCGGGGTCCGTTTGTCTCAATCTGTAACATCTAGCCGAGTTTTGGGTCCTAGCTGTTACAGATTGAGACGAACAGGATTGCTCTTTCCGAAGAATCTAAATCTGTAACACGTAGCCCGCTTTTGACCGTCTACCTGTTACAAATCGAGACAAACGGAGTAGGACCTAACCCCGTATGTCCCTAACAGTCGAGCGTTCGACCAGCGTGCTCGGCACATGAATCGCCTCGATAGACGAGCTCTCTCCAATCGCCGCCTCAAACGCAAGCTTACCGACACCGCGCAAATCAAATCGCAGCGTCGTCAGCCGATTGTGAGGAACAAGTCCCTCGAGTGCGTCGTCGATACCAACCACGCTCACGTCGTCGGGCACGGACAGGCCCGCGTTCTCGAGCGCGGCGATAACGCCCAGCGCCATCTGGTCATTTGCCGCAAGCACGGCAGTCGGCGCCTGCGACCCGCCGGCAAGCACCTCGGCCGCAATCCGCTCGCCCATGGCGTACCCACTGTCCGCACTCCAATCGCCACGCAGCATCGGAGCGGCATCGACATGAGCACGACCCAGCGTATCGCGCCAACCGGCCTCACGAAAACGCGAGGAAATCGAGTTTTCCGGACCCGCCACAAACCGCATATTCGAGTGACCATGTTCCAGCAGATAATTGGTCAACAACTCGCACGAACCATACTGGTCGGAGTCGATCGTCGTGCAGCGCGGATGCGCATACATGGACAGGATGACCGTTCGCACTCCCGGCTGGGGAACAAACTCCTCAAAATCGGGAGCCATGCGGTTCATGTTGAGAATCATGCCGTCGACGGGTCGCTCGACCATGCGGCGCGAGGCATCGGCAAGTGCATAGGGCTTGTCGCCGCCCATCTCGATCATAGTGACGGCAAAATCGTGCTCGCGCGCCGCTTGCATGATACCCTCGAGCGTCGCCAGGTTACCGACACGTGTGATGTTGTACATGCACAGGCCAATAGAACGATACGACCCGCCGCGCAACGCCGCTCCAGCAAAATTGGGACGAAAGCCCAGCTCTTCCATGGCGGCCAGCACACGCTTGCGCGTCTTTTCCGTCACGTTGGGCATACCGTTGACCACGCGAGACACAGTCTGGCGGCTCACGCCAGCGAGCGCCGCAACCTCTGCCGCGCTCGCCGAACGACCATTCCTTGTCTGCTGATCCATGCCTTCCACGCTAACCTGCTTCCCAACTATTCCCCGCGCCCATGGCGCATCGTACATACATTGATAACGTGCTCATGATACCCGAGCCATATACCACAACATGAAAATTTCTGTCAATCAAAACCGCTTACCGAACAAATACAACCGTTCGCGGCTGTTTGAAGTTGTTTTGTTTCTATACATCCCAGCCGGATGTTAACGTGCTCATTGTCAAATGGTCACGTGCTCATTTTGGTTCTAATCATTTTAAGCTAGTGTTTATCGGGCTTTTTCACCGCTGAACGCTAACCAGGGAGCCTCCTGAGCACAAACGCACAATATCGAACAGCGAGACGAGAGGGTGTATGCATATGTCTTTGCTAAACCGCGTACAGCAGCTGCCGAAGGGCTTTGTTTGGGGCGCCGCAACCGCCGCGTACCAAACGGAAGGTTCCACGAAGGTGGCAGGCAAGGGTAAGACCATGTGGGACGATTACCTTGTCGCCCAGGGTCGCTTTTTGCCCGACCCGGCCAGTGATTTCTACAACCGCTACGAGGAGGATATCCGCCTTTCTGCCGAGCATGGACTCAACGCCATTCGTGTGTCCATCGCCTGGACCCGCATCTTCCCCAACGGCGACGATGCCGAACCCCTCGCCGAGGGCGTTAAGCACTACCACGAGCTGTTCGCCTGCTGCAAAAAGTATGGCGTCGAGCCCTATGTGTCCCTGCATCACTTTGACTCCCCCGCCGCCCTGTTCAACCAGGGCGACTGGCTCAACCGCAAGACCGTCGACGCCTATGTGCGCTATGCCGAGTTCTGCTTCCGCGAGTTCCGCGAGGTCAAAAATTGGTTCACCATCAACGAGCTCATCAGCCTCTCGCACTCCCAATACATCCAAGGCAACTTCCCGCCCAACCATCACTTTGATGTGACGAGCGGCATCCAGAGCCAGCACAACGAGCTCGTTGCCCACGCCCGCGCCGTCAACCTGTATAAGGATCTTGACGAGACCGAGCACCTGGGCGGACGCATTGGCATGGTCAACGTCCTGACGCCGGCATATCCTGCCACCGACTCGCCCGCCGACCAGCACGCCGCCGACCTGTACAACGCCTTCTACACCGACTTCATCATGGACGGCGCCTTCCTGGGTCACTACTCCGCGCGCACCCTCTCACTCATCAACGAGATTCTGCGTGCCAACAACGCCACACTTACGGTTGAGGACAGCGACATGGAGGAGCTCGCCAAGGCGGCGCCCCGCAACGATATGTTCGGCCTCAACTACTATCAGTCGGCGTTTATCGCCGCCTACGATGGCGAGTCAACCAACAGCTTTAACGGCACCGGAGACAAGGGCACCTCGTGCTTTAAGTTTAAGGGCGTCGGGCAGCAGGTCGATATGCCGGGTATCCCCACCACCGACTGGGATTGGCTCATCTACCCGCAAGGCCTCTACGACACGCTCAAGCACATCAGCGCCACCTATCCCAACCTCCCCGTCATCTATATCACCGAAAACGGCCTGGGCCACAAGGACCCCGAGCCCGACGCAAACGGCATCGTCGCCGATCCCGAGCGCATCGACTTTGTCGACCAGCACATGGAGAAGGTGCTCCAGGCGCGCGCCGAGGGCGTCGACGTCCAGGGCTACTTTATCTGGAGCCTGCAGGACCAGTTCTCGTGGGCCAATGGCTATAACAAGCGCTACGGCCTGTTCTACATCGACTTCGACACGCAAAAACGCTACATCAAGCAGTCGGCACTCTGGTACAAGGAGCTCGCCGACACTATGGCGGACGCGCAGTAGCGCATCGCCTCGCTTTCCCCCGAGAAGGGAGCGGCCCTATGCGATACAAACCCAGCCGCTCCCCTCTCCCCCTGGGACCGACCCCGCCTGCACCCGGGCTTTTAGCAAGCGGGAGACCATATAGGTTTTCAACGTCCATGCCATTAAGATTTCATGCAAAGAGGAGCGTGAACTATGGAATCGATCGTTAAGTTCTTGGAGAAAGGTCAGCCGTACTTCGACAAGGTCTCTAAGAACATCTACCTTCAGGCCATTAAAGACGGCTTTTTGGCAGCAATGCCCATCATCCTGTCTTCTTCTGTCTTCCTGCTTATTTCGACCCTGCCGGGCGTTGTCGCCACGGTCGGCGGCTTTACGCTGCCCGACTGGTGGAACGTCGACGTCGTGAACTTCTGCAACAAGGTTTACAACTTCACGATGGGCGTCGTGGGCATCATGGTCGCCGGCACCACCGCAAGCGCGCTGACCGGCTCCAAGAACCGCCGCATGCCTGCCGGCAAGGCCATCAACGCCACGAGCACCATGGTCGCCGCCATGTGCGCTATGCTCATCTTGGCCATTACCCAGACGAGTGCCAAGATCGACGGCGCCGATGTCTCGGTGTTCTTTACCGACAACATGGGCACCAAGGGCCTGCTGAGCTCCTTTGTCGCCGCATTTGCCACGGTCAACATCTATGCCTTCTGCATTAAGCGAGACATCACCATCAAGCTGCCCAAAGAAGTCCCCGGCGCCATCGCCCAGAACTTCCGCGACATCTTCGCCTTCAGCTTCTCCATCCTGTTTGTCGCCGTCATCGACGTTATCTGCCGCACCTGCTTGGCCGTCCCGTTTGCCAACGTCATCTCCACGCTGGTGAGCCCGCTGTTCGCCGCTGCCGATTCCTACGCCGGCCTCGCCCTCATCTGGTTCATGATCCCGCTGTTCTGGTTCATGGGCATCCACGGCCCCTCGGTCGTTAAGCCTGCCCTCAACGCCGCGCTGTTTGGCAACATCACCACCAACCTCGCCACGCTGCAGGCCGGCGGTCACCCCGCCCTCGCCCTGACCGAAAACTTCGGTAACTACATCGGCGAACTCGGCGGCACCGGCGCCACGTTCATTGTCCCGATCATCTTCCTGCTCTTTATGCGCTCCAAGCAGCTCAAGGCCGTCGGCAAAGCCTCTGTCGTGCCCGTGATGTTCGCCGTCAACGAGCCGCTGCTGTTCGCCGCGCCCATCATCCTCAACCCGTACTTCCTGATCCCGTTCCTGTTTGCCCCCGTGGCCAACGTCCTCATTGGTAAGTTCTTCATCGACTTTTTGGGCATGAACGGCTTTATCTATGCCATGCCGTGGGCACTCCCCGGACCGATCGGCACCTTCATCGACACCAACTTCCAGCCGATCTCTCTGGTCCTGGTTGTCGTCCTGCTGGTCGTTGACTTCTTGATCTACTACCCGTTCTGCAAGGCCTACGACAACGTCCTGTGCAAGCAGGAGGCCGAGACCCTGGCCGAAGAAGAGGCCGAGGAGACCAAGGCCGTCAAGACCGCTGCCGCCCCCGCCGTTGAGGCTCCTGTTGTCGAGACCGCTTCTGCCACTGAGGCCTCCGCAGCTCCGTCCGCCCTTAAGGGCAAGGATCTGAGGGTTCTGGTTCTGTGCGCTGGCGCCGGCACCTCTGCACTGCTCGCCAACGCGCTTAAGGAAGGCGCCGACGAGCTGGGCATCGACATTACCGCCAACGCCGGTGCCTACGGCAGCCACTACGCCATCATGGACCAGTACAACGTCATCGTCCTGGCTCCGCAGGTTCGCACCTATTACAACGAGATGAAGGCCGACACCGACCGCCTGGGCATCACGCTGCTGTCGCCCAAGGGCAAACAGTACATCGACCTCACTAAGGATCCCAAGGGTGCCGTCGCCTGGATCGAGGAAAACCTCGAGGCATAAGACGCTGACACCACCTGCCGCTTGCAGACAATAAATGGCCCGTGCATCGATGTGTGATGCGCGGGCCATTTTGTTTAGACCGCACCCGTCCTCCTGTTCATCTCAATCTGTAACATCTAGCCGAGTTTTTCGGTCCTAGCTGTTACAGATCGAGATGAACGCACAGGCCAAGCCGAAAATCTCAATCTGTAACATGTAGACCACTTTTGACCGTCTAGTTGTTACAGATCGAGACAAACGGAATAAGCCGGGCCAAAAATCTCGATCCGTAACATCTAGCCGAGTTTTTGGGTCCTAGCTGTTACAGATTGAGACAAACGGAATAGGCCGAGCACGTCTACGCCCGCAAGTCCTTTACGCTGGAACGCTCGACCAACACGCCCGAGACGAGCGTACGGCTTCTGGAGCTCGGAGCTTCCAGACCCGCGACGACCTCGTTGAGCGCACGGACGCCCAGCTCGCGGTGGCGAAACTTCACCGACGTCAGAATCGAGTTGGGAATCGTCTTATAGAGCTCATCGTCGAAGCCGATCACGGACACATCATTGGGCACACTGAGCCCTTTGTCACGTAGAGCCATCATCACGCCGTTTGCCATGCAGTCGTTAGCAGCGAGGACCGCCGTGCAATCGGGCTTATCGGCAAGCACAAGGCCCGCGGCATAGCCACTATCCGCATTCCAATCGCCTTGCAGAGGCTCGGGCGGCTCAATGCCACGCGCCTCGAGTGCCGCACGCCAACCTTTCATACGGCACTGGCTCGACAACGACTCTTTCTTACCAGAGACGAAGTACACGTTTTTATGCCCGCGATTCAAGAAGTACTCGCACGCCATACGAGCGCCGCCCTCTTGATCGTCACTGACGGTGGAGCAGGTAGGATGCTCCATCGGCGTAATAATCACCGTCTTGAGGTCTTTCGGCGCCTCAAAGCTATCAAAGTCATCGACCATCTGACGCAGGTTGAAGATCATGCCATCAACAGGCAGCTGCGACATCCTACGCGCCGCATCGGCAAGAGTCATCTTCTCACCTCCGCACTTCTTAATCATCGTGAGCGCAAAGCCGCGTTCTTCGGCGGCATCGGCGATACCGTCAATCATGTCCACGGCACCGCCCGACAAGTGGAACAGCGCCACGCCGATGCACCCGTAACGGCCCAACTTGAGCGAACGCGCGGCAAAGTTGGTTCGAAACCCGAGCGCCTCCATTGCGGAATGAACCTTATCGCGTGTCGACTCTCGCACGCTATTGGGCTCGTTGATCACACGCGAAACCGTCTTGAGAGAAACGCCCGCAGCAACTGCTACATCGTTCATTGAGATATTTTTCTTGTCCATCGTTGCCACTACTTCTCCAGTCGGTTTTGCA
The DNA here is from genome assembly GCA_048203815.1 of Collinsella sp. GTDB lineage: Bacteria > Actinomycetota > Coriobacteriia > Coriobacteriales > Coriobacteriaceae > Collinsella. The sequence continues at coordinate 7,400 of DBFBKG010000073.1, read as the reverse complement.
TCGCTTGTTTTTTGTGTTCTAGCATACACTACCTGCCCGACTGACAAATCAGCCGTTTATCGGACGATATCGACCGTTCACCTGTAAATCCTTGTTGCTCTTCCAAAAATGTCTTACGTTGTCATTAACGAAATGACAACGTTGTCATTTCGCAATGCCTTCCTTAAGCAGGAAGGTTTCCGGGCAGTCCTGACCATCCATCGACGACCAGTTCCATCCACATGCATCGCGCATCAAGTAGCAAAGGAGCTCTATGGACGCCATCGTAAAGATGCTCGAGAAGCATCAACCGTTCTTCGAAAAGATCTCGAGAAACATCTACCTCCAGGCCATTAAGGACGGATTCCTTGGGTGCATGCCCATCGTCCTTACCTCTTCGATCTTTCTGCTGATCGCCACCCTTCCCGGCGTAGTTGGCATCACGCTGCCCCAGCCGCTCATCGACTGGTGCAACAAGCTGTACAACTTCACCATGGGCGTCATGGGCATCATGGTTGCCGGCACCACCGCCAAGAACTTCACGGCTTCCATGAACCGTCGCATGCCCGCCGGCAAGGTGCTCAACGACGGCTCCACCATGGTGGCCGCCCAGTGCAGTATGCTTTTGCTCGCCGTTACGCAGTTCACCACCAAGTTCAACGGCTCCGAGCTTTCGGTCTTCGACTGCACCAGCATGGGTACGCGCGGTCTGTTCTCGGCCTAGATCGCCGCGTTCATCACCGTGTGGGTCTACAAATTCTGCGTCTCGCGCGATCTGACCATTAAGCTGCCCAAGGAGGTCCCGGGCGCCATCGCTCAGAACTTCCGCGACATTATCCCCTTTGGCGGCGCTGTCATTATCTGCGGCATCATCGATGTGGTTGTGCGCAACCTCATGGGCGTTCCGTTCTCCGAGCTGCTCATCAAGCTGCTCTCCCCGCTCTTCACTGCGGCAGAAACCTATCCTGGCCTTATCCTTATCCAGGCAGCCACCGCGTTCTTCTGGTTCATCGGTGTCCATGGTCCTTCGATTGTCCAGCCGGGCATCGACCCCATCCGTCTTGCCAACCAGGCCGAGAACCTGCAGGTTCTGCTGGCCGGTGGTCACCCCGCCCATTCCCTCACCTTCAACATGTCGCTCGTGGGTGAGTTCGGCGGCACCGGCGCCACGTTCATCGTGCCGCTTCTGCTGATTCTCTTTATGAAGTCCAAGCAGCTCAAAGCCGTCGGTAAGGCCTCAATTGTTCCTGTTGCCTTTGCTGTCAACGAGCCGCTGCTCTTTGGCGCGCCGATGATCCTTAACCCCTACATGCTCATCCCCTTTGTTGCCGCCGGCTGCGTCAACGTGAGTGTTGCCAAGTTCTTTATCGACAATGTGGGCATGAACGGCTTCTCCTTCGTGGTGCCTTGGGCTACCCCTGCCCCCATCGGCATCTTCATCACCACAAACTTCCAGCTTATCGCCCTGGTGTTTGTTGCAATCATCATCTTGCTGGACGCTATCATCTACCTGCCGTTCTTGAAGGCATACGATAAGCTGCTCTGCGACCAGGAGGCCGAGCGCGCCGCCGAGCTGGGTCTCGAATCCGATGGTGCTGCCACCATCGCTGCCAACGCCCCTGCGCCCGCTGTCGAGCAGGTTACCGTTTCCGTCGAGCCGACCGCCGCTGCCGCCGACAGCAAGCCTGTCGCCGATCAGCCCGAGCCCGCCTCTGACGCATCCGCTAAGAAGGATGTCGACGGCCTGAAGGTCCTCGTCCTGTGCGCCGGCGCCGGCACCTCTGCCATGCTTGCCAACGCCATCAAGGAAGGTGCCGCGCAGACCGGAGAGAACATCGCTTCCTCTGCAGGCGCCTATGGTCAGCACACTGCCATCATGGATCAGTACGACGTCATCGTGCTCGCCCCGCAGGTTCGTAGCTACTACAACGACATGAAGGCCGACACCGATCGTCTGGGCATTAAGCTGCTCGCTCCCCGCGGTAAGGAATATATCGACCTTACTCGCGACCCCGCTGGCGCCATCAAGTGGCTCCGCGAGAACCTCGACTAGTTCCTCCCTCTGTTGGTGCCCGGATTCCCGGTTCGGGCACCTCTCCCTATTCGTATCCCACAGAAAGGATGACTCATGACCAACCCCATGCAGTTCCCCAACGGCTTTGTGTTTGGCGGCGCCACCGCTGCTTACCAGGTTGAGGGCGAGACCCGCACGCACGGCAAGGGCAAAGTGCCCTGGGACGATTTCCTGGCTGCTCAGGGTCGCTTCTCCCCCGACCCCGCAAGCGATTTCTACAACAAGTACCCGGTCGATATCGACCTGTGCCAGCGTTTTGGCATCAACGGCATCCGCGTCTCCATCGCTTGGAGCCGCATCTTCCCCAACGGCACCGGTGAGATCAACCCCGAGGGCGTCGCCTTCTATCACGAGCTCTTTGCCACCTGCAATAAAGCCGGCGTCATCCCCTATGTCACGCTCGATCACTTCGATACGCCCGAGGCCTTTTACCAGAACGGCGGCGAGGGTTTCCTGACGCGCACGACGATCGACGCCTTTGTCGAGTACGCCAAGTTCTGCTTTGCCGAGTTCACCGAGGTCAAGCACTGGTTTACCTTTAACGAGATTCCCGCGACCGCCGAGGGCAGCTTTATCGTCGGCAACTGGCCGCACGGCGAGAAGTATCGTCTGGACAAGGCCTTCCAGCTCATGCACAACATGATGGTGGCCCACGCCAAGGCTGTCGTCGCCTTCCATGAGGGCGGCTTTGAGGGCGAGATCGGCATTGTCCAGAACCTGGAGCCCAAGTATCCCCTCGACCCCAACAACGCTGCCGACTGCGAGGCCGCCCGCATGGCCGACGTCATCAACAACCGCTGGGTGCTCGACGCCACCTTCCGCGGTCACTATGCAGCCGACACCATGGAAGCCGCAACCAAGCTGGCCCATATCGCCGGCGGCGAGCTCGACGTCCGCGACGAGGACATCGCCGCGCTGACCGCCGCGCTCCCCTACAACGATTGCCTGGGCGTCAACACCTACAAGTGCCAGTTCCTGCGTGCTGCCGAAGGCGAAAACGACATCAACCACAATGGCACCGGCGACAAGGGCTCCTCGCGCTGGTTCCTCAAGGGCGTGGGCGAGTCATGCGTGCGCGAAGGCGTACCCACCACCGATTGGGACTGGATCATCTATCCCGAGGGCCTCTACGACCTGCTGCTCCGCATTAAGAACGATTACCCCAACTACAAGAAGATCTACATCACCGAGAACGGTATGGGCTATAAGGACGACTTCGAGGATGGCTTTATCGACGACGCCCCTCGCATCGACTACATGCGTCAGCATCTCGCATGGATCCTCAAGGCAATCGACGGCGGCGTGAACGTCGACGGTTACTTTGTGTGGTCGCTGCAGGACCAGTTCTCCTGGACCAACGGCTACAACAAGCGCTACGGCCTGTTCTACATCGACTTTGAGACCCAGAAGCGCTATCCCAAGGCGAGCGCGTACTGGTACAAGAACGTCGCGGAGACCGGCCTGCTCATGGCCTAGTTTCAGTCACATACCCTGTCGGCCGCATGTGAATCCCCCACGGGCTCGCATGCGGCCTTTTTGTTTTCGCGCGGGTCGGCAGCCGTTTGTCTAAATCTGTAACATCAAGTCGAGTTTTTTGCCTCTACCTGTTACAAATCAAGACAAACGGGAATCACTCTGCCGAAACGTCTCAATCTGTAACAGATATCTGCTCAAATCGAGTCTAGGTGTTACAGATTGAGTTTTTGATTTGGGAGGTTGAGGATGGGGGATCGCGTGCCGAAAGCATGGTCCCCGGATAAAAAAGCTCGCCGGCCAGGCCGAAGACATGGCCCACATCAAGGCAGACCTTTGCCCCTGCTCGCCCGAGCAAAAAGTCATGCCCCTCGATGCGCTCTGCCAGTCCGGCACCGAGACCCCGCAATGGCGGTGGGATGTGCTGGTCGGAGAGGGCGACCCGCTCTACTGCAAGTCCCGAGAGATCTAAGTATCCGCTGCAAGGTATAAGAACGAATTGGAGCCCTGGTACATACCGGGGCTCCTCGTGGTAGTGGCTGTCTAATGAATCTGGTGGCTAGGCCTCTTCGCCGCCACTGGATTCAGTTACCGTTTCCTCCTCACTATGTTGCGTCTCTCTCGTAGCCTCATCAACTTCTATTGACGAATGTGCCTCTTCGTATACTTCGATGTTCGCCTTGAGAATGGTTGCACTCTGTTCAGCAAGAGCGATCTTCCTCTGGTGCTTGTCGTAGGCATACAGTCCGATTCCACCTGCGACTAGCGTGGCTACAGAACCGATTACTCCACCCTGGATTCTTCCAACGGAAATCCCGCCCGCTCTGATATTGCTGATCAGCGCCTGAGGCCCACCGAGCTCTTTCGCCAGATGCGACAATTGCGCATAGTCCCAAGTCGTCATTGCCTTTTCCTCACTTTCTTTCACTTCAGCACCGCTTCCACTGGGGTGCTCACTTTCGACAGTGCTATCATGCCATCGGTAAATAAGACGGTATATGTCCTATAATTGTCTTATCTGTTGTTAATGAGGAATGATTAAGACAATGTACGTCCGCAAAGATCGCCCTAAGGACATTTTTCCAAAGAGACTCAGCGATTTGATGGAAAGCTATGAAATAGAAAAGGGGCGCAGAGGCATTAGCAATATCGGCCTTGCGCGTCTGCTCTATCAAAAGCGTAACGGTGCCGATGATGCCTCGCTAGCCGATGACCGCTATGCAGTGGAAAGGGAGAACGGCCGCAAGGCGATTGCGAGAAAGATCAGCCGATTTCGAAAAGGAGATCAGTTTCCTCAATGGGATGACCTCGTAGATCTGGCTGACATATTCGGAAAGCCAGTAGGTTTTCTCATCGGGGAGACCGATTGTGATACGTACGAGCTCCAAGATATTGCTGACTTCCTTGGTCTCAGCGGCGAGGCTGTTCTGTCCATCGAGCGTATGACGAGAAAAGTTAGTGCGGAGTGGCTTCCGGAACAGTCTGGCGGCAACGGCGGAGACCATGAGGAATGGGAAAAATACCTCGTGAATGATATGGTCGCGAAGGCGAATGCCGAGCCAGAAGCTTGCAGGGCAGTGCTCAATCGAATGCTGACCGCAGCAGCGTTTAAAGACCTTGTGCTCTGCCTGTCTGAGGTCGGCGATGCCCAATACAATCTGCTTATGGAACGCATTGCAAGTGCGGAAATAGAACTGAGAGACGCAGACGTACTCAGTGACAACCACCCAGACTCCATCATGGGGCAAATGGCGGCAAAATCCCGATTCAGGGATGCTGCAACACGCCTGCAGGAAGCGGAAAATGCGGTGAGGTCCAGCAGGTATGCAGCTTATGAATGCCATGTCCGCATCGTTGATGAAATGTTCTCGGATATTACCCAGACTGACGCAAATACCGTAGCCAAAGAGCATGTCAAGCAGAGACAGTCAGGTAACCAGGCGTAGCCGTCGTATCGATACGGAAGTGGGTATAAACCGTCCTGCTGCTTGCATACGTGGTTCCGTTGCCGCCCGTCAGCTTGTAGCAGTTATAGAAGCACTGCGAGTCCGAAACCCCGCTCGAAGGCAGCGCCCAGGTGGCGTCGGCGTAGATCGTCACCAGCGACGAGCACCCCGAGAAGCAGTAGGTCAGGTCGGTGAGCGCAGACGGGTCGAAGCCTCGGAAGTCCAGCTCGGCGGGCGACGAGCGCGAAGCGAACGCGAACCGCACGACTTGACACCTGCGAGGTTGCCCAAACCGGAGACCACCTCCAGCGCCGTGCATGAGTAGAAGAGGTGGGTCAGGTTCATGGTTGCGAACGTCGCCATGTCTGCCGCGAAGGCGATGCGCTCATCGGCCGCCTGGCCTTCACCTGCTGGATTTCGCCGCGCAGGGCGTCCGCCACCTCGGCGCTCTTGGCAGCCTCGGCCACTTGCCCCTCAAGCTCCTTGATGCGAGCCTCCTGCTTGGCGAGAAGCGCCTGGTAGCCCCTCTCCGAGTCCACTGCCTGCGGCTCTTCCGCCTGCGCGACCCCTTCTTGGCCGCCCGCCTGCGCTGCGACCTCTTCCTCGTCGTCGATGCTATGGTCGTCTCCGTCCATGTCGGCCTGCCTTTCGATTGACATAGGCCAGCACAAACGAACCGTCCCTTAACCATGCAAATAGGCTAAAGGTCGGTCACAAAGTGAGGTCATCCAGTCCGTTCGGCAGTTTGTGACCATTAGCAAGAATTAGAGGCAACGCAACGAGCGAACGCTCGATAATGGTCTAGAATATTGGACTTGACATTTGGGAGGCAAGATGGAGACTGTGAACCTTATCCTTGGAATTATCGCGTCTATCGCATCCATCGCCGCCGCCGTCATCTCGCTCCAAAACAAGCAAGAGATCAAGTCAATCAAAAAGAGTCTAAGCGACAACTCGCAGACCGCTACAGGTAAAGTTGCCACAAACGTCGTAGGCAGCAACAACTCGGCGAACATCCATGCTTCGCGATAAGCCAACGCAGACAAGCCAGAGCGCAATTGGAAAGGTCGCCACGAACATAACCGGCGACTCCAATAGCTATGACTCACATGACATAAACATCTACCAGCCCGTCTCGTCTGGCCCGCACCGGCCGCTTACAAAGACGCTCATGTATAAACTCCTGCAAATCATGATTTCGTCGACTGAGCCAACGGGCGAAGATTTCCCCCTTACGCCTCCGCCTCCTATAGAGAAGAAGCTGATTTACAACCACGCACCGCGTTACCTAAACATCATCAACGAGTATTCTGAGAACTACGCTCGTCTCGACAGCGTGATCAAGGAATTCCCCGACAGCGAAGCCATCATCCAAAGGCTGAACAAGATGTTTGTCAATGTGGCAGACGTTCGCGATGACGGCAAGCTGTGCGTAGGAAACGGCGATGCACAGCTCAAGCTCATCGAGAACGAGATCTATAACATGATTGTGAATGACGCAGGCTTTCAGGCTGACGAGGTCCCCGAAGAAATCATCAACCAGTTCTGCGTTGCGTTGATTGCCGTTGCCGTGGCAAAATGCAGAGTCCTTCTGAGGCCAGGTGATGACGATGCTGCTGCTTGATCGCAATAATGAGCCGACGAGCACGGTCTATTACATCGCTGCCGCCTTGGATGGCTACATCGACCAGAACCCAGGCTTGGACGCCGGTCAACTCTATGAGGTAACGGCGAACACTCTGGTCAAGAAAGAAGTGAGCTACGACTTCTTTGTCATGGCTTTGGACTTTCTCTTCCTCCTCGGACGCGTGTCAATAGACGAGAAGGGAGGGCTACATGTTCATCAAGTCGCTTAGAATTCGCAAGACAACAACTGACGAAATAGTTCGCGAGGTCTTATTCCACAAGGGTGCCAACCTCATCGTCGA
>DBFBKG010000072.1:0-26873 GCA_048203815.1 Collinsella sp. | reverse complement strand
GGATTTGGTTCTGGAAATAAATAAGACAACCAATCTCACCCGTATTCTTAACGTAGAAGATGCTGCAGTACTTCATATCCTTGACTCACTTGTTTTGCTCCCCTATATCAATAAGGCTCCTGAGGGAGCTTTGCTCGATATGGGAACAGGTGCGGGCTTCCCTGGTATTCCATTAACTATAACCACGCATCGTAAAGCAACTTATATTGACTCTGTTGGCAAGAAGGTTGATGCAGTCAATTCCTTTGTCCATGCTCTTGGATTGAAACATGCTCATGCGGTCCATGATCGTCTTGAAGAATATGCTCGAAGCCATAAGAAGCAGTTCTCTGTCGTAACCGCCCGCGCACTGGCCCCTTTACCGATTCTTGTTGAGTATGCGGCTCCGTACCTGAAGGATGGAGGGCTATTTGTTATCACCAAGGGCAATCCTTCGGATGAGGAGCTTGCTTCCGGCATGTCAGCAGCTAAGATTTGCGGCTTCACTTTGCTTCTGAATGACGCAATTGATTTGCCTGAAGGCTTGGGTCACAGGGAGTTCATTGTTCTTAAGAAGAGTCATTCAGCATCCGTTTCATTGCCTCGTGCAAATGGCATGGCAAAGAAGAATCCGCTTGCCTAGATGTTTCACGTGAAACATAATGGATACTAACAGCTTGCAGTGTTTCACGTGAAACATAGCAGTTGCTATCGATTCGGAATGTTTCACGTGAAACATCCTCCGTTTGACAGCTTTAATACACACCAGGAGGGACCGTGGGATTTCGCGACGTTAAGCGTTCTAAGAGCGCAAAAGACACGCGTATCATTGCAATCATCAATCAAAAAGGCGGCGTCGGTAAGTCAACGACGGCTGTAAACCTTGCAGCAGCACTGGGTGAGCAGGGTCGTAAGACACTGATTGTCGATTTTGATCCGCAGGGAAACAGCACCAGTGGATTCGGAATTGAAAAAGAAGACCTTGATCACTGCATCTATGATGCATTGTTGAATGATGTGCCGGCAGAATCGCTTGTTCTTGATACAAATTGCAAAAAGGTATTCGTAATTCCGGCTACAATTCAGCTTGCAGGCGCGGAAATTGAACTCGTAAGCGCAATTGCTCGTGAAACCCGTCTCAAAGATTTGCTTGAGCCGATTCAGGACGAGTTCGATTTTATTTTCATTGACTGCCCTCCTTCGCTCGGCCTGCTTACTATCAACGCTTTGACCGCAGCAGACAGCGTTTTGATTCCGATCCAGTGCGAGTATTACGCACTCGAGGGCGTTACGAAGCTGCTTGAGTCAATGAAGATGGTCAAATCTCGTCTGAACAAGGGCTTAGACACCTACGGTGTGCTTATGACCATGTATGACTCGCGTACTTCTCTATCGAATCAGGTTGTTGAGGAGGTTCAATCGTACTTTGGTGATAAGGCATTTAAGACGTTGATCCCCCGTACGGTTAAAATCTCCGAAGCTCCGTCTTTTGGGGAACCGGTAATTACCTATGCACCTCAAAATAAGGGTGCAAAAGCATATATGAACCTTGCAAAAGAGGTGATCAAGCGTGCCTAGTGTAAAGAAACGTGGCGGATTGGGACGTGGACTCAATGCTTTGGTCTCAGAGGCCGAGTATGAGACCGGTGGTTCGGCTGCATCGGCTTCGAATGCCGCATCTGAAACAAAACTACCTATTGAGGATATCGTTCCCAACCCTAATCAGCCGCGAATTCACTTTAACGAAACTGAACTTCGTGAGTTGAGCGAATCAATCCAAGAACATGGCGTCTTGCAGCCGCTTTTGGTTCGCAAGCATGGAAACGGCTATGAGATCATCGCTGGTGAGCGTCGTTACCAAGCGTCAAAGCTTGCTGGTCTTGAGGAGCTGCCTGTCATCATTAAAGATGTTAATGATGAAGAGATGCTGGCTCTTGCTCTGATCGAAAACCTTCAGCGTTCTGATCTGAATCCCGTCGAAGAGGCTAAGGGCTATCGCCAGCTTATCGATGCCAGCGGTATGACCCAGGAGGCATTGTCGAAGGCAGTCAGCAAGTCACGCTCTGCAATTACAAACTCGCTGCGCCTTCTCGATCTCCCTGAAGTTGTTCAGCAGATGATTTTTGAGGGCAAACTTACTGCTGGTCATGCACGTGCAATTCTTGCGGTTCCCTATGAGGAAGCTCGAATTCGACTTGCAGAGAAGGTTGTTGCAGAGGGCCTTTCCGTAAGAGCGACAGAAAATCTTGCTCCGTTGTTTTCTGCCGGAGAGACACCTAAGACGCCGAGGCCTGCAACGCCTCAGTCTTTTAAAAAGGCTGCCCGTGTGCTTCGTCAGGTTTTTAATACCAACGTGCGTGTTAAGAGCTCGCGTGGAAAGAATAAGATTGAGATTGAGTTTAAAGACGAGGAAGAGCTCTCTCGTATTCTTGGCGAAATGATTCAGTTTGATCAAGGAGGCCAAGATGAGGAATAGGATTTTAACTGCGATTGCATTGGCGACGACTGTCGCGGCTGGTGCCTTTGCTGGCTATAAGATCGCGACAGACGATGAACTTCGAGGTCGTTTGCTTCGTAGTGCGCAAGATATTGTCGATACATCCAAGAAGAAAATGGATGTTATGACAGAAGATGTTGCCATGCGTACGGCTCAGGTAACGAAGAATCCCAAGATTAATCAAGGTTGGGTTAGTAACCAATGGGAAAATGTAGGCTATTAGGTACCTAACAATTACTTAGCATATTTTGAGGGGTCCTTGTCTGATTCACGAGGCAAGGACCCCTTATTTTGGCCGTAAAAAATGGGACAGGTAGCAGCTGATTCAAAATTAAGGTCAATAAATAAAACGGCCCCGGTTGCATCTCCTGTAACCGGGGCCGTTCGATGTTTCACATGAAACGTTTTGGGGTGCGACTCCCCTATGCGTTCTTCTGAACTTTGAAGCGCTGCTTCAGCTGTCCGCAAGCGGCGTCAATATCGTTACCACGGGAGTTACGAATCGTGGTCTCGATGCCACGGGACTCAAGACGACGCTGAAGATCCTCAACCTTATGAATCGGCGACGGCTTGAGCGGGCTGCCCTCGATGTCGTTAAGCTGAATCAGGTTAACGTGGCACAACGTTCCCTCGCAGAAGTCGCAGAGCGCCTGCATCTCGGGATTCGTATCGTTGACGCCTTCGATCATGGCATACTCATAGGTCGGGCGGCGGCCAGTCTTCTCGGTGTAGAGTTGAAGCGCCTCGTGAAGGCGAAGTAGCGTGTACTTCTTAACACCGGGCATAAGCTTATTGCGTGTCGACTGGATGGCGGAATGCAGGGAAACGGCAAGCGTGAACTGCTCGGGGATGTCGGCAAATTTGCGAATACCGGGAATAACGCCGCTGGTAGAGACGGTGAGGTGACGAGCACCGATACCGATGCCATCGGGGTCGTTGAGGATTCGCAACGCCTTGAGAACCTCGTCGTAGTTGGCAAACGGCTCGCCCTGGCCCATGAAGACAACGCTCGTGGCGCGCTCGCCAAAATCATTCGAGACGTGCAACACCTGGTCGACGATCTCTTGAGCGGTCAGAGAGCGCTTGAGGCCGTTGAGACCGGTGGCGCAAAAGGCGCAGCCCATGCCACATCCTGCCTGGGTGGAAACGCAGACGGAAAGCTTGTTGCGACGGGGCATACCGACAGTCTCGACGGAAATGCCGTCATGATACTCGAGTAGATATTTGCGAGAGCCGTCCTTGGAAACCTGCTTGGTGAGCTCGGTCGGCGTGTCGAAGGCAAATGCCTCTTTAAGCTGCTCGCGGAAAGCCTTGGGAAGGTTGGTCATATCGTCAAACGAACAAACGTTCTTCTCAAAGACCCATTCGATGAGTTGCTTGGCGCGGAAAGCGGGCTGGCCGAGTTCTGCCACGAGCTCGCGAATATCGTTTTGGCTCAAGTCGCGAATGTCCTGAGATTTAGTCCTGGGATTCATGGAAGCCTTTCGATTTTGGGGAAACGTAGAGGGTATCGCTACAATATGGTATCAGCTGCAGAAATTATAGAGGAGGAGTCTGCCCATGCCGGGTAAAAGCCTAGAGAACATGCACGTAGCGGTCTTGGCGGGCGGTCATTCCGCTGAGCGCGAGATCTCGCTCAATTCGGGAAAGAACGTCGTGGTGGCCTTGAAGGAGGCCGGCTACACTTCGGTGGAGCTGCTCGACACGGCTGCCGATGACTTTATGGTAACCATGGCGACCGGTGGCTTTGACGTGGCGTTTATCGCCATGCACGGCGCCGGCGGTGAGGATGGTGCCATGCAGGGTGCCATGGAGACCCTGGGTATCCCCTACACGGCCTCGGGCGTGCTCGCGAGCGCCTGCGGTGCCGACAAGGAGGTCTCGAAGCTCCTGTATGCCAAGGCGGGCATTCCCGTTGCCCCCGGCCTTGCGCTCGAAGTGGGCGATGAAGTCGATATCGATCATATCGTCGAGGTTTGTGGCGAGCGCTGCTTTGTGAAGCCGGCCGTAAACGGTTCCAGCTATGGCATTTCCCTGGTCCATGAGCCCTCCGAGCTTCCCGCGGCAATCGCCAAGGCGTTTGAGTACGGCGACAAAGTGCTGGTCGAGAAGTGTATCGAGGGTACCGAGATCACCGTCGGCGTATACGGCGAGGATGACGTGCGCGCCCTGCCGATCGTTGAGATCCGTAAGCCCGAGGACTGCGAGTTCTACGATCTGGACGTGAAGTATGTCGACCCTACGGACATTCATCGCATTCCGGCGCAGATTTCGCCCGAGAACTACGCTCGTGCCCAGGAGCTAGCCTGTGCCGCCCATAGGGCGCTCGGTTGCTTGGGCATCTCGCGCAGCGATTTTATCGTGAGCGAGGACGGCCCCGTTATCCTCGAGACCAATACCATTCCCGGCATGACCGATACGTCGCTGTATCCGGATGAGATCCGCCACACCGACGACATGACGTTCCCGCAGGTCTGTGACAGCCTGATCCGTATGGGTCTTCGTCGAGCGGGCATTGCATGCTAATCGAGGACGCGGTTTCATCAGGAACGCCGCAGTTTGTCATCGACTCCTATGCCACGCTTGCCGAGCGCGCCAAAACCCAATCGTTTGGTCTCATCGAGGAAGATGTTATCGTCCTCGATACCGAGACCACGGGTCTTTCGGTGCAGGACAACGAGCTTATTGAGATATCGGCGGCCCGCCTTTCGGGCCGCGAGATCGTCGACCGCTTCGATACCTTCGTGCATCCCAAGCAGCTGATTCCCGCCGAGATTACCGAGCTCACGAGCATTACAAACGCCGATGTGGTGGATGCCCCATCGGCCGTCGATGCCGTGGCCGCTCTCGCCGATTTTGTCGGCGGCTGCCCGGTGATCGCACATAACGCCACCTTCGACCGCTCGTTTATCGAGTCGGTCAAGGGCGGTGTCAACGTCAGCGACATCTGGATTGATTCGCTGGCACTGTCGCGCATCGCGCTTCCGCGTCTGGCATCGCATAAGCTGTCTTTCATGGCCGACCTGTTTGGCTGCGACTCGGTGTCGCACCGCGCCAATGCCGATGTCGACGCCCTGTGTGGCGTATGGCGCGTGTTACTCGTGGCGCTCACCGACTTGCCCCAGGGCTTAATGGCGCGCCTGGCCGACATGCACCCCGACGTACCCTGGTCCTATCGTCCTATCTTCTCGTTCTTGGCGGGGCAGAACCCCGGTTCCATCTTCTCTCTCAGCGCCGCCCGCGCCGACGTACTCAAGGCCGATCGGGCCGATGATCGCGTTGATGCGGACGAGCTACCGGTCCTTAAGATGCCGAGCCGCGAGGAAATCGAGGCGGACTATGCCCCGGGCGGCCTGGTTAATCGCATGTATCCCACGTACGAGCCGCGCGATGAGCAGATCGCGATGGCGCTCGAGGTCCGTGATGCACTCGTTACGGGAACGCATCGCGTGATTGAGGCGGGCACGGGCGTCGGCAAATCGATGGCTTACCTGGTGCCTTTTGCCGAGGCCGCGCGCCGCAACAACATCACGGTTGGTATCGCGACTAAATCGAATAATCTTGCCGACCAGCTCATGTATCATGAGCTGCCCAAACTTGCCGAGCAGCTGGACGGAGGCCTATCGTTTTGCGCCCTCAAGGGCTATGACCACTATCCATGCTTGCGCAAGCTTGAGCGCATGAGCCGCGGGCAAGTCGAAATTACGACTAAGCGTGATCCTGCCGACACGCTTACGGCAGTCGCGGTCATCACGGCGTACGTGTGTCAGTCGGCCGATGGCGACCTCGACTCGCTCGGCATTCGCTGGCGCAGCGTCAACCGTCCCGACTTTACGACGGCGTCGCGCGAGTGCGCCCGTCGCCTATGCCCGTTTTTCCCCGATAAATGCCTGGTCCACGGAGCCCGCCGTCGCGCGGCGCATGCCGATGTAGTGGTCACCAACCATTCCCTGCTGTTCCGCAATGTTGCGGCCGAGGGCAGAATCTTGCCTCCGATTCGTCACTGGGTGATCGATGAGGCCCACTCCATCGAGCGCGAGGCGCGCCGTCAATGGGCGCGCGTGGTGTCGGCGGATGAATCGCGCGTTCTGTTTGAGCGCCTGGGTGGCTCGAGCACCGGCGCGCTGAGCCAGGTTTCCCGCGATTTGGCAACCTCGGAGGGCTCTACGCTCTACTTGGGTCTAACCGCCAAGGCGACGTCGACGGTTGCGCGCGCGAGCATGGCAATCGCCGACGTGTTTGACGGCGTTCGCGAGCTCGGCCGCCGTGCCCGCGGGGGCTATGACAATGCGAACCTATGGATTGGCCCCGAGCTGCGCGAATCTGACGACTGGCATGATTTCTTACAGTCGGCCTGCACTGCCATCGACGCATTGGAACAAGCTGACAAGAGCGTCGACGCGCTGGTACAAGCCGTCGCCGCCGACAAGCCCGAGGTTGTTGTCGACCTGGGTGATATCTCGCGCCGCCTACACGAGCTGGCCGAGAACCTCAAACTCATCATCGACGGTACCGATGAACACTACGTGTACTCGCTGCAAGTCAATCGCAGATTGCGTGCCGGCGGCGAGTCGATGACCGCGGAGCGCATCGATATTGGCGAGGCCTTGGCAACCGAGTGGTTGCCCGAGGTCCACACGGCTATCTTTGCCTCGGCGACCATGACGGTTTCCAAGAGCTTTGAGCACTTTAACCATGCCGTCGGCCTCGATCGCATCGGCGCCTCGACATCATCGTCACTGCACTTGGATTCGAGCTACGACTTCGATTCGAATATGGCCGTGGTCGTGGCTGGGGATATCCCCGATCCGCGCGATCGTGAGAGCTACCTTTCGGCGCTCGAGCGTGTGCTGGTCGACGCTCATCTTGCCATGGGCGGCTCGGTGCTCACGCTGTTCACCAACAGGCGTGACATGGAGGAACTGTACGCTCGCGTCGAGCCCAAGATGGCTCGTGCGGGTCTGGAGCTCAACTGCCAGCAGCGCAACTCGTCTCCTCGCCGTCTGCGCGATCGCTTTATCAACGAACCGACCTCGTCGCTCTTTGCGCTTAAGGCCTTTTGGGAAGGGTTCGACGCCAGCGGCGAGACGCTGCGCTGCGTCATCATCCCCAAGCTGCCGTTCTCGAGCCCCACAGACCCGCTCTCATGTGAGCGCAATCTGCGTGAAGACCGCGCTTGGGCGCGCTATTCGCTGCCCGAGGCCGTGCTCGAGGTCAAGCAGGCAGCCGGTCGCCTCATTCGCTCATCGACCGATTGCGGCGTACTCATCTTGGCCGACCCGCGCCTGGTGACGAAGGGCTACGGCAAGAAATTCTTAACGTCGCTGCCCACGAGCTCCTATCAGCGCATCGAATCGGCACAAATCGGGCACTATCTACAGCTGTGGCGCGCACGCCACGAGCGGCGCCGCTAAAGCGGACAGACGAGGGATTTTGCCATATCGCACAGACGTTCTGACAGGGCGGGGTCATCCAAGATGCGGATGGCCCCGCCCGCTGCGATTACCTGGCTAAACAGCCAGCGCTCGGAGCCGTAGCGCACATTTACTGTTGAGCTGTCCGCCCCATTGGGTTCAATCGACATAATGCCGGGCCAGTCTAGGCGCTCTGCCAAGGCGCGCGGCATGAGAAGCTTCGCGCTCCGCTCCGCCTGGGCGAGGGAGTCGTGGAGGGTCGCGGGCTCCGGCGCGTGGCGCACGACGGAGTCGTCGGTCAAGGCCAGGCCCTCGATCTTATCCATACGGTAGGTGCGCTGTTCGTCGACCGCGACATCCCAGGCAATCAGATACGTTTGGTCGCCGTTTGTTGTGATGCGCAAGGGGTCGACCAAACGCTCGCGCGCTCGTGTGTCATCCATCGAGCGATACGAGATACGGCAGCGAACACCGTCCCGAATGGCGCAGCTCAGCTGCTGCCAGTGCGATCCGTGGGCGACGGTGTCAAAGACGCGCTGGCTGTAGCCGAGCTCTTTGGGAAGAAGGGCGCGCCGTATTCGAGCCGCCGCTTGGGGTTCGATCCCCAATGATTCAAGTTCATGGTTGAGCACAGCGCCCTCGGCGGCACTCAGGCGCAGCGGTAGCACGCGCCCCGCGTCACCGGTGAGGACCACGCACTCGCCGCGGCGTTCACAGATAATACGTGCACCCGATTCTCGGTCCGCAAGCGTCGAGACGATCTCGAGAATCTCGTCGAGCGATGCCCCCATGATATCAAAGCGGCTGCAAAGCTCGTCTCGTGTCATGCCATTCTCGCCGGCGGCGTAGAGGGCCTCCATGATGTCGATGGCGCGCGAGAGTCTTTGCTCGCTGGTGAGTTTACGCACGGGCATGCTCGTGCACCGTCCTTTCGATGAGGTGATTCCACGCCTGCTTGAGAGCATCGGGGGCGACGGGCCTCATGCCATCCATGGCATGGGCCATGCAAAACGAGGCTGCGGCTTCAAAGTCGCGCACGTCAACGGTCCAGGTCCAACCTGCTTCGGTGCGCGTGAGTTCGCCTCGTCCGCGTGTGAGACCGCTGATCATATCGGCCTGCGCTTCACGCGCGAACGAGAACGTAGCCGCAACGGGTGGGCGGTCGGCAAAATCAAACTCAAAGAATAAGTAATCGTTGAGGTTGAAATCCGCAGGGATGGCGTAGGCCTTCGAAGGTCTCCAGGCGCGAATGATGCGGTCGCAGCGGAATGTCCTGATATTGTCGGTGGCATTGTCGAGGCCGCAGAAGTATGCCGCACCCTCGCGCTCGAACATGCCGTAGACGCAAACGGTCCGTTCGCGTTGCTCGCCGCGTCCGTTTTGGTACAAAAAGCGCAGCGCGCAACGCTCGGCAAAGGCACTCCATACCGCATCGACGGCGGGAGAGCGGCGGATCGGTGCCTCTCCTGTCGTCGACATGCCGGTGAGGTAGGCAATCTTGGAGCGAATGTCGGCAAGCGGCGCGGCAAAGGTGGATGAGCCTGCCGCGAGTGTCTGGTCGATGGCATTGAGCAGGATGTCGGCATCGTCTGCGGTGATGAGACCGCCCGCGGCAAACGTGTGCTCGCGGTCGATCGTCCACGCGCTCTCTTCGGTTTCCTGCGCTCCGGCAGCACGAACCTCCCTGATAACGATGCCGCGTTCGAGCAGCTTGTCGCGATCGCGGCGGAACTTGCGTTTGTCTGAGTCGATATTGCCCGAGCCGTACCCCAAATCGGAATCCAGGACGATTTGCTCGGTCGTCAGCGGTTCGGGAGAACTGTTGAGTACAAAGAAAAGGTTGAGGATGCGCTGAGCCGTTTTATCGAAACCGGGCTCGGGTGCCCCCTTTTTAATTGTCGCGGTCGCGTCGCTTGCCGTCATAGAATCCTCGCATGAGAAGGTCGTTTGATGCCATGATTTTAGTCCGATATGGAGATTAGGCTATATCCTTGTCCGCTCGCGGCGTTAAGATGGCCCGAATTCGGTCGTTTGCGCTCGCTCGGGGTATACTTTCGACTATATACGGTTCTAATGTGCATGCATTGGGCCTATTTGTCGGATTATGGATGTGGAGCGCACATGGCGAACACCCAGAACTATATTAACCACCTGCTGCAGAACACCGGCATTACGCCGGCGTGCAGTGAAGAAGAGCGCCTGGCTGCCGAGGATATCGCTCAGATTTTCCGCAACCACGGCTTTGACCCCGAGGTGCAGGAATTTAATGCTCCCGCGCCCAGCAGGTTGGCGTTTGCCGTTACCGGTATCCTGGCGTTTGCCGGCGCCCTGCTGATGGGCATCGGCGGCGGTATCGGCTTGGTCGGCACCTTGCTGGCCATTGTCGGTGCCGTGCTCTACGTACTCGAGCGCACAGGGCATCCCGTGGTTTCGCGCCTGGGAAAGACCGGTGTGAGCCAAAATGTCATCGCCTATCACAAGGCCTCGGGCCCGCTTGCGTCTCCTCGCAACCGCCCGGTCGTCGTGGTGGCCCACTATGATTCTCCCCGTGCCGAGCTCCTTGCTCGCGAGCCCTACGCTCCGTATCGTGCGCTCATCGCCAAGCTCCTGCCTGTCGCCACGATCGCGCCCGCGGCTGTCGCCATCCTGCGTATCCTGCCGCTCCCCGGCGTGCTCAAGGTGCTGCTGTGGGTTGTCGCGATTTTGGCCTCCCTTGTGGCACTGGCCAACGCCGCCAATATCATCTCCAACCGTTTTGTGCTTCCCTACACGTCTGGCGCGGTGTGCAACAAGTCCTCTGTTGCCGCTATGCTCGGTGTCATGGACAACGTTGCCCCCTATCAGGGCGAAAACGAGTTCCCCGACGACATTCCATTCGATACCTATTTTGGCGAGCAGAAGCGTCGCGCCGAGGAAATGGCGCGCGCGGCGGCCGAGTATGCCGCGGCCCAGCAGCAAAACGACTACGGCAACACCATTGAATATGAGGAACCTTCCTACGACGAGGACGAGTTTGGCCAGCCGGTGGCGCCTGTCGACGCACCCGAGCAGGACGAGGCTTTTGACGGACAGATCGATGGTTTTGAGGGCGCCTCTGCTGACGAGACGCTGATCGGCGTTATCGCCCCCGAGGCTCAAGACCAGACTGCCCAGGCCGAAGTGTCCACCGAGGAAACGTCCACCGCCGAGCCGGCGGAGGAGCCCGCGGTGGTCGAAGTCGCCGAGCCCGAGCCCAAGCTCTATCGCAATGCCGCCGGCAATATCCGCTTTGGTTCGGATGCCATCCGTGCACTCGGCATGCTTCCCGAGTCCTGCACGCTCGATTACGAAGAGGGCGAGGAGCCGACGTTCGAGCCGGAGCCTGCTCCCGTTGCACAGGAGCCTACGCCCGCGGCCAATACGGCTGTTGCTCCCGCCGAGCCGGTCGCTGCCCCTGTTGCTGCCGCGGAGTCTGACGAAAAGCCCCCGCTCGATTCTGCAGCCGGTCTGGATATTCTGGCGCCTGCCGCTCCGGCACAGGTTGAAGCCGAGACCGCCGACGAAGACTATGACGAGTACCCGCAGCGCGTGTCCTATGAGAGTGACACCGATTTCTCGGCCGAGCTTCCCTCGACAACGCCCCATGCCGATATCGCTTCCGCGTTCTCCTCGATTGGTGCCAGCGCCTCTAGCTTCTTTAAGGGCGCCTTTGCGAAGGGCAAGAAGTTCGTCGACGACTTTGAGGAAAAGCGTGCCGCTGCCCGCGAGGCCGCCGAGCGGGAGGCCATCGCCCAGCAGCAGGCCGCCGAGGCCGAGCGTGAGCGTGCGGCACAGGAGTTCGAGCAGGGTGAGGCCGAGCAGCCGAAGCCTGTCGATGTCGCCGACGCCACGACGTCCTTCGAGGCTCCGCAGCCGACATCCGCAGACGTTGCCGAGGCTACGACGTCCTTTGAGGCGCAGCAGCCGGTCGATGGCACCATGTCATTTGATGCCACGATGACGTTTGAGAAGCAGGGCACCGCAATTGCCGAGCCCCTTCCCATCTCCGATGATGCCCAGGGCGCCGCCGATGATTCGGTTGCCGACGAGGCCGATTCCGTTGAGGCCAGCGCACCCGAGCAGGACGAGGCTCCTGCCATGGAGCAGGAGTCCCCTGCGATTGACGAGGCTCCCAAGACGGATGAGTCCAGGCCTTATTCTACGCAGATCTTTACCATGCCCGCGCCGGGCGACCCCGGTGCCACGGTGGCCAATGTCGCCCCCACGCAGGACGAGACAGTTGACTCCCTCATGGCGCAGATTTCGTCTCAGATGCCTCCGCGCCAGCAAATGAATATCCCCGACCCCGCCGCCGCGCCCGCGCCCTCTTCGTCGCCGCTTGCCTCGGTCCCCGATCCGTCGCTGCCTTCGATGCAACAGGCCAATGTCGCGTCCCGCACGTCGCTGTTCGATCTTCCCGATCCTTCGGCACAGACAAATGATCCCTTTGCGACGGCGCAGGGTCCCGAGCCCACATCGGCACCGGTCGCGACCCCCATGCCCATCTCCTCGGGTGCGCAGCCGCTCGAGACCATCTCGGCTCCTGCTTCGACGGGCGCCAAGCCGCAGAAGCGTGGCCTGGGTGGCTTGTTCGGTCGCAAAAAGAAGAACGAGCAGGACAGCATGAGCGACTGGCTGGGCGTCGAAGACGATTACGATGCCAAGAAGTCTGGCCGCGGCATTGGCTCGTGGGATAACTTCGAGGATGACGACGACGGTTGGAAGGGCGGCGCCACTTCCTCCGATGGTGCTTCTGCCGAGGACATGCTCTCGGCCGTTGCCTCCATGGGTGACGATGAGCTGCTCGGCCACGATATCTGGTTCGTCGCAACGGGCGCGTCCGATTGCGACGGCGCCGGCATGAGGGCGTTTTTGGCCTCGCATCGTGACAAGCTCCGCGGTGTGTTCTTCATCAACCTTGAGTCTATCGGTGCCGGCAGGCTTTCGGTGGTGACGGTCGAGGGCGAGCAGCAGCTGTTTAAGGGCGATCGCCGCATCATGAATCTGGTCAGCAAGGTGTGTAAGTCGTTCCACGTCGATTGCGGTGCGTTCGAGATGCCCTATGCAAAAACCGATGCATCCGCAGCGCTCGAGGCGAGCCGTCGCGCCCTTACGATCGCCGGTGTGGACGGCCCGCGCCTTGCCTGCGCTCGCACCGAGGATGACCTGCCGTACAACGTCAATCCGACCAATATCGCTACGGTGTCCGAGGTCGTGACCGAGGTCATTCGTCGTTCGTAGACAGACCCGCTAAGGAGTCAGCGTGTTTTCGTATATCAAGCGCCATTGGCCCATCTATCTGATTTTGACCCTGATCGCTGTCGCATTGGGTTTTGGGGCCGCGTATGTCGTTGGCGTTAAGGGCTCGACGCCCGAGACAACAATGAACGAAGAGGTGGAGCAAGAGCAAAGTTTGGGTGCTGACGGTATTTCCGAGTCCGATCAGGCAGCCATCGATGGCGGTTCGTCATCTGCTGAATAGCCGATTCATCGTTTATGCCCAAGGCGGGCGAGCCGGGAGACTGGCTCGCCCGCTTTTTCGTCGTGCTAGCGCCTCTTTGTGGCTGACCTAAGGCGAGCGAACCATATGGCTGCAGCGCCCGAGGTCAGGAGTGCGGTGATGCATGCGGCGACAGGAACAGATCCCGTTGCCGGCAGGTTCTGAGGCAGGGTGCATCGTTGGATGACGCGGTCCTCATCATGCACCTCGAGTTTATCGCCACCGCCGTTGCGGCAAAGATCGACGCGCGCGCTGTTGGCAAGTGCGGTTTGGGGCGTATAGGACGACGTTGCCTGCATATGCACGACTGCGCCTCGGGCATCCGAGTTAAGGACCGCCTTGGCATCGTCAAGATCGTCGTGTTCGTCTTTAAGGTCATCCCGGGTCCAAGAACCCGCCTCGCTTCTGGTTGTAAAGTCGGCGGCTACCGCACCGTATTCAAAACGGATGCCCGTGATGACGGCGTCGTCTGTAAGATCAAGCTCTTTCGTATCGAGCGTGACGGACTTGTCCGTCGGGATATCTGCTTTCCATAGGTGCCACCCGTCGTAATCGACGAGACGCACATCGTCGCCCAGCAGCTTTGCAACCTCTTCCGTTTCGAGCCAAGGATTGTGGCGCCCGTCGTCAAGCGTTGCATTGACCTGCCTGCCCGTATCGCTTGTTCCTGCCGGAGACGTTCGATACCACACGTTGCACAGCCCGTTTAGATCACCGACCGCAATGGGGGTTTCAACGGCAACGAGTTTCGCTGCACCATTTTTGACGCACTCAAGGTCGTCGGTGATGGTTAACTCGTCGACCCAGGTGCTCGACTCATTTTTGGCGTCGATGGTATAGGAGAAGGCGCCTTGCGTATTGGCCCGTGCTTTGGCTCGGTTTTTTCCGTCGCCGTTGGCAACGAGTTTGCTTACGACTGGCTGTGCAATCTCTTGGCGCTTATCGACGCTTCCCCTGATCTCGATGGGGGTATCCTTCATGGCTACGGTTTGAACTTCTCCCGTGGCTTTTACTTCAAACGTTATCTCCTCGGCGAGGTCGTAGGTACGCGGAGACATCGTTTCGCGTAGGGTGTAGGTGCCGGGCGAAAGGTGCTCAATGTGGTGCGGTTTGCCGGATGAAGTCCAAGAATCGATTTCGTTGCCATTGGAGTCGCAGAGGACAAGCTCGGCGCCTGTCACTTCCTGACCTCCGCACGCGTCGACTTTGGAGACATCGAGCTTGGTGTAGTCGTTGGAAACGTCAAGGTGCACTTCGATCACGGGCGTTTGCTGGTCGGCGTACGACAACTTCACAGTATGTGGGGTCGGGTTGAGCAGGTAACCTTCGGGCGCTTGTGTCTCGACGACCTCGTAGGTGGCGGTACCGCATCCCAGCGAAAGATGGTCGACTCGCGCATGACCCCGTTCGTCGGTTGTAACGGTGGCGACGGTTTCGCCATCCAGGGCGACGATGCTGTCGTCGGCCCGCACGATGTCGCCGTCAGCGCGGATGTCAAACGTGGCTCCAGCGAGGGCGCGCCCATCTACGGCATCCGCCTTAATGATATCGATGCTTCCGGTTGCGGTGTCGTCATAGAACGAGGCGACGGCGACCGGTGTCAGATTTCTGTCGGCGGGAATCGTTATCTCCAGGTCTTCTCCGCGCAGATATGGCTCCTTGGCCGACGCCTCGTGCACGTAGTATGTTCCGGTATTAAGTGATTCAGGCAGCGTGACGGCGCCGGATGTATCGGTTGTGAAGGTATTCATTACATTGTGGGCCGGATACCAACATGTTTGCGAGACGGGCTCGTGGTGGCTATCGAGCAGCTGGAACGTAAAGCCGGCAAGTGGTACGGTGCCGCCGGTCTGAGCATCGCGCTTTACGATTTGAAGGTGTGTCGATAGGGCATGGTTGTCAATGATGTACTGAAGTTCGGCGCCGTCTGCGGTCTGCTCTGCTGTGATGGTCCATTCCCCTGCTTGCTTAAATCCTTCAGGGACCGTTTCTGCAACCTCGCGAACGGTGTAGCCCGCGCGGTCGTAGGGAATGGCACCGTGAGCGCCGGCGGGTCGCTTGCCTGCGCCAAACCATACTTCGGGCTGGTCTTTGGTGGAGGCAAAGCCGTAAACGTTTGTGGTCAACGTGCCGACGACTTGTTGGGAGCTATTGCTGACAACTTCAAAGACGACGCCTCCCGCCGGCTGCTCAAGGCCGGACTCATCCTTATCGCCATGGTCCTTGAACTTCGAGATTTCAAGGTCAAAGGCGATGGGGATGTTGGGAATACGGCTTTCGAGCTCAACGATGCCCGTATCTCCGAGTTGCTCGGCACCGACGGTGTAGCTCCAGCTGTCGTTTGAAATCAGGTAGCCCTCGGGCGCTTTCGATTCGTAGATGGTAAAGGTGCCCAGAGGAACGTCATTGAGGATCGCCCGTCCGTTTTCGTCAGTCGTAAGGGTGCGAGTCCAGCCGGGAGTTGATTGCGAGACGCAGGTGAATTCAGCGCCCGCAAGCGACGCTCCAACCTGGGCGCCGGCATCCGTGGCGGCATCGATTTTTGCAATACGCAAGGTGATGGTGCCGGGCTGCTCGTTAATAGTGACATGTTCGCCGCTGTTTTGTGTGGTGAAGGCTATTCGGTCGCTTCGAGGGATATAGCCTGCCGGGGCTTTGGTTTCGACCAGGTAATATGCCGTATTGGGCAAAAGTGTTGCTTGTGCACGCCCGTTTTCGTCCATCTGGATAGTGCCGACACGTGCATCGCCCGCACTTTCAAAGATATCGAAGGTTGCGCCACCGAGTCTGTAGGTGTCGTTGCCGGCGGTGATGCCAGCCTGGGACGATTGTTTTTGGAAAGATACGGAGACGGCGGGCAGAACATAGAGCATGTCCTGGTGTCGACCCTCGCCCGAGACCGGGCCGTGATAACGCCTGGCTCGATGTGGGGCTGCCTTAATAGATCCGGACTTAGCGCTCTCGTAGAGCCAACGTGCAGCCGCTACGGCCTCGGCGTTTTCGTAAAACCTACCGCTCCTGGCAACTCCCTTGCTATTTGTATACGAATAGGTGCCGTCGGGGCGCGTGGTTCCCTTGAGCATCCACACGGCAATCTGGGTGGCGGCACGGGCGAGATCGGGCGACAGGTTGCGGCCCCCAAAGGATGTGCTGGAGGGGTATCCGTGACAGACGATGGCGGCAAATTCGTCATCGAGCCATGTCCAGCCCTGGTTGTATGTGCGCCATGGCCCTCCCGGCTTGCTGGGGCCGGGGCAGTCTTGATTCATGCAGTACGAAATCGAAGTGTCCTGTGCCTCATATTTACCGACGCCGAAGGGGCCGCAGCCGCCGCTTATAGTGCGGAAATTAAGGGCGTCGTTCCCGTCGACGGCGAGTGCGGCCCCTGGGGCCAGGCAGCCGATCAGAAAAAAGAGGAGCAGGAGCAGCGGACCTGTTGCGATTGCGCTGTGGACAGAGTGCGTGGGTGCGTTGGACATGGCTGCTCCTTATCCCTCGTGCGCCGCACGGGGAGGCCGCGGCGCTTGGGATGAGGCTACTGCCATGGTTCATGCGGGTAAGTACCGGAAGCTGACCAAAAGCTTGCCCGATTTCTGACAAATCGAGCTCAAATACAATAATCAGATAAAAGCGCAGGTAGAAGATGGTAAGAAAAGAAAGACAAAGGTCCTCATCTCCACAATTGGCGCGGTTTTCAAACGATTCTCCACAGCTAAAACAAGCATCGACACCCTTGTATCAAACAAGACAACCGCGTTATACTAGCCAACACACAAGCGGGCATCGCCAAGTGGTAAGGCATCAGCTTCCCAAGCTGACACTCGCGGGTTCGAGTCCCGTTGCCCGCTCCAGTTAAAAGCACAAGCACGGCACCATCACGGTGCCGTGCTTTTTTCAATAAAGTGCCGGGACTCGAACCCACCAGGGTGCGAGCGTAAAGCAAACGCGAAGCGTTTGTAGCGAGCAGGCGAAGGCGCCGGAAGGCGCCTGAAGCCGATGCGGATTTGCGAAGCAAATAGGCGGACGTCCCGTTGCCCGCTCCACCGAGCACGGGAGACGTGGGGGCGGCCAATTCAACAAAGTCTTCCCCCTCGGCTTCGTGAAGCCGGCATGCCGCCTGAAGCCGGTGCGGATTTGCGAAGCAAATACGCGGACGTCCTCATGGTCGCTCTATGCTACAAAATGTTAGGTTAATGCCCGTTATCGTTACTCGCACCCGCGCACGGTACAATGGTTGGGTTACGACCAACGTGCCAATAACCAAAAAGGAGCCGCTATGATCGATCGCTATACCCGCCCGGAGATGGGACACATCTTTTCCCTCGAGAACAAGTACGCCATTTGGCAGGAGATTGAGGTCCTGGCCTGTGAGGCTCAGGCGGAGCTCGGCAAGATCGGTATTTCCAAAGAAGAGGCCCAGTGGATTCGCGACCACGCCAACTTTGAGAAGGCTAAGGTTGACGAGATCGAGGAGGTCACGCGCCACGATGTCATCGCCTTCCTGACCAACATGAAGGAGTACATTGACGCCGATGTTCCCGAGGGCGAGCCCAAGCCTAGCCGCTGGGTTCACTACGGTATGACCAGCTCCGACCTGGGTGATACGGCTCTGTGCTATCAGCTTACTCAGGCGTGTGACCTGATTATTGAGGACGTCAAGAAGCTCGGCGTGATCTGCAAGCGTCGCGCCTTCGAGGAGCGCAACACGCTCTGCGCCGGCCGCACCCATGGCATCCATGCCGAGCCGATGACCTTCGGTATGAAGTTTGGCTCTTGGGCATGGGAGCTCAAGCGCGATCTCGATCGTCTTGAGGACGCCCGCAAGAACGTTGCCTTCGGTGCCATCTCCGGTGCCGTCGGCACCTACAGCTCCATCGAGCCTTTCGTCGAGGAGTACGTCTGCGAGCACCTGGGCCTGGTCCACGATCCGCTGTCCACGCAGGTCATCAGCCGCGATCACCACGCCTACCTTGCCGGCGTGCTTGCCACCACAGCGGCCACCTGCGAGCGCATCGCGACCGAGGTCCGCAACCTGCAGAAGACCGATACACTCGAGGCCGAGGAGCCCTTCCGTAAGGGCCAAAAGGGCAGCTCCGCCATGCCGCACAAGCGCAATCCCATCACCATGGAGAAGGTCTGCGGCCTGTCGCGCGTCGTGAAGTCCAACGCTCAGGTCGCCTTTGACAACGTTGCCCTGTGGCACGAGCGCGACATTTCGCACTCTTCCGCCGAGCGCGTCGCCCAGGCCGATAGCTTCATCGCGCTCGACCACATGTTCCAGTGCCTCATCCGCGTTATCGACGGCCTGCAGCTGTATCCTGCTCGTATGATGGCCAACCTCAACAAGACCCGCGGCCTCATCTTCTCCTCCAAGGTGCTGCTGGCCCTCGTCGATACGGGCATCACCCGCGAGGACGCCTACGCTATCGTGCAGGAAAACGCCATGGCAACCTGGCACGAGGTACAGGATTGTGTCTCCGGCCCCACCTTTAAGGAGCGTCTCGAGGCCGATCCGCGCTGCACCGTCAGCCAGGAGAAACTCGACGAGATCTTTGATCCGTGGGACTTCCTCACCCGCATCGACACGGTCTTCGACCGCCTGGAGCAGCTGAACTTCGAGTAGGTTCGGGCATAACGTTAGCTTTTTAGGGCGCTTTGCTGGTAATGTGTGTTGCCGGCAAAGCGCCTCGTTGCATTTAGGGAAAGACGGGGATAATAGTCGTCTCGAATAACATTCTGAGAGGGGATCGCATGATTTCGTTTGATTACAAGCCTCAGGGCGTGTGTGCTCGCAATATTCACCTTGACCTTTCCGATGACGGCAACAAGGTGATAGGCGTTGAGTTTACCGGTGGCTGCGACGGCAATCTCAAGGCAATCTCCAAGCTGGTCGAGGGCGCTCCTGCCGATCGCGTAATCGAGGTTCTCGCCGGTAATACCTGCGGTATGAAAAAGACCTCCTGCGCCGACCAGCTTACGCGCGCCATCGAGGCCGCTCGCGCCGAGATCGCCTAATGGGTATCGCGGATCACATCGAGAACGGAATATCGCGTCGCGGCTTTGTACTCGGTGGGGCTGCCGCGGGCGCTGCCACGGTGCTTGCCGGATGCTCGAAAAAAACGGGTACCAGCGATGATGCCTCCGGCGAGCCGCAGGTTATCAAGGACGATTCCAAAATTATCTCGATTACGGATGAGTATGAGGCTGTCGACATCGATCTTGAGCCAGCGGCGTCGTGGACGCTGCCTCTGGGTACGCTGCTGTACTACTGCGACGGCGATTACGCCGCGGCGATGATGGCGCCCGCATCGGCACTGCACGCCAACACGCTCGGTGTGCTCAACCTGGGCGATGGCTCGCTTACCACATTAATCGAGGATCCTGTCGAGGGCACGGGATATGCATTCTACGATGTCCGCGCCGGCGACGGCGTATTCGCGTGGGTTGAGATGAACTTTGCCAATTCATCGTGGAAGCTCTACGCTCAAAATCTGTCGGGCGCTTCGCTCTCTGGCGATGTGGTTGAGCTCGATCGAGGTGGCAAGGACTATGATCCGCCCCTGTTTACGGCGTTCGGGTCATCAGTCATCTGGTATAAAATGCCTTCGGCAGGCGGCAATAAAACGAGTAGTGATTCGTTTTGCTATCGTCGCTCACTTGATGAATCCAAGGCCGAGACAATTTGGAAATCGACGGGCCGCTTTGCATCGGCCCCGCGCGCGAGCGACGGCATTTTGACCATCTCGCCGCGTGTCCGCAACGACGAGGGCGTCTACTACGGCATAACGGCAATCGATCTGACCGACGGCAACAACACCAAGCGTGCCCAGCTAGTCCTTCCCTCGTCAGTCTCGCCTTTCGAGGCCGTGTATATGGGCGATACCTTCGTGTTTTCTATCGAGGCGGCCTATAGCGGCGTGGGCAGCCTGGGCAATATGGGCACGTATATCGGTAATGAGGGAGGGCCGTACCTCTTTCTGTCACGCGAGCCGCTCGCATGTGCGGCTGGCAAGAAGAATAAATACCTTGTTAAGGTACAGGCGTCGCATTTCCTGATCGACACCTCTGCCAAGACCTATGGCTCGCTGCTGTCGCCCGACCGCGCTTTGGAGTATGGCGATTATCCAGCTACGGCGGGAAAATCGGACTCATTCCTTACGTACGCCACGGTGCGCAACAGCCAGGGTATACCAGAGACGGTCACTGCACGTCTATTCTCTCTTTAAGCTTAGAGGGGTTAAAAAGGCGCCAACAGGGGAATAAACGCGTTGTAATTGTGAGTACCGCCCGCCGAGCTGCCGCGTCATAGCGGCATCCGGCGGGCTCAGGTGCGTTAAAATGGGCTTGTTCTTAGCTAATTGAGACAGGGGGGCCGTGTTATGGCTTCAGATGCAAAAAAGATTCTGCTGGTCGAGGATGAGAAGGCAATCCGTGACGCCGTCGCTGCCTATCTCGAGCGCGAAGGCTACTGGGTTGTGGGCGTCGGCGACGGCCAGTCCGCGATCGAGGAGTTCGAGAAGCATCAGTTCGACCTGGTCGTGCTCGACCTTATGCTCCCCAAGATTCCCGGCGAGCGCGTTTGCCGCACCATTCGCGATACCTCGGATGTCCCCATCATCATGCTGACGGCTAAGGGCGAGATCGAGGACCGTATTATCGGTCTTGAGCTCGGCGCCGACGACTATCTGATTAAGCCGTTCTCGCCGCGCGAGCTCGTCGCCCGCGTTCGCGCTCTGTTCCGCCGTGCTCATCAGGCCGACGAGCCCGCCGTCGAGGTACTCGACTTCGGCGATCTGGTCATCGATATCTCGGGCCACAAGATCTTGGTCGAGGGCAAGGAAGTCGATCTGACGGCTTCCGAGTTTAAGCTGCTCACCACGCTTGCCCGCCATCCCGGCCGTGTGTATAACCGCATGGAGCTGGTCGAGAAAGTGCTCGGGTATGACTTTGAGGGCTATGAGCGCACCATCGATAGCCACGTGAAGAATCTTCGCGCCAAGCTGGGCGATGATCCCAAGAAGCCCAAGTGGCTCTACACCGTCCATGGTGTCGGCTATCGCTTCGAGGCTCCGGCCAAGACCGATAAGTCGGACGAGAAATAGGGAAATCACATATGACACCTGCGCGCTTTGAAATCGGACAAAAGCACAAGCAGGAGAGCGAGGCGGGTTCCAAGGCTAGTTGGAACACGCCTCGTTCCGATTCACGGCCAACGATGAGCTATCCCTCGCGCATGGCACTTGCTTTTGCTCTGACATCGCTCATGACGGTATTGGTGCTGGTGGGCGTTGTCTCTGTTGTGTGGGGCACGGTCTTTTCGGATTACACACGCTCCAATATCGTCGAAATCGCAAATTCCGCTGCCGAGAAGTTGGCGACCTCATATGAGGAAAACGGCTCTTGGACCGCGGGAGAACTGCGCACGGTCGCAACGTCGAGTTTGGTTTCCGACGATCTGGGCATGCAGGTCGTCAATAAAAAGGGTGTGATCGTTTATGACGATTCCTGGCCCTCGGCAAGCGCCACCGCCGATGTACGCGAAAACCAGGCTACGACCGACGACACGAGCGGCAAGAGGGCATCGCATAGCCCGGTCTCGTCTGCTCCAACCGACTCCGATAGCGTTGCTAACGTCGAGATTGTAACGTCTTCCGGCGAGCATGTCGGACAGGTAAAGCTGTGGGCCATCGGCTCCGACGCTCTGCTCACCAAGGCGGACTCTGCGTTTAGGGAGAAGACCTTTAACGCCATGGCCCTCGCCGCGGTTGTTGCAATCTGCATTTCGGTCGTTATCGGATCGCTCGTGTCGCGCATGCTCACCAAACCGATTCATCGCATCACCAGTACCGCAAAGCAAATCCGTGACGGCGACCTGTCGGCTCGCACGGGGCTGCGCGGTGATGACGAGATCGATCAGCTGGGTGAGACCTTCGATGAGATGGCCACTTCGCTCGAGAAGGATATGAAACACGAGAAGCGCCTGACCTCTGATGTTGCCCACGAGCTGCGCACGCCGCTCATGGCCATGCTTGCGACGGTCGAGGCCATGCAAGACGGTGTGTATCCCATCGACGACGAACACCTGGAGACAGTCGCATCCGAGACGCGTCGTCTGGCCCGTCTGGTGCAGCAGATGCTCGATCTGTCGCGCATGGAAAACAGCACCGCGCCGCTCAACCTGGAACCGGTGGACATGGTTCCGTTCGTACGATCGATTGTGAATGGCCAGGAGCGCCTGTTTGCCGACCGTGACCTGCGTTTGCGCTTTGCAGATGAGACGCAGGGCCATGATGACGTTGTCGAGGCAGATCCCGACATGATCACGCAATGCGTTATCAACCTCATGAGCAACGCCATGCGTTACACCCCCGAGGGGGGTTGGGTCGTGGTGTCGGTGCTCAGCGACCGCAAGCACGTCGATATCGCGGTTTCGGATACGGGCATCGGTATCGCCAAGGATGATTTGTCGCGCATCTTCGGTCGTTTTTGGCGTGCCGACGCCAGTCGCGCCCGCGAGGCGGGTGGCCTGGGCGTGGGCCTCGCCGTGACCAAGCAGATTGTCGAGCGTCATCACGGCTACATATCCGTGGAGTCGGAGCTTGGAAAGGGTACGACTTTTACGATTCATCTGCCTCGCGAGCACACGGCGGACGCGGCATCTACTACAATGGAGCACTAGCTTTTCGCTATTCGGTGAAGGAGGGGTTTCGTCCCTGCCGCTCCGAGTTTGCGAAAACGTGCGGGAAAGAACCCGCATTACTGTCGTATTTTGGTAAGGAGTGACTCACGTGACAACGATGGAGCGTCGTCCGGATTCCCGTGGCAAGGTTCGTGATATCTACGATGCCGGTGAAAACCTGCTGATGGTCGCCACCGACCGCATTTCTGCGTTCGACTTTATTCTCCCCGACGAGATTCCGTTTAAGGGAGAGGTGCTCAACCGCATCTCGGCATTCTGGTTCGATAAGTTTGCCGACATCGTTCCCAACCACCTCGTCTCCATCGACCCGGCGGATTTCCCCGAGGAGTTTGCCGAGTATCGTGACTACCTCGCAGGCCGCGCCATGCTGGTCAAGAAGGCCCAGACGATTCCTGTCGAGTGCATCGTCCGCGGTTATCTGACCGGTTCGGGCAAGAAGACCTATGACGAGAACGGCACCGTATGCGGCATCCAGCTGCCCGAGGGTCTGACCGAGGCCTCCAAGCTTCCCGAGCCGCTGTTCACGCCGTCCACGAAGGCCGAGATCGGCGACCACGACGAGAACATTTCGTTCGAGCGTTGCTGCGAGATCGTGGGTGAGGATATCGCCGCGCAGATTCGCGACCTGTCCCTCAAGATTTACAAGGCTGCCGCCGAGTACGCCGCGACCCGTGGCATCATCATTGCCGACACCAAGTTCGAGTTTGGTGTCATCGATGGCAAGGTCACGCTGATCGACGAGTGTCTCACGCCCGACTCCAGCCGTTTCTGGCCTGCTGCCAGCTGCGAGGAGGGCAAGATTCAGCCTAGCTACGACAAACAATTCGTCCGCAATTGGCTCAAAGCCAACTGGGATATGACGGGGGAGACCCCTCACCTGCCCGCCGAGGTCATCGATGGCACGTCCGAGCGCTATCGCGAGGCCTTCCAGATCATCACGGGCTCCCAGTTCACAAGCATGAAGGAGAACGCATAAGTGAGTACCCGTAGCGCCACGAACAAGCGTACGCAATCCCACGAAGTTACCGGGGTTGCGCGCAAGTCCGCCGCATCTGCTAAACCCGCCCGCCAGGCAGCGAGCTCCGTTCGCGTCGTGCCGGCATCATCCAAGGCACGCCGCAAGGAGCTCGAGAAGGGCGAAAACCTGGAAGGTCTTTCCAAGGAGGAAAAGCGCGCCCGCAAGGCGAAGCAGCGTGCTCGTGAGGATCGTATCTACACGGTGTCGAATATCCTCCTCAAGCAGGATGAGGACTACACCAAGCGCCGTCGTATCTGGTGGGCCGTGCTCGCCATCGGCATGGTACTCGTCGTGGCAATTTGGGCTTCGCTCTACTTCGCTCCCGGCGGTACGGTGTCCAGTCCCGTCCAGATGGTCGGCATCGTTTTGTCCTATGTCATCATTCTGGGTGATTTTATCTACGACTTCGTTCGTATTCGTCCCCTGCGCAACATGTACCGCACGCAGGCCGAGGGCATGTCCGAGAACAAGCTCAACGCTCTTATTGAGCGCGCGGCTGCCGAGGAGGACAAGAAGGACTCCAAGAAGAAGTAGCGTTTGTATTCATACATATCGCTAAGATATAAGGCGCGTCGATTTTGCGGCGCGCCTTTTTACTGTTCTATAGATAGATGGAGTGGCACATGATTCGAGCTGCCCTGACGGTCGAAGAGGCTCTGGAGGGCATGAAGGCCCTGGAGCCCAAGATTAAAAACTACGCGCGCCTGGTCGTCTGCAAGGGCGTAAACGTCAAACCCGGCCAGGAGGTTGTCGTTCAGTCTCCGGTCGAGTGCGCGCCTTTTGCCCGCGTGGTGGTCGCGGAGGCTTATGCCGCCGGCGCTGGCCACGTGACGGTCATTTGGGCCGATGATGCCGTGACGAGGCTCACGTACGAGCATGTCGATAAAAGCTATTTTGAGCAGACGCCCGAGTGGAAGCGCCTGCAGCTGGATTCCCTGGCCCAGGACGGTGCCTGCTTTATCTTTATCGAGGGTGCGGATCCTGCGGCTCTCAAGGGTATCGATCCCGCCAAGCCCGCTGCAGCTTCTAAGGCAAGGAACACGCAGTGCAAGGTCTTCCGCCGTGGACTGGACTACAACATCAACCCGTGGTGTATCGCCGGCGCTCCGGTCGTGGCTTGGGCGCGCGAGGTGTTCCCGGGAGACGCCGATGAGGTTGCAATCTATAAGCTGTGGAATGCGATTCTGCACACCGCTCGTGCCGATGGCCAGGACCCGGAGAGCGACTGGGAGCTTCATGACGCGGCGTTCGAAAAGAACTTGCGCTTCCTGAACGACAATCGTTTTGACCGCCTGCATTACACCTCGGCAAATGGAACCGATTTGACGATTGGTATGACGAAGGGTCACGAGTGGGCCGGCGGCAAGGGTAAGACGCCCGATGGGCACCCCTTCTTCCCCAACATTCCCACCGAGGAAGTCTTCACCTCGCCTGATCGTATGCGTGCCGACGGTATCGTGTATTCGGCTATGCCGCTCATTCACCACGGTAACAAGGTTGACGATTTTTGGATTAAGTTCGAGGCCGGTCGCGTAGTGGACTACGATGCCCGTGTGGGCAAGGCGACGCTTGCGAGCATTATTGACACCGATGAAGGTGCCGCTCATCTGGGCGAGGTCGCGCTCATTTCCAAGAACACTCCGATCCGCGAAAGCGGCGTTCTGTTCTATGACACGCTCTATGACGAGAACGCTAGCTGCCATCTCGCGCTAGGTGTCGGTTTCCCCGAATGCATCGAGGGTGGGTACGACATGTCCAAGGAAGAGCTCCTGGAGCATGGCGTTAACGTCTCGAGCACGCACGTCGATTTTATGATCGGCACGGACGACATCGATATTACGGGCATTACGCCTGATGGACGTGAAGTTGTGATTTTCCAGAACGGCCAATGGAGTTGGGAATAGTCCCAGACCGTGGTACAATGCCACCCGCGGGCCGTTAGCTCAGCTGGCAGAGCAGGGGACTTTTAATCCCAAGGTCCAGGGTTCGAACCCCTGACGGCCCACCATAGAATAGAAAGCGATCGACTCCGGTTGGTCGCTTTTTTGTTGCCAAAGCATGGGTTCGACCCGTTTCTCTTTATATATAAGAACGCTTGGCGAACAAAACCTGCCTTTTACCGACGGGAAACAAATAGCTGATGCTTTTGGAGTAAAGTGGCGCTCCAGAGATGACCGATGCCTTAACACCTATAAACCAGCTGGTCATCGCCAATATCAGAAGCTGCTGCTTCGAATATGGCCTCAGTGAAGTAACTGAGGGACCTATTCATTTGTGAACAAAATATGGAGTGCGTGATTCCCGCCCGCGGGGGCCCTCCGGTCTGGCAATATATCTCCTTGCCGCGCGGCCCGGTCGAACCGGATCAGCCGCAGAGCGTGCACCTTGAGAACCGGATACTGCGAGGATGGACACTGACCTCAGTGTCGCATCCGGGCAGACATCGAACCATTTGAAATGGTCTAACTTGGATTTGTTTTTCGCAAGGCCGCCGAGAGGCGGCCCCGAGAAATTCCTTTTCCTATACTAAAACCATATGAATCGAACGGAACCGATCAGCGAATGACTGAGAGGACCGGACGGGCTCGAAGCCCATATATTTTGGACGGAGAGTTCGATCCTGGCTCAGGATGAACGCTGGCGGCGCGCCTAACACATGCAAGTCGAACGGCACCCCTCTCCGGAGGGAAGCGAGTGGCGAACGGCTGAGTAACACGTGGAGAACCTGCCCCCTCCCCCGGGATAGC
>DBFBKG010000071.1:0-3144 GCA_048203815.1 Collinsella sp. | reverse complement strand
GTTCAACGCTGACGGCATGACGCTTGACGAGTATCATCGTGACGATTTACTCGCAAGCCTTACCAGTCGCGGCGCCGAGGTTCATGTGGTGTCGACCATGCCGCATGAGCTGCTCGATACCCTGGAGCGCATCCTTGGCATTGTGCCTGCCGACTCTAACACTTCCACTGACCCTACCCATTAAAGGAGTGCAGATGAAACCTATCGTCGCCGTCGTCGGACGCCCCAACGTGGGCAAGTCCACGCTCGTCAACCGCCTGGCCCAGACCTCGGACGCCATCGTCCACGAGTCCCGCGGCGTCACGCGCGACCGCTCGTACCACACGGCCGATTGGAACGGCCGCGAGTTCACTATCGTCGACACGGGCGGCATCGAACCGCTCAAGAGCGATGACGTCTTCGCCACGTCCATTCGCGACCAGGCCCTCGCCGCCGCCGAGGAAGCCGCCGTCATCCTGTTTGTGGTCGACGGCCGCACCGGCGTCACCGAGGAGGACGAGTCGGTCGCTCGCATGCTCAAGCGCTGCGACAAGCCGGTCTTTCTGCTGGTGAACAAGCTCGACAACCCCGATCGAGAGAACGACAACATCTGGGAGTTCTATTCGCTCGGTATCGGCGAGCCCACGCCGCTCTCGGCCCTGCACGGCCACGGCACGGGCGACCTGCTCGACGACATCGTGGCCCTGCTTCCCGAGGAAGAGGACGAGGTCGCCGATGAGTTCCCCGACGCGCTGAACGTCGCCATCATCGGCCGCCCCAACGCCGGTAAGTCCTCGCTGTTCAACCGCATCCTGGGCGCCGACCGCTCCATCGTGTCCAACATTGCCGGAACCACGCGCGACGCCATCGACACGGTCGTCGAGCGCAACGGCAAGCACTACCGCATGGTCGACACTGCGGGCATCCGTAAGAAGAGCACCGTGTACGAGAACATCGAGTACTACTCGATGGTCCGCGGCCTGCGCGCCATCGACCGCGCCGACGTGGCGCTGCTCGTCGTTGACGCCTCCGTGGGCGTTACCGAGCAGGACCAGAAGGTCATGGGCCTTGCCATCGAGCGCGGTTGCGCCATCGTGGTGCTGCTCAACAAGTGGGACCTGCTCGACGACGACCGTAAGCGCGAGGCCTGCATGGAGACCATCGACCGCCGTCTGGGCGTCATGGCTCCCTGGGCCCAGTACCTGCGCATCTCTGCCCTCACTGGCCGCAGCGTCGAGAAGATCTGGGCGATGGTCGACGCCGCCGAAAAGACGCGCTCGCAGAAGATCAGCACCTCGCGCCTCAACACGTTCCTCACCGACCTGCGCGAGTTCGGTCATACCGTGGTGGACGGCAAGCGCCGCCTGCGCATGCACTACGTGACCCAGACGGGCGTCAACCCGCCGACGTTTACGTTCTTCGTAAACCACAGCGATCTGGTCAACGACACCTATCAGCGCTACGTCGAAAACCGCATGCGCTCGACCTTCGACTTTGCCGGCACACCCATTCGACTCTTCTTTAGGAAGAAGGAGCAAAAGGATGCATAATCCGATTCTGCTGACCGCCATCTGCGCCGTGGACTCGTTCTTTATCGGAGCGATTCCGTTTGGCCTGATCCTGGGCCGCGTGTTCAACCACACCGACATTCGCAAGGCGGGCTCCGGCAACATCGGCACCACCAACGCCCTGCGTGTGGCCGGCCCCAAGGTAGCCGCGCTCACGCTGCTGCTCGACTGCCTTAAGGGCGCCATCTGCGTCCTTATCGCGCGTCCGCTCATTGCCGACTTGGGCTATGGCTTTCCGCCGAACATTATGGCGCCCGGTGCCCCCGGCGACTGGATGCTCGGCGTCATCTGCCTGGCAGCCGTGTGGGGCCATATCTTCTCGCCCTATCTCAACTTCCACGGCGGCAAGGGTATCGCAGTTGGTCTGGGCGTGATCCTCGCCTGGTACTGGCCAATCGGACTTTCGCTGTTGGGCATGTTTATCGTAGCCGTCGCCATCACCAAGTTTGTGTCGGTGGGCTCGCTTGCCGCGGCCATCGGACTTCCCATCGCCGCTTGTGCGGTCTTTCCGTACAGCAGCCTAGGCCTTAAGTTTTGCATGGCGATGATCGGCATCACCGTGGTGTGGGCCCATCGTGCGAACATCAAAAAGCTCATGACCGGTAAGGAGTCCAAGCTCTCGTTTACCAAGCGCGTCACCGAGCCCGACGATAAGTAGGAGAGAGTCATGAATGTTGCGCTGATTGGCTCCGGCTCCTGGGGAACCGCCGTCGCCGGCCTTGCTGCCGCGCGTGCCGAGCGCGTGACCATGTGGGCCCACAGCGAGCAGACGGCCGCCGGCATCAACGGCGAGCACCGTAACCCCCGGTATTTGGTGGGCTACGAGCTGCCCGGCAACGTCGTCGCCACCACGGACCTGGTACAGGCGCTCGACGGCGCCGAGGCCATCATCTTCGCCGTTCCTTCGACGCACCTTCGCAGCGTGTGCCACCAGGCCGCGCCCTTTATCGCAGCCAATACCCCGGTGCTCTGCCTCACCAAGGGCATTGAGCCCGAGTCCGGCCTGCTCATGAACGAGGTCATCGCCAGCGAGATCGGCAACGAGGCGCGCGTGGCGGCGCTCTCGGGCCCCAACCATGCCGAGGAGATCTGCCGCGGCGGGCTTTCTGCCGCCGTCATCGCCAGCAAAGATCCGCAGATAGGGGAGACCTTTAAGGACCTGCTCCTGTCCACGGCCTTCCGCATCTATCTGTCGCAAGACATGACCGGTGTCGAGGTCTGCGGCGCCATGAAAAATGTCATCGCCATCGTGTGCGGCATCTCCGCCGGCACCGGTGCCGGCGACAACACGCTCGCCCTCATCATGACGCGCGGCCTGGCCGAGATTAGCCGTCTGGTGCATGCCCGCGGCGGTCAAGCTATGACCTGCATGGGACTTGCCGGCATGGGTGACCTCATTGCCACCTGCACCTCGGAGCATTCGCGCAACCGCACCTTTGGCTACGAGTTTG
Source organism: Collinsella sp. (assembly GCA_048203815.1). Classification (GTDB taxonomy): domain Bacteria; phylum Actinomycetota; class Coriobacteriia; order Coriobacteriales; family Coriobacteriaceae; genus Collinsella. Next base: position 146 of record DBFBKG010000071.1, on the reverse strand, counting down.
CCCACGGCGTGTCGCTCGACGAGTATCAGACGCGCACGCATATGGTTGTCGAGGGCGCCGTCGCGGCCCGCAGCGTGAGCGAGCTTGCCCGTTCACTGGGCGTAGACATTCCGCTCACCTTTGCCGTGGAGCAAACGCTCTACAAC
>DBFBKG010000070.1:0-2777 GCA_048203815.1 Collinsella sp. | reverse complement strand
ATCTCCACCGGCATCTTCGAAGTGTTCGGCGCTGTCTTTGCCCACTTTGGCATTCCTATGGAAGTGTCCACGCGCGTCATCGGCTTGATCCTTCTCGCCGCTACGCTGGGTTCCCTCATGATGTGGACCTCCGCTCCCATCAAGGTCTTCTTCACCGAGATCCCCAAGGGCGTCTTTGGTAGCAAGATCGTCGAGCTCAACGAGCATGGCATTCCTGCCCGCGCTGCTTGGCTGCAGTTCGCCATCGTCGTCCCCATCCTGATCATTCCGGCCCTGGGCTCCGGTAACCTCGACGACCTGCTCATGATCGTTACCAACATGACTGCTGCCACCGCTCTGCTCCCACCGCTGCTGATTTTGCTTGCCTACTTTATGCTGCGCAAGAACTTTGATGCCGCCCCCCGTGGCTTCCGCATGGGTTCGCGCAGCTTTGGCCTGGTCGTTGCCGCATTCCTGCTTGTGGTCTTCTGCTTCGTGCTTATCTGCGGCACCATTCCGCTCGATCAGCCGCTGTGGCTGACGCTGGTCTACAACGTTGGCGGCGTGGTTGTCTTCTTGGGCCTTGCCGTGATGTGGTACAACCGCTACATCAACCGCCTGCGCGAGACCGATCCCGAGGCTGCCGAGAGCGAGCTGCGCCCCTCCGTCCTCGACATGATGGAGTAGCGGCTAGGATTAATCTGCGGCTGTGGAATAAATCGATCCCCTTTCCTAGGGAGGGGCCTTACGAGGCCCCTCCTTTTGTGTTTTGGAGCATGGTTTTGGACCCTGTGGGCAAAAAATGCCAAATATGAGTACTGCTGCAAAAGAGGTGTCATATTTTTCGGCCTATTCTGAGCAAAATGGGCTCAAAATCAATTTATCTAACCCCTTTTGAAGGGCGTTTGACGGCTTTCAACCTCTTCGAATCGCTCAAAGTAGGCAATTTGCTCTCGATTTTGCTGCTACTAAATTGGTGACAGTACTCATATTTGCCACTTTTTGACCACGAGGTGTTCAGAGGGGCTCTCGACAAGCATCTAACGCTACAATATCTACCACGTGGCTGGGTTTTGCCGGCCGAATGTGCGATGTCGTGGGAGGGGACATGGTCGAGTTTACAAAGACGATTAAAGATCCGTTGGGATTGCATGCCCGCCCGGTTGCGCTGCTTTATGACATTATCGCCAAGCATCGTAGTGACGTGTCGGTTTCGATTGGCAATCGTCATGTCGATGGCCGCGACGTTATAGGGCTCATGGCACTCTGTGGCGAATGTGGCGAGGACATCGTGTTCCGCGTTTCGGGCGTGGATGAGGCCTCCTGTGTCACATCGATCAGAAATCTCTCGCTCTAAGCATGATAGGGCGCGGTAAAGGATGGTCCTTTGCCGCGCCTTTTTGTTTCGTATAGGAAACTTTTTCGAAATCTGAATAGGGACCCTTTCCAAAAAGTTAACCACGTGCTAGTTTACTAAAGCGAACATAGACGTGGTTAACTTTTATCGCGTCGATGTTGAGGACGAACTGACGTTAGGAGCAACTCATGTCTTGCGGACCGCAGATGCCGGCCATGCCGCTTTCGATGGTAAAAGCGGGCGAAACCGTGCGCGTGTCTCGTGTAAAGGGCAATGAGGACATGAAACACCACCTCAAGGACCTCGGCTTTGTCGAGGGCAACGAAATCCACGTGGTGAGCTCGAGTGGTGCCAATATCATCGTCACGGTGCTGGGCGCACGCTTTGGCATCGATTCCAAGGTTGCCATGCACATCATGACCGTCGGTTAGTCAGCAGCATTTCATAAAAACCGAAAGGGGGACAAGAGGATGAAGACGTTGGGTGACGTTAAGGTGGGCGAGAGCTCTACCATCGTCAAGCTTCACGGTGAGGGTGCGCTTCGCCGCCACCTTATGGACTTGGGGCTCATCAAGGGCACTTCGTTCAAGGTCGTGAAGGTTGCACCGCTCGGTGATCCGGTCGAGATCAACGTGCGCGGCTACGAGCTTTCCATCCGCAAGGAGGAGGCGGCCGTCGTCGAGGTCCAGTAAGGGCTCGCGGCGTATATTTCTGCAGATAAAGTTAGGTATTTCTAACTTAATGCAGCATCTTTGAAGCACATTATCCAGCCTGCGCGGAGAAAGCAGCGCAGGCACACAAGGAAGAAGGATTGAATGGCGGATTCTCAGATCCATGTCGCGCTGGCGGGTAACCCCAACTGCGGCAAGACCACGCTTTTCAACCTGATCACCGGCGCCAACGGCTACGTTGGCAACTGGCCCGGCGTCACGGTTGAGAAAAAGGAAGCCAAGCTCCTAAGCGACAAGAACGTTACCATCACGGACCTCCCTGGCATCTACTCGCTTTCCCCCTACAGCCCCGAGGAGCAATGCTCGCGCGATTACCTCATGAGCGGCGAGCCCGATGTTGTCGTCCAAGTTGTCGATGCCACCAACCTCGAGCGTAACCTGTACCTGGCGCTTCAGGTTATCGAGACCGGCCTGCCCGTGGTTGTTGCCCTCAACATGGCCGACTTGGTCGAGAAGAACGGCGACAAGATCGACACGGACAAGCTCTCCAAGAAGCTCGGCTGCCCGGTCATGATGATCTCGGCTCTTAAGAACAAGGGTATCAAGGAGCTGTTCGAGCAGGTCAAGAAGTCTGCTGCTTCCAAGGGCCAGGTGCCGGAGCACAAGTTCGATTCCTCCATCGAGGACGTTCTTGACCACATCGAAAACAATCTGCCTGCGAGCGTTCCCGCTAACAAGCGCCGCTATTACGCCGTCAAGCTGTTCGAGCG
>DBFBKG010000069.1:0-6365 GCA_048203815.1 Collinsella sp. | reverse complement strand
CCCCGGGACCGCTCGGCTATTCGACGATTGGTGCTCCGTGGCCCCAAGAACCTTCCATGCCGCACACGGTCGAGGCAAACCCGGCAGCAAAGTCGAGCGCGCGCTCGATGGCCTCGGCGCCATCTTCACCACGCTTGGCGGAATCGAGATAGCACATCAAAAACGAGGTAAGGAACGAGTCGCCCGCCCCCATGGTGTCCTTCATGTCCGTTACCGGTTTAGCCAGCTGGCGGTAATAACGATCGCCGTCGTAAGCAATGCAGCCCTCGGCGCCCGCCGTAGCCGACACAAAACGCGGACCCAGGCCCTTCACCCATGCCAGACGCTCGCGAATCTCATCCTCACTCGCAGCATCCGCCGCACTAAAGAAAGCGAAATCGACGTAGGGCGCAATCTGCTCGTAGTACTCGTCGGTAGAGTCGTCCGAAAAGTCAAAAGAGACCGTGACGCCCGCAGCCTTCAACTTGGGCAGCTCGCGCTCGGTAAAGCAATAGTTGCCCGAATGAACCACATCGAACTGCTTCATGTACGCAAGGTCAAAGCGATCGAGGACATAGCGCGCATCGCCACGGATACCGCCCTCGTTGGAGCCAAGGAAGACACGGTCACCGTCAACGACGGTCACGCGAGCCGCTCCGTTCTCGCCAATCATCTGCTCGCACTTGTCAAGCTCGATACCCTCATCCTCGAGGCTTGCAATGACATGCTCGGCAGCGGCATCATTGCCAAAAATGCCCATGTATGCGGAGCGTGCGGCACCGCATTTCTTGGCATAAACGGCGAAGTTCACCGCATTGCCGCCGGGATACATGGTGTGGATATGCTCGTAGCGATCGACGACGTTGTCGCCAAATCCGAGCGCGTTAACGTTAAATGCCATGGCCTTTGCCCCTTCTAGTACTCGACAACACCCATATAGCGACGGAAATCGGGATCGTGATCAAACACCTTGCCGCGTGCGGCACGCAGCTCGCAGTTCATGGCGTAGAACAGCACCGGGTCCAGATAGGCACGGACGCTCGCCGGCACGGCTTCCATACCGTAATCCTTGGCATCGAGCACCATCAGCGTATCGGTATGCGTCTTAAGGAACGCCAGGGCGCGCTCGTCCATAGCACGGCACTCGCTGGAGCCCATCTGCAGGAAGTAAAAAACGCCATCCTGAGTAGCCTCGAAGGGGCCATGGAAGTACTCGGCAGAGTGGATGTAGCTGCAGTGCTGCCACTGCATCTCCATAAGAGAGCAGATAGCGAAACCGTAGGTCTGGCTAAAGTTGGGACCGCTGCCCAGAATATAGAAGAACTCGTGCTCCTGGCAAAGCTTGGCAAAACGATCGCCCAGCTCGGCATTTACCTTCTCACGTGCCGGGGGAAGAATCTTATCCATCTCGGCGATACCGGCATACATATCGGCAAGATCGGCGTAGCCCTCCTGCTGATCGAGCAGCTCGGCCGCAAGCGACAGCGAAATGCCAGCGGGGACCTCGGCCTGCGGCACGCCCTCGCCCCACGGGTAGACCCACGTGGTCCACTTGCCGGAGTCGATCTTAGATCCAGCGTTGTCGGTCTGGGCGATCACCGTAGCGCCGGCAGCAAGGGCAATCTCACAGCCCTCGACGACCTCGGGAGTGTTGCCACTATGGCTACAAGCGATGACCAGGGACTTCTCGCCCAGACGACGCGGACGCATGATATCGAACTCGCGAGCCGTATAGATATACGAAGTGAAGGTGGTTGCCTCGCGCTGCAGAAGCTCATGAGCCGGGATCAAATCGATCATGGAGCCGCCGCAAGCAATCCAGTAGACGCTGTCGAACTTGCCCTTCTCGGCAATTGCCTCTTTGATCAGATCGTGTGCGTTCATATCCAGTTCCTTTCTTGTTTGGCCGCAATCAATGACGTTGGTTGCGTGGCCGATAGTTGTTTTAGTCAATCAGATATTTCTCGAATGCGGCCATGTTCTTGGCATCTGCCGCCGCCGGGTCATCGTAGTAACGACCGTCCGTGATCTCCTGGCCCAGCATGCCGTCGAAACCATGGGCGTTGAGTGTGGCAACGAAGGCGTCCATATCGTGCTTGCCATCGCCCCACACCAGATGGCCATACGGGTCACCGTCGATAAAGTGCATCTCGTGAATTGCCCCATCACCAAAGGTGGCAAACCAGTCCTCGAGCGTCTCGCCAGCAACGCCCATCGCGGTTGTATCAACCATGGGCTGTAAGTACGGGCTCGCGACCTCGTCAATCATGCGCTTCGCATCGGAAACCGTCGTCACAAGGTTGCTCTCCTCGGGACGCAGGCTTTCCATCGTAAGCACCAGACCGTGCTCGCCGGCATACTCCGCCAGAATGGACAAGTGCTCGCGGCTGCGCTTCCAGGCTTCCTCGCGGTCCTCGTCCCAGTCGCCCCAGCCCGAGTTGACGGACATACGGTCGCACCCAAGTACCTCGGCAAGCTCAATGCCGTGCTTAAAGTACGCCAGGCTGCGCTGTTCATGCAGCGGTTTGCGTGCGCAGTACTGCCAAGGATAGACAACGTTCTCGGGGCACAGAGTACGATACCTAAGCCCACGGTCTGCAGCCTTTTTCGCCAGGACCTCAGCCTCAAAGTAGCCCGTGTGGTCGAGCGTCACATGCGGCTCTGCGCACCACAGCTCAATGGACTCAAAGCCCAAACGCTGCTGCACATCAAGGAAGTAATCGAGCGACCACATGATGTAGTGGATATTCATGCCCGCAATCTGCTCGCGGCGCAGCGTCGGTTTGGATTCAGACATCTTATGCCTCCTTATTTCGATCGAACACGATTTGTCCGTCCGACATCGTCATATCAACCGCAAGATCGCGTGCGTCGCGATAATCGAGGTCAAACCATCCCGATCGAGCACGCAGATATCGGCAAGCTTGCCGACCTCGAGCGTACCCAGCTCGTCTTCGCGCATCAGATCGTACGCGCCCCCGGCAGTCCAAGCGCGCAAGAGCTCGACAAGCGTCAGCGTGTTGACCTCATTCACAGGCAGTCCGTCGGCGAAGAATCCGCCGCACGCGCTGTAGATTGACTCGCCCAGGCTCGGAATCAGCAGCGGCAAATCCGTTCCACAGCACACTGTGCATCCGGAATCTTCCATGCCGCGGCGATTCCAGCTGTGCAAAAGTCGCGTCTCGCCAATTTGTCGACGCATCATCGACAGGCAATCCTCGCGTCGGTCCAGCGTCAGAATCTGCGGATAGACCTCGCAAATTCCACCTAACTTGCCAAACTCGACAAGATCGGTCGGGTCAGAGTTCTCGAGATCGGTAATCGCATGGCGGCGAAGCATCCGTCCATGCTCGTCTCGAGGCAGCGAGGCATAGAGCGCCACGGTGCGACGAACGGCGCCATCGCCCTGGCAATGCAAGGAATATCGGAATCCGTCAGCATCAATTGCACGCAGCTCGTTCTCAATCAGATCCCACTCTGGCTCCTCGACGACCGTCTTGCCGGCAGCGCCCGCATCGGCCGAGTCCTCATAGGGTTCTATCATCTCGGCAAGCCCCGCCCATACGCCGCGATCGGTCATACGGTTGAAGCCAGAAAAACGAACGAACGGTCCCCGGAAGCGCTCTCGTGCCTCGCGGGCATATGCAAGATTTGCACCGGCACCCACCGGCTGCGACATCATAGAGACGCGAACCGTCAGCTCACCAGATTCCTCACGGCGAGCCATTTCGTCGGCAAAGCCGTAGTAGTCATCAAACGCCATCTCCTTGATGGCGGTAACGCCGCGTTCGTTAAGCATGCTCATGTAGTCCGAATACCCTGCACGCACCTCGGGCAGCGCGAGGAAATCGCTCATCATGCGCCAGATCTTCTCGGCATAGCACGCCTGGGGTGTGAAGCCGTATCGCGCACTGGCGGCAGCATTGAGAACGCAGGTCTCCGCACCCGATGTAAAGCAGACGACGGGGATATCGCCAAAACAATCGTCAAACACAGCTGCTGTATTTGCGTTCTCGGCATCCGATGCCAACGTTTCGGGTAGGTTGTGGCCAAAAGCCGCCGCGCAATCCGGACGATCTTCTTTCCATGCACGCAAGAGCGACACGGCCTCTTTGGCATCAGCGATGCCGGACAGATCAGGCCCCAACGTCCGCAGCGCCCAGCCTGTATAGAAGGTATGCACATCGATCAGGCCAGGCATGACGGTGCGGTCGCCCAGGTCAACTACCTCGTCCGCCTGGGTCAAATACGAAGCTAGCTCACACTTGGTGCCAACAGCCTCAATTCGATTGCCACGGACCGCTACGAAACCTTCAAACGGCAGGTCCCCCGTACCGGTAAAGACGCTCTTAGACGTCAGGACCGTCAAACGATCAGACATCACAACCACCTACGCCGGAAGCATGCCGGAAATGGCAGTAATGACCAAGCCAAACACGACCATGAAGATGAAGAACTTCCAAATGGTCTTCCACCATTGGCCAAACGAAATCTTAGCCACGGCAAGCCCGGCGACCGTCATACCCGCCACGGGGCTGATGGTGTTGATGGTCTGGTTGGCAAACTGGAGCGCGGTGACGGCCGCCTCGGGATTGAGGCCCATGAGCTCGGTCAGGGGGCCCATAACGGGCATGGTGAGCGCCGCCAGGCCAGAACTCGAGGGAACCAGCAAAGAGAGCAGGCCAAGGACGACATACATAAACGTGGTGTAGACGGCGGCGGGTGCACCGGCGAGCGCGGTAGCGAGCGCCTGGAGGATGGTGTCGATGATCATGCCGCCCTCGGCGATGACCAGAATACCGCGCGCGATACCGATAACGACGGCAGCGTACGCAAAGTCGGCGAGACCCTTAACGAACTCCTCTGCGATCGTCTGCTGGTCAAGGCCGCCCAGGATACCGGCAAGCAAGCCCATGCCAAGGAACACGGCGGAAATCTGATTCATGTACCAGCCCTGGGTAACAAGACCCCAGACGATAATGCCCATACCGCAAGCAAAATCGATAAGCACGAGCTTCTGACGGATCGTGAACTCTTCCTCGATGGAGGCATCGGTCACGGAAAACTCAATACGCTTGAGCTTATCGTCCTCGTACACAATGGACGACTCGGGGTTTTTCTTGACGCGCATGGCGTAGCGCATGGCCCATGCGATACCGACGGCAGTGAAGATGACCCAAGAAACGGCGCGCAGCCACAGTTGCGGATTACCCTCGATGCCAATGATGCCTTGGGCGATCAAAACATTAAACGGGTCGATGGTCGAAGCACAATATCCCAGGTTAGGACCAAGGAAGCAGATGATGAATGCCGTCATCGAGTCATAACCGATACCCATCATGATGGGAATGAAGATGGCATAGAACGGCAGGGCTTCCTCAGACATACCAAACGTAGTGCCGCAAATGGACAGCAACGTCATCGTGATGGGAATGATGAGGATGTCCTTGTTCTTGAGCTTTTAATCACACGGCTCATGCCGGCATTCAAAGCGTTGGTCTTGGTGATGATCGCGAACGATCCGCCAATCAATAAGACGAACGCAACGACGTCGGCAGCCTCTTGGATACCCTTGGTGGGCGCTTGCAGAACCGCGAAGATATCCTGGCCCAGATTGATGGTCTCGCCGGTCTCGGAATCGGTGTAGTTCTTATCGACCTGTTCATAGGTTCCAGCAACGGCGACTTCACGCTCGCCCGCCGCTGTCGAAATCGTCTTGCGCTGATACTGACCAGAGGGAACGATCCAAGTCAGGACCGCAAAGACAACGATCAGCAAGAACATGATCGTATAGACATGCGGTAATTTGAAATTAAAACGTCTGTTTGTCTTCTTCGCCTTCGTATCTGACATAGATACCTCCAAAGAACTCGAGACTGCATCGCATCTCGCTTCAACGCCTGCGCAAGGCAAACGTTCTATGACGTTCCATAGATTACCAGCAGCTTTTCCCATCATCAAGATAATTTCAAACTGATTGCCGCGACGCGGTTGAACGGTTGCGTTCGCGCCGTGAACGGTATGGAGACGCCCGGTGAGATGATCAACCGGGCGTCTCCATTCGCAATGTCCTAGATGTCAAAGACGTAGCGAGACCCAACGATCCGCTGACGACCGATGATAAACGGCCGCCGCTGCTCATCGAAAAAGAAGGCTTCCATATAAAACAAGGGTTCGCCAACGGGAACTGCCAACAGTCGAGCTACCTCGGGCGACGCGCACGCGATCTCGAGCGTGCACGGGTCGGTAAACGCGGGCGTGCGGCCCGTCCGGTTGCGCACGAACTCAAAAATGGATTGGTTAGATAGAGGTGCCGTTGATAGATAGGCGTTGTCCTCGTAAACATATATGTTGTTCTCGAGCATGACAGGGACGCCATCGGCAGT
>DBFBKG010000068.1:0-5107 GCA_048203815.1 Collinsella sp. | reverse complement strand
ATTGCGCCGTGTATCGTTTCCAAACACACGTCTCTATAACGTAACAGGAGATCACATGGACGCAACCGCAATTATCCTCGCTGCCGGCGAGGGCACCCGCATGAAGTCGAACCACTGCAAGGTTTCGCACAAGATCCTGGGCAAGCCCATGGTCCAGTGGATCGTCGACGCTACCATCAAGGCCGGCTGCAGCCGCGTCGTGGTCGTCATCGGCAGCCACGCCGACGAGATGCGCGCCCTGATCGACGGCGCCTACGCCAGCAGCGCCACCAAGGTCGAGTGCGTCGAGCAGGCCGAGCGCCTTGGCACCGGTCACGCCGTGAAGGTCGCACTCGAGGCCTGCGGCATCACCGAGGGCCCGGTCGTCGTGCTCAACGGCGACTTGCCGCTCATCACCGCCGACACCGTCGCCAAGTTCGCGCAGACCGTCGCCACCGGCGAGCTCGCCTGCACCGTCATGACCATGACCCCGCCCGATCCTTTCGGCTACGGCCGCATCAAGCTGGGCGCCGACGGCCAGATCGAGCGCATCATCGAGCAGAAGGACTGCACGCCCGAGCAGGCCGCCACGCTGCTGGAGTGCAACGCCGGCTGCTACGCCTTCGACGGCGCGCAGCTCGCCGCCCACATTAACGAGATCGGCAACGACAACGCGCAATCCGAGTACTACCTGCCCGACATGCTCGAGATTCTCAAAAGCCACGGCCAGGCCGTCTCCATCTTCCACTGCGATGACTACCGCGATGGCCTGGGCGTCAACAGCCGCATCCAGCTCGCGCAGCTCACCGCTATCGCGCGCGACCGCATCAACGAGCACTGGATGGCCGAGGGCGTTACCTTCATCGACCCCACGCAGGCCTGGATCGGCCCCGATGCCGTTATCGGCCGCGACACCGTCGTGTGGCCGCAGACGCACCTGATCGGCCACGTCACCGTGGGCGAGGAGTGCCAGCTCGGCCCCAACAGTCGCCTCACCGACACCACCGTCGGCAGCGGCTGCACCATCGATGAGACCATCGCCATCGAGGCCGTCATCGAGAACGGCGTCGACTGCGGCCCGCGCGCCTACCTGCGCCCGGGCACCCACATGCTCGACGGCTCCAAGGCCGGTACGCACGTGGAAATCAAGAAGTCCACGATCGGCGAGGGTTCCAAGGTGCCCCACCTGTCCTACATCGGCGACACCACCATGGGCTCCGGCGTCAACGTAGGCGCGGGCTCTATCACCTGCAACTACGACGGCGTCCACAAGCACAAGACCGTCATCGGCAAGGATGCCTTCATCGGTTCTGACACCATGATGGTCGCGCCCGCCCAGATTGGCGACGGTGCGCTCGTGGCCGCCGGCTCCGTCATCACCGAGCCGGTCCCGGCCGACGCACTCGGTCTGGGCCGCGCCCGTCAGGTAAATACTGAGGGCTGGGCCGCCGATTATCGCCGTCGTCTGCACGAGGACGACGAGGCATAACGTTTCACCAAGCACAAAAGGAGCTGTTCCATGGGGACGGCTCCTTTTTCTATCGTGACCTGCGCGACCGGATGAGTGGTCGGTTCGTGTCCGTTGACGGTAAAGACGTTATCAAGACCCGATTAACCCCGCCGCACGGTTACAATGCAAAAAGGCATCTATATGGCATTCGATGTATAAAGGAGAAGGGTAATGCCGATTAATGATCCCGAGAAGTCGGAGAATATGCGCAAGTCCATCCGCGTGTATTCCGGTTCCTCCAACCGTCCCCTCGCTCAGAAGATCGCTGAGTACCTTGGGGTCGAGCTTTCGGGCCTTACGCTAAAGCAGTTCGCCAACGGTGAGATTTACGCCCGCTACGACGAGACCGTCCGCGGCGCCGACGTCTTCCTGATTCAGTCCGTGGCCGGCGGCAACGTCAACGACATGCTCATGGAGCTGCTCATCGCCACCGACGCTGCCAAGCGCGCATCCGCCCGCTCCATCACCGCCGTCATCACCCACTACGGCTATGCCCGCCAGGACCGCAAGGCCGGCCCGCGCGAGCCCATCACCGCCCGCCTCGTCGCCAACCTGCTCGAGCGCGCCGGCGTCGACCGCATCATCACCCTCGACCTGCACCAGGGTCAGATCCAGGGCTTCTTTGATATCCCGGTCAACCACCTGTCCGCACTGCCGCTGTTTGGCCAGTACTACAACGCCATGAACTTCGACACCGACAACCTGGTTGTCGTCTCCCCCGACGTGGGCCGCGCCAAGGCCGCCAAGAAGCTGTCCGACATGCTCGGCTGCGACCTGGCCATCGCCCACAAGGGCCGTCCGCGCCACAACGCCGCCGAGGTCATGGGCATCATCGGTGACATCAAGGGCAAGACCTGCATCATCAACGACGACATGATCGACACCGCTGGCACCCTGTGCGCCAACGTCAAGGAGCTCAAGGCTATGGGCGCTGGCGACATCTACGTCTGCGCCACCCACGGCATCTTCTCCGGTCCGGCCATCGAGCGTCTGAACGACGCCCCGATCGTCGAGTGCCTCGTCACCGACGCCATTCCCGTCGAGGTCGGCGGCAAGATCAAGACCATCTCGGTCGCCGAGGAGTTCGCTCAGGCCATCTCCGCCGTTTACCACGAGGAGCCCGTCTCCACGCTCGTCGGCGGCGACTTCGCGCTGTAGTCCAACGCGCATCGCATCATCTTTGATGCTTTTAAAGGGTCGGAAGCTCGCTTCCGGCCCTTTTTCTATCCCTCGCCAACCTTCCCTGGACAATTGGTTCAGATACGTATTTTTTAAAGCCCCAAAGGGCCGTTCGGAGCCTTCTGAGCTCCCCGGCGGATGCCATGCCGCCCAAAGCTCATCGTTTTCGAGTACAACCGCCGCATATTTACCCTCAAATCACCCTCGAAGGCCCTTAGAAACGCCTCGAATGCCCGTCGCCTTATACGTATCTGAACTAACTGTCCAGTAGCTATCGTCAACCTTCGCGGCAGAGCTCAATTTCCTGCAATCCCCTCAACCGATTCCATCGATTTCATAACACCCAGCCGTTCATGGCGCACAGCGCCCCGCTGAGCGAAAAGAACGGTATGGCGGTCGCATTCTGCCGCCAACTTAGTACGTTATAGCTATGACGACCGTGATTTCACATTTCTCCGCCCTCCGCGCAATTCGTCGCGCACGACGGGCGTACTCTGCCCTACCCTGGGACTCCGTTGATAGTGAACAGCAAGCACAGGCCTTGGCTAGCTGCATTCCCAATAATGACGCGATAGACTTTGGCGCACTTTCGATACTCGACGCCTGGAATGAAGATGATTCCGAACTACTCGATCTTCTCGTTTCAAACGAAGACAACAGACGCCCCGACAAGCGACTTCTTCAGCATATTCTCTCCGCTCCGCTTCCTGAAGGTGCAATTATGCACGTCGAGGCCGACATCTACGCAACGTCTCCTGCCATGACAGCCATGCTTTGTTCTAAAAATGAATCGGTCGCCAAAACCTTGATGCTCCTTATGGAGCTGCTCGGAACCTACTCCCTTCCGCCCGAGGCAACCTACCCCATCGCCTATGACGACATCTGGCCCAAGGGCGATAGCTGCGCAGCGACGGGCGATCTTGATTGCCTGGGCGGCCAGTCGGCAGCCAAACAGCAGAACGAAACCCGCTACGAACAGGCGCACTACAAATGCGAGCCCGCCACGACCATCGAAGATCTCGAGGCGGTCGCGCGCTTCGCCAAAAGTAGCTCATACACCTCGTTTCGCACGGCAGTCAAGCTTGCCCGACCCGGATCTGCATCCCCAGCCGAATCCCTAATGTTAGCCGTTCTCGGAGCGCCCATGCGCTTTGGCGGATTCGGATGTTGCAGCCTGCCCATGGGAGGCCTGCTACTCAACTATCGAATCGACTTCGACACTCTTGCGGTTAACATGTCCTCCGGCATCCCTTACGCCATCTGCGACCTATATTGCCCGGCCGCCGGAGTCGACAACGAATACAACGGAATTGGGCATGAGCTTCAAAACGCTCGCATCCACGATGGCAATCGAAATAATGGCCTCAAGGCAATGGGCATCCACGTCCTGGTTATCAATCGCGACCAAATGAAAGACCTTGTTGCACTCGAAGCCTTCGCCCAAACGATGCATCGACTCGCAGGAGTCCGATTCCGATATCGCATCAAGGGCTATCGCAAGCGTCAGGCCGCTTGGCTCAACGCTCTGCGGGCCGGAATCGGCCTTGCGCCGGTCTAAACGGCGAATCACCCGTGCGCCGTCGAACAGGGCTGGACAGTTAGTTCAAATACGTATAAATAGACACATTGAATTAGGCTGTTTTGCAGCTATCTCTATACCATTCGCCCTATTTGAAAGCGGGGTAGACTTCAAAACAGCGTCATATGGACTAACTAAAGTTCCAAAACAACGTATCGGCATTGAATTGAGCACTTCGAGTCCTCAGAACTTATACGTATCTGAACTAACTGTCCACCTCGATTTCGACGGCCGTCCAAACGCCCTCAAATAACCTCAATTGCCCTCCATTTGACAGCGGCAACAGGGTCGCTCACCATAGCAGGCGACAAATCAACGAAAGGATGAACATGGCAGCTGCACAGCCGCTTAAGATTCGCATGGTTGCCGGACTTGGCAACCCTGGCGATGAGTATGCCGAGACCCGCCACAACGCTGGCTTCAAAGCGATCGACGAGTTGGCCCGTCAGGCCGGCGTCACGTACTGGAAAAACCAGGCCGGCGCCGAGGTCGCGCTCATCAACATCAACGATCCCGAGGAAGAGGGCGGTAAGCGCCAGATTGTACTGGTCAAGCCGCAGTCGTATATGAATACCTCGGGTGGCCCCATCTCCAAGCTCTGCCGCGAGTACAAGATCAAGGCCGAGGAGCTGCTCGTAATCCACGACGAGCTCGACATTCCCGCCGGCGACGTACGTGTTAAGGTGGGCGGTGGCCACGCCGGTCACAACGGCCTGCGCTCCATCATCGACAAGATGGGCAGCCGCGACTTCAGCCGCATCCGCACCGGCATCGGCAACCCTCCCGGCAAGATGGCCGTCGCCGACTACGTGCTTAAGCAGCTGCGCGCCCGCGAGGCCGAGGATTTCCAGGACACCTGC
>DBFBKG010000067.1:0-6869 GCA_048203815.1 Collinsella sp. | reverse complement strand
GTCACGGCCATGAGGGTCGAGCCGGAGCCACTGATCCAGATGGTCTTGGCGCCGCCGTTAAGGCAGGTATCGCGTACGGCGTTGTAGTCGGGGATGAGGCGGCGACGATAGGGCTCCTGGATGCGGTCGTCATTGGCGGCGGCAATCAGGTCGAGGTCGCCGGTCTCCAGGCCGCGTGTCATGCCAGCAATGCGGCCCATCTGCCACACGGCGGTGGAGAGCGGAATCTCCTGCGGCACGACCTTGCGCGCCTCGCTCGTATGTACCTCGTAGGGCGGAATCACGGTAATAAAACGCAAGCGATCGCTCACCTCGTAGCGCAGGCATTGGGGGAGCGAATCGGTCGGCGTAAAGGAGCAGACGGCGCCGCCAAGGATGGCGGGAGCGACGTTATCGGGATGCCCCTCGACCTCGGTGGCGATGCGGACGAGCTCGGCACGGTCGACGGTGTGGCCCGTCAGCGCGGCGGCCGCCATGATGCCGGCGACGACGCAGGTGGAGCTGGAACCCAGGCCGCGGGCGACGGGCACGTCGGTCTGGATGTCGATAGCGACGGGGAAGGCCGGCTCGCCCCATGCGGCCAGCGCATCGACAAAGCTGACGTAGACCAGGTTGTTCTCGTTTTGGAACTCCTCGGGGCATCCGGTGATGGTGAGCTTGTCGGCGCGCTCGAAGGTAAAGTGCGAGTAGAGGCTGACGGCCATGCCGAGGGTGTCGTAGCCGATGCCTAGGTTGGCGCTGGTTGCTGGGACGGTGATTTTGATCATGTGGGTCCTCCTGGGCGGGTCTGGCCGTTTAGTTCGCTGCTCGGGCAGTCCTGGCTCGCTCGGAAAGCACATTAAGTGCTTTCCGGCTCGTGCGGAACTCGCGACGAACTAAACGGCCAGACCCGCTCGCATGCTCGTCATCATCCCGAAAGCTAAATAAAAAGAAGGTGCGCCGGCTTTCGCCGGCGCTTAATAAGGGATCTAGTTGGTGCTCATTCGTTTTGCTGCAGACTCGACGTAGCTGGTCATCTCGTCGACGTCGCAGACGTCTTCGAAGCGGACGGGTTTGGATTCGAGTTCGGCGAGCTGGGCTGGGGCGACCGTGTTGGTTGCCTGCTCGAGCACGCGCATGGCCTCAAAGTCGTCCTCGGGAACGTCGAGGCCCAGAGCGTCGCAGCAGGCGCGCGGGAACTTGTAGGGGCTGGCGGTCGAAAGTAGCACGCGGGCCTTGGCGCCCTCGGCGGGAGCGACCTTTTCAAAGACGTGATAGCCGCAGGCGGTGTGCGGGTCGATCACGTAGCCGTTCGCGTCCCAGCAGCTCTTGATGGCAGCGCGAACCTCGTCTTCGCTGGCCCAACCGCAGCCAAAGACGCTCTGAATTTTTGCCAGCAGGTCGGCGGGAATTTCGTAGCGACCAGTCTGTGCCAGCTGCTCCATAAGGCCGGCAACGAGCTCACAGTCGCCATCGGACAGGAAGTACAGCATGCGCTCCAGGTTGGAGCTGATGAGGATGTCCATCGACGGCGAGATGGTCGTGAAGAACGGACGGTTGCGGTCGTAGACGCCGGTGGTCAAGAAGTCGGCGAGCACGTTGTTCTTGTCGCTCGCGACGATGAGCTTGGCGACGGGCAGACCCATACGCTTGGCGTAGTAGCCGGCCAGGATATCGCCAAAGTTGCCGGTCGGTACGCAGAACTCCACGGCGTCGCCGGCCTCGATGGCGCCGGCGCGCAGCAGCTGCGCATAGGCGGCAAAGTAGTAGACGACCTGCGGTACCAGGCGGCCGACGTTGATGGAGTTGGCGCTCGAAAGCACCGTGCCGGCGGCCTCCAGACGCTCGGCAAGCTCCTTATCGGCAAAGATGCGCTTGACGGCGCTCTGGGCATCATCGAAGTTGCCGCGGATGCCGCAGACGGCGACGTTGTCGCCCTCTTGCGTGGACATCTGCAGGTTCTGGACGCGGCTGACTTTGCCTTCGGGATAAAAGACGGTAATACCCGTGCCCGGAGCGTTGGCAAAACCGGCGAGTGCGGCCTTGCCGGTGTCGCCCGACGTGGCAGTGACGATCATGATGCGCTCGGAGCCGCCGTCCTTGGCGGAAGTGCGGGCCATGAGACGGGGAAGCATTTGCAGGGCGACATCCTTAAAGGCGCTCGTGGGGCCGCCAAAGAGCTCCATCACATAGGTCTGAGGGGCGTCAGCGCCCGGCGCAGCGTCGAGTTTGACGAGCGGCGTAACCTCTTCACTCGCGAACGTGCCGCGGTATGCTTCGTCGACACACGCCGAAATTTCTTCGGCCGTGTAATCATTCAGTAACATTTCCAACACATCTTGAGCGATTTCAAAGTACGATTTATCTGCAAGCGAGCTGATATCGACCTGCTGGGTGCCGAGCTCGTCCGAGACAAACAAACCCCCGTCGGGAGCGATGCCGGTGCGGATTGCCACCTTACTTGAGCACGATAAAGTGCGTCCTCGTGTACTATGATAAGTTCCCATATAACACTGCTCCTCGGATGCCTTGGTCCCAATCGGTGAAACCATGGTATCAGAGCGCGCAAAATAGGTTCGCAGAGGCTTTTTAGAAAGGTAACCTCCAGCCCATGATTAAGATTGCCAAGTTTGGCGGCTCGTCGGTCGCCGACGCCGAACACTTCAAGAAGATCAAGGCCATCGTCGATGCCGACCCGGCTCGCCGCTTTGTGGTGGTTTCCGCCTGCGGTCGCCGTTTTAAGGGCGACACCAAGGTGACCGACCTGCTCTATCTGGTCAATGCGCACGTTAAGTACCACGTGTCGTGTGAGGAGCTGCTTGAGGACATTGGCCAGCGCTATTTTGATATCGCTGACGAGCTGGAACTCACCTATCCCATCCGTGAGGAGTTCGCGGCCTTTGCCGAGCGCGCCCGCTCGGGCGGTTACTCCACCGAGGAGCTCGTGAGCCGCGGCGAGTACTTTACCGCTCGCCTGATGGCCGAGTACCTGGGCCTACCGTTCCTGGACGCCGCGACGGTTGTGGCGTTCCATCACGACGGTACGCTCAGCATGAATCGCACCTCCGAGCTGGTGCAGGAGTACGGTCAGCAGGGCGGCTTTGTTATGCCCGGTTTCTACGGCGCGACGCGTGAGGGCCAGATCAAGCTGCTCGACCGTGGTGGCGGCGATATTTCCGGCTCAATCCTGGCCAAGTGCCTGGGCGCCGACCTGTACGAGAACTGGACCGACGTTTCGGGCTTCTATTCTGCCGATCCTCGCATTGTGCCCGAGGCTCAGCCCATTGCGCGCGTTACCTACGAGGAGCTGCGCGAGCTTTCGTACATGGGCGCAAGCGTCCTGCACGAGGAGGCTGTGTTCCCCGTGCGCGAGGCAGGCATTCCGCTGGTCATCAAGAACACCAATGCGCCGCAGGACCCCGGCACCATCATTAGCGAGACGGCTGATGAGGGCGAGGCGGAGCCCATCATTACCGGTGTGACCGGCAAGCGCGGTTTTGTCGCCATCAACGTTGCCCGCGACCGCACCAAACCCCGTGTCGGTTTTATGCGCCGTGCGCTTTCGGTCTTCGAGCGCTATGACGTTTCCGTCGAGCACATGCCCACCGGTGTCGACCGCTTTGGCGCCGTGGTGCAGGAGAAGGATGTGCACGATTCGCTGTACTCGCTCGTGGGCGACATCCAGCAGGAGGTCGAGCCGCTCGAGATCGAGGTTGTCGAGGGCTTGGCGCTCATCGCGACCGTCGGCCGTAACCTGCGCGGTCGTGCAGGCATCTCGGGCCACCTGTTTGGCATGCTTGGCCAGGCCGGCGTGAGCGTGCGCATGATTTCGCAGAGCTGTGACGAGATCAATATCATTATCGGTGTCGAGGAGAAGGACTTCGACCTTGCGATTCGGACCATTTACCGTGCCTTCTCCGATGAGAACGGCATTGTGAAGGTCTCCGATCTGGAGGCTCCCGCGCCGGCCGATCCCACCCTGGCCGCGCTCAAAAAGTAGCGACTGCTCGGTAGATTTTTGGGTCATGTCTCAAAAATCTACGGCGGGGCGTTTCGTTTCGGTTTCGTTTCGACGGGGCGGGTTTCATGCCCGCCCTGTTCTTGTATAAACTGGCAACAACAATCGGCCTGCTCGGCGTGCGGGCAAAAGCCACAACCTTTAAAGGGGGAAGCATGAAACAGTACACGGTTGCTATTTTGGGCGCGACGGGAGCCGTGGGCACCCAGATGCTCGAGTGCCTCAACGAGCAGGAGTTCCCGGTCGGCAAGCTCAAGCTGTTGGCAAGCGCACGCTCCGCGGGCAAGACCGTCGAGTTCCGCGGCGAGCAAATCGTGATCGAAGAGGCTTGCCCCGAGGCCTTTGAGGGCTGTGACATTGTGCTTGGCGCTGCCGGCGACGATATCGCCAAGGAATTGCTGCCCGAGGCCGTAAAGCGCGGCGCCGTCGTGGTCGACAACAGCCATGCCTTCCGCATGGATCCCGAGGTGCCGCTGGTCGTGCCCGAGATCAATGCCGACGACATCAAGTGGCATCACGGCCTTATCGCCAACCCCAACTGCGCGACCATCATCGGCCTGGTTCCCACGTGGCCGCTGCATCAGCTTGCCGGCGTGAAGCGCATGATCGTCTCGACGTATCAGGCGGCTTCTGGTGCCGGTGCTCCCGGTATGGCCGAGCTCGAGGCTCAGCTGGCCGCCCTGGGTCGCGGCGAGGAGATTCCCGAGCCGCGCGCGTTTGCCGCCCAGCTGGCGAGTAACCTGATTCCGCAGATTGGCGGCGTCAAGGAGGAGGGCTTTACCTCCGAGGAGATGAAGCTACAAAACGAGGGCCGCAAGATTATGCATCTGCCCGAGCTGCGCGTGAACTGCACCTGCGTGCGCGTGCCCGTGCTGCGTTCGCACTCCGAGAGCATCACGCTCGAGTTCGAGCGTGACATTACGGTTGACGAGGCCCGTGTTGCGCTGGCTGCCGCTCCGGGCGTGAAGCTGGTTGACGACATGAGCGCCGAGGATGCGCACGACCGTTTCCCCACGCCGATGGACACCTCCGACCAGGACCTGATTTGGGTCGGTCGTGTGCGCCGCGACATCTCGAACCCCGAGGCTGCGCGCGGCATCACTTTCTGGTGCTGCGGTGACCAAATCCGTAAGGGCGCGGCAACTAACGCCGTCCAGATTGCTAAGCTGCTCTGCGGAGTGTTCTGAAAACTAGCCCGGCCCCCGCCTGCGGTGACGCTGCTGCAAGCGGCCTGCGATGGGGCCGTTGTTGGTTGGGGCCGCTGAGCTGATATGGGGGCGCGTGGCTGTTGCGGGCCCTGGTCCCGGCGGCGGCCTCGGCGCTTTGCGCCTGCTGCCTTGGGTGACTTTGGGGTCGATTGGGGTTGTCTGCACAATTCGCGGTATTATGTTGCGGAGTTTTGAAAGGAGCCGCTGGTGGTCACGACGACATTTGCCTCGCCTTTGGGCGAAATCTTGCTTGCCGCTGATGGCCGCGGTCTGACGGGGCTTTGGTTTGAGGGACAGGAGCACTTTGGCTCCACGCTTCTCAAAGAAGATCCCGAACATGTTGAAGGCGCCGATGCAGTTTCTGGTGCTGGCGGCATGTCGTCGGTGAGTCCGGCAAATGGTGCGGCGTCTTCGGTGCTTGAGCGTTCCTGGGCTTGGCTGAATGCTTATTTTGCGGGGCAGGAGCCTCGGTTTACGCCGCCGTTGCATATGATTGGCACGGCATTTCAGCGTGAGGTTTGGTTTGAGCTGCTCTCTATCCCGCGTGGCGAGGTCGCTACGTATGGCGAGATCGCTCAGCGCGTTGCGGCTCGACATCGTGTGCCGGGAAACGAGGCACCCGTTGTGTCCCCCCGTGCGGTGGGGGCTGCGGTCGCTCGCAACCCTGTTTCGATTATCGTGCCGTGCCATCGCGTGGTGGCGGCCGATGGTTCGCTCAACGGATATGCCGGCGGGCTCGATCGCAAGGAGTGGCTACTTCGGCTCGAGGGTGCGTACGAGGAGTAACGCTCGAGTACTTTGCCTGAAGTAGCCGACTTCGACCAAAGCTCGCTCGAGTTCGCTTTGATCAGAGCACTTAAGACCCTTGTTTTCTGTCAATAGTGCTATCTGTTCGTTGATGGATATCCACGACTTCTGGTATTTCATTTAAGCCTCTTGGTATAAAAAGAGCTGGAGTTGCGCATCGTTGAGAGGCTTTCCAGCTTTAGAGACATAAAATTATAAGATACGATGACCTGCGTCAAGGAAGCTGCCAGATGACCTTGGAGCGGCTGATTGCCTGGACTAAAACCTGATGCGCGGGACGGCGCCCCACGCTATTCAGCGCGCTTGATAGGATGACGAACCACAGTCTTAAGTTTCTCCGGTGCACATTTGCGTGGATCGGAGAGATAGATTTCGTGATGTAAACGGGTGTCTGAGAGGTCGGGGACATAGCCCAGCTCGGTCGCGTATTCATGCATAGCGTCTACGGTCGCCGGTTCGTTGTCGTAGGGCCCGGTGTGCATGCATTGAACGCAGAGACCCTCGTCAACTTTAAGCAGCTCGACGGCAGAAAAGTCCAGTTTCTTTTTGTTCGTGGCTTCCACGACTGCCCAGTCAAAGTCATCTCGGGTGACGAAATCGGGTAGGCGGATGCACGAGATAAAGTTGAAATCGTCCTTGCGTACATAATCGATGTTGCCGCTCGGAGAGTCTTGCCACCAGAAACCCTCGAGCGGCGGTACCACAAAGTCGAAATAGCCCTCGATATTCCTTGAGCCTTTCTTCGACATC
Organism: Collinsella sp.; assembly: GCA_048203815.1. Classification (GTDB taxonomy): domain Bacteria; phylum Actinomycetota; class Coriobacteriia; order Coriobacteriales; family Coriobacteriaceae; genus Collinsella. The sequence goes on along the minus strand of DBFBKG010000067.1, from coordinate 107 downwards.
TTGACGGTATAGGCGATGCCGTAAAGCAGCGGCAGGGCGTTTTGATACTCGCCACCTTCGGTATTTGGGTCGCCCTTTCCGCGAACGGCAACGTAGCTCATAGGCGG
>DBFBKG010000066.1:0-9360 GCA_048203815.1 Collinsella sp. | reverse complement strand
CCATTTCAAATGGTTCGATGTCTGCCCGGATGCGACACAACTGGTGTGTCCATCCTCGCAGTATCCGGTTCTCAAGGTGCACGCCCCGCGGCTCATCCGGTTCCACCGGGCCGCGCGGCAAGGAGATATATTGCCAGACCGCGAAGCGATGTGGGACGTCAATTCCACTCTTCACAAGTCCTACACAACATATCGCTTCCTATATAAGTAATAGAAAGGCTGGTGCAGAAATGCTGCACGTATCAGATGATGACCCTTCGATTAAGAGATATATAAAGATCGGTCACCTGTAAGTGTCTATCTACCCGCGCTTTTTGCTATGTAAACCAGCGCTTTCGATAAAAAAGAGGGAGTGCCGCGCACAGTGCGACACTCCCCTAGCGATTCAACAGAATCTATTAGGCCTCGAGAGCCTTCTTGGCAATGGCAGCCAGCTCGTTGAAGGACTCGATGTCCTCGTAAGCCATCTGAGCCAGGACCTTACGGTCGAGCTCGATGCCGGCAACCTTCAGGCCGTGCATGAACTGAGAGTAAGAGATGTCGTTCAGGCGAGCAGCAGCGTTGATACGGGTGATCCAGAGAGAACGGATCTCTCGCTTCTTGTTGCGGCGATCACGATACTGATACTGCAGGGAGTGCTGGACCTGCTCTTTAGCATGCTTGTAAGTACGCGAAGCGGCACCGTAGTAACCCTTCGCACGGTGCATAACGGTACGGCGCTTCTTCTTGGCGGCAACAGCGCGCTTAATACGTGCCATGTTCTATCAACTCCTAGACGGTAAAACGAAAAACGGGAACGCGAACTTAGGCGAGACGCGACTTGATGACCTTGCGGTCGGCAGCGGCGATCTCGGTCTCCTGACGGAAGCCACGCTTACGCTTGGTGGACTTCTTGCTCAGGATGTGGCTCTTGAAAGCCTTGGCGCGCATAAGCTTGCCGGTACCAGTCTTGCGGAAACGCTTCTTGGTGCCGCTGTGGGACTTCATCTTAGGCATGAAATACTCCTTAATCGGTTACAGAACACTAGTTACTTAGTATCGCTTGCCGCTTTATCCTCATCGAAGGCGCCCTTAATCGGGGCGAGCAGCATAAGCATGTTACGGCCTTCCATCTTAGGCTTGGACTCGACCGTAGCGTAAGGCTTGAGATCCTCGGCGAGACGCTCGAGAACGTTAAGGCCCTGCTCCGGGTGAGCCATCTCACGGCCGCGGAACATGATGGTGATCTTAACGCGTGCGCCCTTCTTGAGGAAACGCAGAACGTGGCCCTTCTTGGTCTCGTAATCGCCAACGTCAATCTTGGGTCGGAACTTCATTTCCTTGACCTCGACCTTGGACTGGTTCTTACGAGCAGCCTTGGCCTTCATGGCCTGCTGGTACTTGAACTTACCGTAGTCCATGACCTTGCAGACCGGCGGCTCCGCGTTGGGAGCGATCTCGACCAGGTCGAGACCCTGATCGTCGGCGACGCGCTGGGCATCGCGGATGGCGAACAGGCCGAGCTGAGAGCCATCGACGCCAATCAAACGGCACGAAGATGCAGTGATCTCGTCGTTGATGCGGGTGTCATCAGACTTAGCTATTTTCCCTACCTCCATTCATAAAAAAATAACCCGGCGCTTCTTTGCAACCAGGTCGTACACATAGACATCCTCGGTATGAGGAAGGGAATCTAGTTTGTATGACCAGTCAGCTGCTCATTGGCGCCAAAAGGTGGGAACCCTCGGGTTCCTCTTTAGGGCATTGCGGGAACAACGCCTTGCGAATAATAACACGTACCGCGCGTTATCACATTACGTACACGAAAAAGGGGGCCTTGACCCCCTTGAAGCGCAGGTGCATGTATGGTGCCCGAGGCGAGACTCGAAGGGCCTTCGCTCCGCGAAGCCCCGGGCTTCGGGCGCGCGGCGCCCTCGCCACGCTCCGCTACAAACAGGCCACGGGCCTGTTTGCTTGACGCTCCGCGCGCTCACGCGAGTTCGGCACGAAAAAGGGGGCCTTGACCCCCTTGAACGCCCACTTGCATGTATGGTGCCCGAGGCGAGACTCGAACTCGCACGTTGTTGCCAACGGTGGATTTTGAGTCCACTGCGTCTGCCAATTCCGCCACTCGGGCACGTAATGCGTGAGTTAGTTTATCACAGCTTTCTGTTGATTAGTCCGAAAATGGAACTTCGAGCATTTCGATAAGCTCAACCTTGCGCAACATCTCCCGCTTACGACATCCACGTCCGTCAACCGAGGCCTCGCCCATCTGGTTGTCATAGGGGTCCTCACGCATGCCATCGAAAGCAGGCACAAGCTCAGCCTGGAATCGATTGTTGGCCACCATACGCCACGGGTCGAGATTGCCAAAGTAGTGACGACGACGCCACTCCTCCCCCATCCTGCGTGCCGAGGAACCAAACGATACGTCGGCGTTAAGCCACCCGGTCTGTGGCGTATAGAACTCAGCCCAATCGTGCGGCCCCACCGAATCGGGAGCAACATACAGGCCACTCTGCCAACGGGCAGGAACGCCCGCAATGCGGCACATGGTGATAAACGTGAGCGCCATAACGCCGCAATCGCCGCGGAGCGAGTGTGCACAGTCATCGGCAATAGATCCCAAAAGCAGGTACGGTGGCTGATAGCGATAGTCAATATGCTGTGTCAGGTAATCATAGATAGCACGAGCGCGATCGAGCGGATCCTCGAGCCCGTCAATAACACGCTCCGTCAACTGTCGCAGGTACGGCGTGAACGCAATGTGCGGACGGTCCTCGGAGGTGTCCTCGGGCAGTGGCGCGTCCATACAGGGATGCGATGGGAGCGCGCCACCATAGATATCGCAATAGGCGGCATCGATGTGATAGCGATAGGTCACCGAGAATGAATGTTCAGTCGAAGATATCCAAGAGGCAGTACGAGCCGAAACGTTTTCTGAGGCAACATTCCCCTCCGGCGTCATATCGAGAATCTCGATATGAGACTGTTGACGACAGGCGGCGGCAACGGGTAGCCACGCGCGAACAGTCTCTCCCTCCAGAGCCCCGGGGACAGACACGGATGCCTTAAGCGTGATGACGCGAGTCAACCCGTTTTGCGACTCTATCTCCCTGAGCATCTGGTTACGCAGCGCAATGCCGTCCGCAGAATCGGGACGCAGGCTAGGAACCTCCTTGGGGTACACGCGAAGCGAATCAAGGAAGTTGTCGAGAACGAACAGCTCGCCATCGATAAAGCGCCAGTCAATACGCTTACGATCAATCAGGTCGTCAAACTGCTCTTCGGTAAACTCTGGCCACTCCTCGCGAATCATCGCAATGGCTCGATCACGCGACACCGAAAAATGAAGCGGCGTCTCGAGCATGCGATACCGCTCGGCACGAACACAAGCAGCCAGCGAAGGCTCAGGGTTCTGCTCCAAAAGGCGATCGCAAGCAGCAACAGCCTGCGTCAAATACCCGGCATCCTTAAGACGAAGAATCTCGGGCGGTAGTCCAATATCGAGATGGCGAAAATCATCACAGCAAACATCAACAGAGCAACCAACAGGGCCCTCGTCAATAACCTTCCCATCAGAAGGCAGCACATCAATAACAGCCATACCAAAACTCCAAGTCACTAGAACGCTTGAAGTCCATTGTAGCGAGATAAAAAGAAAGCCCCAATAAAGGAACCCTCAACACCGATAAACGGTACCTATAAAAATGAATTCAGCCTCGCAACCCTGCGGCGTTAAACAAAGGAAGCCCCGTCCCCAGAAACTGTTTCCTTGGCGCGACTTCTGGCGAAGCCAGGTGAGCGCAAAGGAAACAGTGTAGGGAGACGGGGCTTCCGGTGGGAAGTTTAGCGACGCTTACGCCTTGTTGACGGAGCCAAACTCCTCCATGAGCTCCTTGGTGCGGGCAACGATGTTGTCGCGACCAGGCTTGAGGAGCTTGCGGGGATCAAAGCCCTTGCCCTGCTGATCCTTGCCAGCCTCGATGTACTCGCGGACGCCCTTGGCGAAGACGAGCTGCAGGTCGGTGTTGACGTTGATCTTGGAGATGCCCAGGGAGATGGCCTTCTTGATCTGATCCTCGGGGATGCCGGTGCCACCGTGCAGAACGAGGGGCAGGTCGCCGGTCTGGGCCTTGATCTCGCCCAGACGCTCGAAGGAAAGGCCAGCCCAGTCGGCGGGATACACGCCGTGGATGTTGCCGATACCGCAGGCGAGGAAGTCGACGCCCAGGTCAGCAATCTGCTTGCACTCAGCAGGATCAGCGAGCTCGCCGCTGGAGGTCACGCCGTCCTCGGTGCCGCCGATGCCGCCGACCTCGGCCTCGATGGACATGCCCTTGGAGTGGGCAAGCTCAACGAGCTCCTTGGTGCGGTCGAGGTTAAGCTGGAAGGTCTCCTCGTGAGAGCCGTCATACATGATGGACGTGAAGCCGGCCTCGATGCACTTGAAGCAGTCCTCGTAAGAACCGTGATCGAGGTGAAGGGCGACGGGAACGGTAACGCCCGTGGCCTCGACGGCAGCCTTGACCATGTCGGCGCAGACCTTGAAACCGCCCATCCACTTAGCGGCACCAGCGGTGCACTGAAGGATCAGCGGAGACTTGGCCTCCTCGGCGGCCTGGAGAATAGCCAGGGTCCACTCGAGGTTGTTGGTGTTGAAGGCACCGAGACCGTACTTGCCGGCCTCGGCCTTCTTGAGCATGTCTGCTGCGTTGACGAGCATAAAAGAAACCTCCTGTAAGGTTGCTCCGATAACGCCTGTGATTTTACCACGGCGCACCCGAGCATAAACGTTCGTTTGTTCACGAATATCGTCCAAACAGACTTTTTTGACCGTTTGCCCTACGAAATTGACCCGTTGGGGAAAAATAGCTTGACGTTTGGACGCTTCTCGTGCTTCAGAAGCCGACTGTAAAGCTACACCTGCATGAAAGGGTTCTGCATGAGCTCGCGTGCCATGGTGGTCGAATCGCCATGGCCGGTTAGGCAAACGGTATCGGGCGGGAGAAGCCGGGCGAGCTTGGAGAGCGAGCGCAGAATCGCCGCCTCGTCTCCTCCAGAAAGATCGGTGCGGCCGTGCCCACCCGGAAACAGGGTGTCGCCCACAAAGGCAATGTTCCCCTGCTCGGTGGCAGCAAACAAGACGATTCCGCCCGGCGTATGCCCTGGTGTCTCGATCACCTGCAGGCAGATATCGCCCACCTCGAGAGTATCGCCCTCGGCGAGCAGGCGCGTCGGCTCCCCAGGGTCGGGCGTCTCAATGCCCCACATAGCTCGCTGTTCCTCGATGTTCGCATGCGGCACCGCCACATCCTTAGCACACAGCTCATACTGACAACCCTCGCCAACGGTGGTTCGCACGCCGGCAACACCACCAACATGATCGGCATGGCCGTGAGTGCATACGGCACCAAGCATGCGTACGCCGGGATGCTTGGCTCGAATATGCTCTACCAAGCGCTCGCCGTCCCATGCGGGGTCGATAATCACGCACTCATTGTCCGAAATAGCAGCATAGCTATTGGTCTGAATGGGACCATTTACGAGCGTCTCGATCTCGACCGATCCCTTGGGAGTTACATCCAAGGACACAGCACTCATGTCCCTCTCCTCTCTATAGAACTCGAGGCATCGAACGATGCCTCGAGTGTAGCGAATATCGATAATGTGGCACGTTCGTCGCGACTATACGCGGCGCTTAAGCTGGGCTCCACCCTCGCCGGGCATCAGGCGGCGCGCGTCGTAGACCGAGTCAACGCTGCTGATAGAGGCCAGCAGCGGATCCAGCCCACTCGCGTCCGAGATCTCGACCATAAAGCGCAGGGTTGCAATACCCTCGCGGTTGGTCGAGGTGGCGGCAGAAAGGATATTGCCGCCCGCATCGCCAATGGCAATGGTGACATCCTTGAGCAGACCCATGCGGTCCAGGCACTCGACCACGATCTCGACCTGGAAGAGGGTGTCGGCAGCGCCGTCCCACTCCACTTCGATCATGCGCTCGGGATGCTCCATAAGACCCTTGACGTTGGGGCAGTTGGCGCGATGCACCGAAACGCCGCGGCCGCGCGTGATGAAGCCGACGATATCGTCGCCCGTCACCGGATTGCAGCAATGCGCCAGACGGACCAGCAGCCCGCTGTTGCTCTCGCCCTTGACGAGAATGCCGTTGCTGGCGCTCTTGCCGCGCTTTTGCGGCTTGCGGTTGGAGCCTCGGGCCGGCTGTTTCACGACCTCGGCGATAGCCTCGGCCTTGGTGAGCTGTTCCTCGGGCTTGGGGTCCAAGATTTGCTCGACCTTGTTACCCACAGCGCGCGGGGCAACCTTGCCGGCGCCCACGGCGGCAAACAGGTCCTCGAGCTGCTTGAAGTTCAGCTGCTCCGCCACGGCGTTGAGCGCACGCGTGGATCGCGGCGTAGAGATGCCATACCCGCGCTTGCGCAAGTCCTTGGCCAGTATATCGCGGCCGGCAGCAGCGTCGTCGTCCTTGGTCGCGGCGGCGAAGTAACGGCGAATCTTTGACTTGGCCGAAGGCGTCTTGACGATCTTGAGCCAATCACGCGACGGCTTGGAACTCTTGTTGGTCAGGATCTCGACACGGTCGCCCGTCTTGATCTCGTGCGTGAGCGGGGCCACCGCACCGTTGATCTTAGCGCCGACGCAGTGGTTGCCCACCTCGGTGTGAACGGCGTAGGCAAAGTCGAGCGGCGTGGAGCCGGCACGAAGCGCCATGACCTCGCCCTTGGGCGTAAAGACAAATATTTCCTGGTCAAACAAGTCGACCTTCAGCGAGTGCAGGTATTCCTTGGCATCGGTGATCTCGTCAGACGCCGCCCAGTCGAGCGAGTGCTTGAGCCAGTTAATCTGATCGTCCAGACGCTGCGCATCGTTGGTCTTGGAGGCAGACGATCCGCCCGACTTCTTATAGAGCCAGTGGGCGGCAATGCCGTACTCGGCCTGCTCATGCATCTCGTAGGTTCGAATCTGAATCTCGAGCGGGCGGGCCGTGGGGCCGATAACCGTCGTATGGAGCGACTGGTAGTTATTGACCTTGGGCATGGCGATATAGTCTTTAAAGCGACCAGGCATGGGGTGCCACAGCGTATGCACCGCGCCGAGCGTGGAGTAGCAATCGCGCACCGAATGCGTGATGACGCGCAGCGCCACCAGGTCGTAGATCTCGGAGAATTCCTTGCCCTTGCGCTTCATCTTTTGGTAGATGGACCAATAGTGCTTGGAACGGCCATTGATCTGGAAGCCCTCCAGGCCAATGCGGTTGAGCTCGTCGGTGAGCGTCTTGATGGTCTCGGCCAGATAGCGCTCGCGAACCTCGCGCGACTCAGCCACCATGCGCGCAATGCGCTGGTAGGCATCGGGCTCCAGGTAGAAGAAGGACAGGTCCTCGAGCTCCCACTTAATAGAGCTCATGCCCAGACGGTCGGCCAGGGGCGCATACACGTCCATGGTCTCGCGAGCCTTAAACAGGCGACGGTCCTCGCGAAGGGCCGCCAGCGTACGCATGTTATGCAGGCGGTCGGCAAGCTTAACGATAATGACGCGGATGTCCTTGGACATGGCGAGGAACATCTTGCGCAGCGTGAGGGCCTGTTTCTCGTCCATGCTGTCGACTTCGATGTTGGTGAGCTTGGTCACGCCATCGACGAGCTCGGCTACCGTATCGCCAAACAGGCCGGACACGTCGGCAAGCGAGGTCTCGGTATCCTCGACGGTATCGTGCAGCAGCGCGGCGCACACCACATCGCAGTCCATCTTGAGGTCGGCCAAAATGATGGCCACCTCGACGGGATGGTTGATGTACATCTCACCCGAGCGCCGCTTTTGGTTGCAGTGCTTCTCGGCAGCAAAGCAATAGGCCTGCTCCACCTTGGAGAAGTCGTCCTCATTCATATATTTGAGGCACAGGCGCTCCAGCTTGTCGTAGCTGTCCGCCATAATCTCGGGCGGCAGCTCATCGGCATGCTTATAGTGCTCCATCTCCGAAAACGGCTGGAGGGTGGAATCATGGGCGGTACGGGCTGCGGCATCCATCGAGGTCCCCTTCCCCTAGGCCCGCGGTACGATCGGGCGGTTAACTTTGGCTAGCATATCAGAAGCGCACGAATCAAGCGCCCAGCTCCGGAAAGCCGAGAACTCCATGCGCGAGCGCAAGCCCTCCAAATAGCGGATTGACCTGCTCAATTGCACACGGCCGGGGTTTTCTGCCATCGCGATGCGACGGGTGTCGTCAAACCCCGAAACGCGGCAGAAACCAAGCTCTTCAAAGATTCCCAGACCACTTGCCACCGAGCGCTCGTCGACCGGCGTGCGGGCATCGATGGCGAGGCACATCTGCGCGATGTCGATATCGCTCGCACTAAACGAATCGTCTCCAGTCTTGCCGCGGTTGGAGCGCCACATAGTCTGCAACGCGCGATAGAGCGTGACGAGCTCGTCGCGCTCGGGCGCATAGCAGTCGAGTAGGCGCTCGTTAATGCGGGCGTCACGCGACGAATAGAGCAGGTGAATCACGGCGGGTTGTCCATCGCGACCGGCGCGTCCGCTCATCTGGTTGAACTCAATGCTGCCAAACGGCATGTGGTAGAGCACGACATGACGGATATCGGGCAGGTTCACGCCCTCACCGAAGGCCGAGGTCGAAACGATGCAGCTGAGGCTTCCATCACGAAACGCTTCCTCGACACGGCGACGATCGGAGCGCGCAAGCCCCGCGTTATAGAACGCGATGCGAGTCGCGCAATCGGGTACCCGCTTGCGCAGCGTCTTAGCAAGCGCCACGGACTGGTCGCGCGAGTTGACGTAGATGACGGTCTTCTCCCCCGTCGCCACGATTGACACCAGGCGGTTCTCGCGGCTTGCAAGGTCTCGGTCATCCTCGAGCTGCAAGTTCTCGCGCACCGTCTCGTCGACCACCGTGCGGGTAATCGGTAGCACGCGGGCGAGCTCGGCCACAACCGGAGCCGTTGCGGTGGCAGTCGCGGCCAGAACGACCGGGTCGCCCAGGGCCCTGAGGATATCGGGCATGTCAAGATAGGCGCTGCGGTCGCCGCCCTTGGCAAGACCGGCATGATGCGCCTCATCGATAACGACAAAACCGATGCGGCCCGAACGCGCAAAGCGGTCGCGGTGAATGGACAGGAACTCGGGCGTCGTGAGCACGATGCCGGTGCGGCCCGCAGCCAAGCCAGCAAACACGTCATCGCGCGCCGCCTCCACGGTCTCGCCGGTCAGCACGCCTACGCCAATGCCGAGCGCGGCCATCGTCGACGAGAGGTGATAGGCCTGGTCGGCAACGAGCGCACGCAGCGGATAGACAAAGATGCTCGCACGCCCGCGAAGGACCGCCTCGCGCGCGGCATG
>DBFBKG010000065.1:0-6641 GCA_048203815.1 Collinsella sp. | reverse complement strand
GGGCTATTTTGACTACTTTTGACGTAAAGCAGTCAAAAATACCCATCTCCAAAAAGTAGTCAAAATAGCCCCGTCCCAAAAAGACTACTGACCAAAAAAGCGCACGCCAAAGGACGTGTCCTCGCAGGCGACAATGCGGCGGTCGCGCAAAATGGTCCGCACGTAATACCAGTCGCTCACACAGCCCGACAAGTGCAAACCAGCCGCCAGGTAGCACAGCAGCGGATAGCCCGAGAACGCAAGCCCCAGGACAAACGTTGTCGTCACAACAACCGTCGGCGCTAGGCAAATGACCATGTACCGCCGGCGCGAATACACCACGCCCTCGGCGCAGGCGTAAATCATGCAGGTTTCGAGATTTGCCCCAAAGGTCACCCGAGCACCGGCGGGCGCAAACAACTTAAAGAACACCGCGTGCACCAGCTCGTGCACGGCAAATGACGCCGCCGAAACCGCAGCCAAGCCGACTAGCCAGCCCAAGACGGCCGTCCAGCCGCCCGCGTCAGCCGCATCCAGGTCCGCGGGCCCACCCAGCAGCATAAACACCGGCACCAGGCACACGGCAAATGCGCCAAGCACGGCCATCCCCCACACAAAGCAGACGTGCAGAAAATCCTCGTCCTCAAACGCATGTATGTTGGAAATCTCATTCATAGCATCTTAGGATAGCGCCCCTGCCACGTACCCGTCCGCATGTGCGATAATGTCGAACGATATGCACGAATTGACCACCGCGCCGCCGAGCCTCGCGCCCGGCCGCGCTCTCACCATATGCGAAGGAGTCCCATGGCATCCAAATATTCCATGAACGACCGTCCCAGCTGGCCTCGCCGCGCCATCGTTACCGCCGGCGAGCCCTACGGCAACAAGGGCCTTCACTTTGGCCACGTCGGCGGCGTCTTTGTCCCGGCCGACTTCTTCGCCCGCTTCCTGCGCGACCGCCTGGGCCGCGAGAATGTCATCTTCACCTCGGGAACCGACTGCTACGGATCGCCCATCATGGAGAGCTACCGCAAGCTCAAGGAGAACGAGGGCTACGACAAGTCCATTAGCGAGTACGTCGAGTCCAACCACTCCCGCCAGGCCGCGACCCTCAACAACTACAACATCAGCTGCGACATCTACGGCGGCTCGGGCCTTGAGCCGGCGGCCCAGATCCACAACGAGGTGACCGCCGAGATTATCGAGCGCCTGCACGAGCAGGGCACCATCTCCAAGCGCTCCACGCTGCAGTTCTACGATGCCAAGGCCGGCACGTTCCTCAACGGCCGCCAGGTGATCGGCCGCTGCCCCATCCAGGGCTGCAAGTCCGAGAAGGCCTATGCCGACGAGTGCGACCTGGGTCACCAGTTTGAGCCCGAGGAGCTCATCGCGCCTAAGAGCCAGCTCACCGGCGAGGTGCCCGAGCTGCGCCCGGTCGACAACCTCTACTTCGACCTGCCGGCCTACCTCGACTTTATGAAGACCTATACCGCCAAGCTCGCCCAGAACCCGCAGGTTCGTTCCGTGGTCTCCAAGACCATGGAGGAGTGGCTGCTGCCGGCTCAGCTCTACATCCAGAACAAGTTCCGCGAGGCCTTCGATGCCGTCGAAGATCAGCTTCCCGAGCACACCGTCCTGGAGCCCGAGGGCAACAAGAGCAGCTTTACCGTCACCTTCCCCAGCTGGAAGGAGCGCGACGATGCCCACGCGGTGCTCGCCAACGGCGGCGTGCGTTTCCGCAGCGGCAAGGCGCTCGTGCCCTTCCGCATCACCGGCAACATCGACTGGGGCGTTCCGGTGCCCGAGGTCGATGGCGTCTCCGACGTCACCTGCTGGTGCTGGCCCGAGAGCCTGTGGGCGCCCATCAGCTATACGCGTACCGTGCTCGCACGCGATGCCAAGGCCGCCGGCGTGACCGAGGGCGTCGCCGCCCAGGATGCCGCCCTCATGGGCGAGCCCGCCGCCGATTCCACGCAGGTACCCGCTCCCACCTACCAGCACAGCTCGCTCGACTGGCGCGACTGGTGGTGCTCTGACGACGCTCAGATCTACCAGTTCATCGGTCAGGACAACATCTATTTCTACTGCATCGCTCAGACCGCCATGTGGGAGGCCCTGGGTTGGGACCTTACGCAGAGCACCGTCAGCGCCTGCTATCACCTGCTCTACATGGGCAAAAAAGCCAGCTCGTCCTCGCAGACGCCTCCCCCGCCGGCAGACGACCTGCTCAACCACTACACCTGCGAGCAGATGCGCGCGCACTGGCTGTCGCTCGGCCTGTCCGAAAAGCCGGTGAGCTTTAGCCCCAAGGCATACGACACGCGCGTGACCGGCAAGGACAAGGACGGCAACGAGGTACGCGCCTGCGACGACAAGCGCGTCATCGATCCGGCCCTTAAGGAGAGCGCCCTTTTGACCGGCGTCTTCAACCGCCTGGCCCGCAGCTGCTTCTACGGCGTCGCCATCAAGGAGGGCGACGAGAGCCCCTATCGCAACGGTTGCATCCCCGCCGGTGCCGCTTCTGACACCGTGGTCGAAGCCGCCCAGCAGGCAGCCCTCGCCTTTGAGCAGGCCATGTACAAGTTCGAGACGCACCGAGCGCTCGCCGTGTGCGACGACTACCTGCGCGCCGCCAACAAGCGCTGGAGCGACGCCTCCAAGGCCGCCAACAAGCTCGAGGGCGAGCCAGCCAACGCCGCAATGACGCAGGCCCTCGTCGACGCCTTTACCGAGCTGCGCGTAGCGACCGTGCTCATGCACGGCATCGTCCCGGCCGGCTGCGAGCTCATCTGCGAGTACTTCGACGTCGATCCGGTCGCCTTCTTTAGCTGGGATAACATCTTTGCCTCCACGGACGAGTTTGTGGAGAGCCTGGGCGAGAAGCCCGGCGAGCACCGCGTGAAGCCGCTGCCCCCGCGCTTCGACTTCTTCAGCAAGCACGAGAGCCAGTACTAAAACAACACTCGACATGTAATGGAATGGGAAGGAAAGACGGATGTCCAAGCCGCGTCGTCGTAAGCAGAAAAAGCAGGTCAAGGCCGAGCTCAAGCTCAGGCAGTTTGCTGCTACCGAGCTTTCTGACCAGCTTGCCGCCCAACACTCCGCCGCCGACCTGCCGCGCTTTATGGTCGACACGGTCGCCGGCGCCTATGCGCCCGCCGATGCCAAGCTCATGATCGAGGGCTTCGGCGCCGCGACCACACGCCCGGTCACGCTGCGCGCCAACACGCTCAAGGCGACCGCCGAGGACATCGCTGCGGCGCTCGGTGCCGCCGGCATCGCCCACAACCCCGTCGCCTGGTACCCAGACGCCTTTATCCTGCCCGAGGCCCAGGTTTCCGATCTGTGGGATCTCGACATCTACCGCGACGGCAAGATCTACCTGCAGAGCCTGTCATCCATGATGCCGCCGTTGGTCCTGGGCGCCCAGGCAGGCGAGGACATCCTGGACATGTGCGCAGCCCCCGGCGGCAAGACAACGCAGATCGCCGCCCTCACCCAGGGACAGGCGCACCTCACCGCCTGTGAGATGAGCATTCCCCGCGCCGAAAAGCTTGAGTCCAACCTCCACCGCCAGGGTGCCAAAAACGTGCCCGTCATGCGTATCGACGCACGCGAGCTCGACGAGTTCTTCCGCTTTGACCGCATCCTGCTCGACGCTCCCTGCACCGGCACGGGCACCGTCATCAGCGGCAACGAGAAAAGTCTGCACGGGCTCACGGAGCAGCTGCTTTGCAAGTGCGCACGCTCGCAGCGCGCGCTTCTGGACCGCGCCATGGGTGCCCTCAAACCGGGCGGCACGCTCGTCTATTCCACTTGTTCGATCTTGCCGCAGGAAAACGAGGACGCCCTGCAAGAGGCACTCGACAAGCACATGGACTGCGAGCTCATCCCCCTCGACGGCACGCCGAGCGAAAGCGAAACGCGCCGTGCCCAGGATGCCGGCGAGGAGCCGCATATCGAGAGCAACGCTCTCACCGAGGCCATCGCCGCCGGCCACGTCTCGTCCGTCGCCAACGGTATGCCCGGCACGCTGACCATTCCGCCTAGCCGCGACTTTGAGGGCTTCTACATTGCCCTGATCCGAAAACGCAGCTAGCGCACGGATCAAAAACTCAACAAGCTATCTCCGTGCGCGTTTGCCCTGCTGGTCGCAATGCTGTTTAAGCATCGCACGCTCCTTGCGTTCGACCCTTTTGCCCTTAATGGCCGTGACCACAAAGTAGATGACCGCGGCGGCAACGATTGCGCCCACACACAGGCCGATCGAGCCAAACATTGCTGTCAATTCCATACCGCGTCACCTCTCTTTTAAACGGGGCTTTCAAGATAGCACCTCGATACCCGCCACCACAGCTCCTTCACGTTCGCCGGCCCTTCGGTCTAACGGATGGCGCGGCGGGGAAAAATCAACTCGTCAAACGATTTAGCATTCGCAATTCCGGCTGCATCGCGCCGGCCATCATCACATAGAATCGAGCCTCCATGGATACCCTCAACGATCTAAATGAGCGCGTCGACGCCTTCGTCGGCACCAGCTCCTTCGACACGCCTGCCGCGGCAAACGACCAAGCTCCCATCGATGTACCTGCCGAGGTTCACGAGGACATCGTCGCCTCGGTCGATTTTTCCGAGGTCGAGCTCGCAGACGAGTTCACCGAGCCCCAGGTAGCCGTGACCCCCAACGGACTGCTCCCCATGGAGCCGCTGCCCATCGACGGGCGTTTGCGCAAGGCGGCCCTTCGCATGCCCGACGAGATCGAGGAGGCCAGCGGCTTCACGCTCTTCGGACGTCGTATCAAATCGCTCATCTACACCACCGACGTGGCCGTCATCCGCAACTCCAACGCCGATGCCGTCTTTGCCGTTTACCCCTTCACGCCGCAGCCGGCCATTACGCAGGCGCTGTTGACCGTCGCCGAGTGCCCGGTCTTTGTAGGCGTGGGCGGCGGAACTACGACCGGTAAGCGCTCCGTACAGATGGCAGCCGTCTCCGAGATGCAGGGCGCGGCGGGCTGCGTGGTCAACTCCCCCGCCACTGCCGAGATGGTCGAGCACATCACCAACATCGCCGACATCCCCGTCATCGCCACAGTCGTACGTTGCGACGATGATGCGCATGCCAAAGTGCGCACCGGTGCCAAGATTCTCAACATCGCCGCCGGCAAAAACACACCCCAGGTCCTGCGTGAACTGCGCGAGCACTATCCCAACCTGCCGCTCATCGCGCCGGGCGGCAAGACACCCGAGAGCATCCGTGAGACCATCGCCGCCGGCGCCAACGCCATCATCTGGACGCCGCCTTCGGCCCAGCAGCTACAGACCGACATGATGCAGCGTTATCGCAAGATGAAGGAAGACGCCACACCTGTCATCTCGCGCGACGATGTGCCCATTATCGACCAGGTCGCCGCCGCCGAGGTCAGCCAGGTCGAGAACATGAATCCCGACGTGCCGATTCCCGACGAAGTCATCGAGCGTGTCGCTTCGATCCACGAGCGCGTCGAGGAGCATCGCGCCAACCGCGGCCTCAAGCCGTCACTGCACGGCTTCTTCTTCCGCGGAAAGAAACGCTAGCCGCAACAGCAAGGCCCGCCCCACAAACGTGAGGCGGGCCGTTTTCGTTTGAGCAATCACGCAGCGACGTGATGAGCCAAGTTAATCCACGCGCTTGTCGCCCATAAAGAAGAGCGCCACCGTACCAGGTCCGGTATGCGAGCCAATCAGAGTACCGATGTCATTGATCTCAATCTTGCCTTTAAGCTGCGGAACCTGTTCCTCAATCAGCGCCGCAACTGCCTCGGCATCCTCACGGCACGCCGAGTGCGACATGATGCACTTACCCGAATAATCCACACCGTCCTGCACGTGTGCCATCATGGTCTTGGCCATCTCGGAAATCGCGCGCTTCTTGGTGCGGATCTTCTCACGTGGCGACAGCTTGCCTTCGCAATCGACCGTCATAAGCGGGCAAATCTTAAGCGCCGTGCCGATGATCGCGCTCGCGGCTGAAATGCGACCGCCGCGCAGGTAGCTCGACAGATCGGTCGAGAAGAACCAGTGGTGAAGGTAGAGTTTATGCTCCTCAATCCAAGCGGCCGTCTCGTCGAGCGAAGCGCCGCTATCGCGCACGTCGGCGGCATATTCCAGCAATAGGCCAAAGCCCGAAGACGCCGCCAGCGAATCGATGACGCGCACCTTGCCGCCCTGAGGATAGCGATCCGCGAGCATCTGCGCCGCAACGCAAGCCGAACCATACGTACCCGAAATACCCGACGACAGCGTCAGATGCAGCACGTCTTTACCCTCGGCAACAAACGGCTCCCAAAACTCCTCGTACTCACCCACGCTCACCTGAGACGTCTTGGGCATGGCGCCCGCGGCAATCTGGGCAAAAAACTCGTCCGGTGAAATCGACTGATACAGGTCATCGTCATGGACAACATCGTCGATCTCGTAGTGAAAACACACGACAGGGATATTGCGCGACGCAAAGAACTCACGGGTTCGGTCAGCAGCGGATTCACAGGTCAGGACAAAATCACTCATATGAGGCTCCTTAAGTATTGCTACGCAAATTATTGCACAGCAAGCCTAAATACGATACAAATGTCCACTATTTACCAATTCGAACCATTGGCATTGAATATCTTTATCAC
>DBFBKG010000064.1:0-3163 GCA_048203815.1 Collinsella sp. | reverse complement strand
GCACAGGGCATCGCGGCGCTCCTGGTACTTCAGGCGCTGCGCCTCGACCTCATCGCGCGGACCGTTCAGACAGGCGATGGCGGCCTTCTGGATCGGGAAGAACATGCCGAAGTCGATCTGGCCGCGCAGCTTGGCAAAGGCCGAGACCACATCCTCGCGACCGACCAAAAAGCCGATGCGCGCGCCGGTGACGTTAAACGACTTGGAGAGCGAGAAGAACTCCACGCCCACCTCGAGCGCACCGGGGTACTGCAGGAAGCTGCCACCCGGCTCACCGTCGAACACGATGTCGGAGTACGCGTTGTCATGAACGATCAACAGATCATGCTCGCGGGCAAAGGCGATAATCTCCTCGTAGACCTCGGGCGTGCCCACCGAGCCGACCGGGTTCGCGGGCAGCGACACGATCATATACTTGGCACGATCGGCCACCTCGGGATCGATGCCCGCCACATAGGGCAGGTAATTGTGCTCGGCAACCAGCGGATAGTACTCGAGCTTGGCATCGGCGATCTTGGCACCCGCCTCAAAGACCGGGTAGCACGGATCGGGAACCAGAATGGTGTCACCCGGATCGAGCAGGGCCAGGCCCAAATGGCCCACGCCCTCCTGCGTGCCGTTGCACGACTGCACCATAGACGGCGTAATGCCCGAAACGCCAAAGCGACGCTCATAGTAATCGCACACGGCTTGCTTGAGTTCGGGCAGGTCGCGCAGGGCATACTTCCACATCTCGGGATCTTGGGCTGCCTGCGTGAGCGCCTCGACCACGTGGTCGTACGGCTTAAAGTCGGGCGTGCCCACGCTCATGTTGTAAATGGTCTTGCCCTGAGCCTTCAGCGCGAGAAGCTTGTTGTTGAGCGAGGCGAAGACCTCCGCGCCAAAGCGGTCGAGACGCTGCGATGCCTGCATGGTGCCACCTTTCGATATGAAAAACGCGGCGCTCCGACAAGAGCGCCGCGCGATACGGGCCATCAGATTGCAAAAGTGTAACGCTTGCAACCCCCGTATTGGTTCAATTTAGCCAACCTTAGTCAACTGGATTGAGCGCATCGATCTGCGCAAGCCACAGACGCGAGCTAGCGTCACTCGGCATACGCCAATCGCCGCGCGGGCTGAGCGTCACCGAGCCCACCTTGGGACCATCGGGCAGGCAGCTGCGCTTAAACTGCTGGGCAAAGAAGCGACGGTAGAACGTACGTAGCCACGTGTGGACGGTCTTGGCGTCGTAGACGCCCTCGAAGCTCTTGAGCGCCATGCGGTAGATCTTGCCCGGCTCAAAGCCAAAACGCAGCAGGTAGTAGAGGAAGTAGTCGTGCAACTCGTACGGGCCCACCAAATCCTCGGTCTTCTGCGCAATCTCGCCGTCGCCCGTGGGCGGCAGAAGCTCGGGGGACACCGGCGTATCGAGGATGTCGAGCAGCGTCTCGGCAATACGCCCGCCAAACACATCGGCCGCATAGCGCACCAGATGGCGCACAAGCGTCTTAGGCACGCTCGCGTTGACGGCGTACATGCTCATGTGGTCGCCGTTATAGGTAGCCCAGCCGAGCGCCAGCTCCGACAGGTCGCCCGTGCCAATGACAAAACCGCCAGCCTGGTTGGCCAGATCCATCAGAATCTGCGTACGCTCGCGCGCCTGGCTGTTCTCGTAGGTCACGTCCTGCACAGCTGGATCATGCTCAATGTCCTTGAAGTGCTGCTCCACTGCCGCGTGGATCGAAACCTCGCGGAAGCTCACACCCAGGTCGCGAGCGAGCGACTCGGCATTCGACTTGGTGCGATGCGTCGTGCCGAAGCCGGGCATGGACACGGCTGTGATACCAGTGCGCGGCAGCCCCAAGGCGTCGAACGCACGCACGGTCACAAGTAGCGCCAGCGTGGAATCGAGACCGCCCGAAAGGCCGATGACGGCCGCCTTGGTGCCCGTATGGGCAAGGCGGGTCTTGAGGCCGGCGGTCTGCAGGTCGAGGATGGTCTCGCAGCGCTCGGCCAGGTCACCATGGTCGGCCGGCACAAAAGGCGCACGCGGGAAACCGCGGTCGATATTGAGCGCATCGCGCAGGACAGGCTCTTCGTCCAGCACCCCCTCAAACGAAAATTCAACGATCGTGGCCTCCGGCGCATCGTCGGTGCGCGTCCACGTCGTCGAGCGACGGCGCTCAGCCACCAGACGATCGAGATCGACGTCGGCGACGGCCATATCGCAGGTAAGCAGTTTGGTCGCGGCGAGCTTGGAGCCGTTTTCGTAGACGAGGTTCTCCCCCGCAAAGACCATGTCGGTCGTGGACTCGCCCTCGCTCGCGTCCGCGTAGGCATAGGCGCAGTACAGGCGCGCGCTCTGATTGGAGATAAGGCTGCGGCGGTAATCTGCCTTACCGATAATCTCGTCCGAGGCCGACGGGTTGAGAATCACCGTCGCACCGGCAAGCGCCATCTCGGTCGAAAGGGGCGCCGGCACCCACAGGTCCTCGCAGACCTCAACGCCCAGCACCATATCCTCGGCGCCTTCATCACAGCAGCGGTAGACAAGCCCCGAACCCAGCGGAACCGGACCCTGACCGGCAAACTCGACCCACACAGGATCTGCGGGCGCCGGAGCAAACCAGCGGCGCTCGTAGAACTCGCCATAGTTGGGCAGATACTTCTTGGCCGTAAGGCCCAAAAGCTCGCCCGCGCAGCACACGGCGGCGCAGTTGTAGATGTTTTCTGCCACCGCAACGGGCAAGCCAACGGTAAAGACAATCGGCAGCTCACGAGTCTCATCGAGGATATGCACCAGAGCAGCCTCGCAGGCATGCAGCAGCGTGCGGTTATGGAACAGATCGGCCGCGGTATAGCCGCACAAGTTGAGCTCGGGCAGCACCAGAGCACGGACGCCGCGCTCGGCAGCCTCGCGAACAGCCGCCAGCGCAACCTCGGCATTGCCCTCGACATCGGCCACGCGAATCTGCGGCGACGCCGCCGCCACACGCAAAAAGCCATCGTTCTTATTAGCCGAAACGCAGCATTGCCTTGTTGATCTGGACACTGGAGGCCCCTTCTACCCTGAGATTCAGTCTAACGGACGTTCACATATCTCTAACTAGCCAAAGCAACCTCCCAGTTTACTGAGAGGCCAACCTGTGCTAAGAGCATGTAGTTCAAAAATATCTTTAATTAA
>DBFBKG010000063.1:0-4025 GCA_048203815.1 Collinsella sp. | reverse complement strand
GGCGACGCCCACGTTTTCAACGTCAACGCCCAGGGCATGGGCAAGGTTGGCGCGCATGGCATCGCGGTGCGGGGTGATCTTGGGTTGCTGACAGGCAATGGTGCAATCGGCATCGACAAACTCAAAGCCCAGCTCGCGCGCATAGTCCATCACGCGGGCAAGCAGCACCATCGAGTCGGCGCCCTCATAGGCAGGATCGGTGTCGGGGAATAGCTTACCGATGTCTCCCCCGCGGCAGGCGCCCAGAATGGCGTCGGCCAAGGCATGCGCGAGCACATCTGCATCCGAGTGGCCCAGCAGGCCGCGCTCGTAGGGAATGTCGACCCCGCCGATGATACATCGACGTCCCTCCACCAAACGGTGGACGTCGTAGCCGTGGCCAATGCGCAGGTTACTGAACATGGGGAAGGTCCTCTCCCTCGGCCATACGGCCAAGCAGAATCGCGGTTACGGGACGCAGGTCCTCGGGCACCGTCACCTTAAGGTTGTCGCGCGGGCTCTGGACGCAGCGGACGCGCCCACCCATGCGCTCGACCAGCGATGAATCGTCGGTACCGATAAAACCCTCGGCGATAGCAGCGGCGTGAGCGCGCTTCATGGCATCGACGCTAAAAATCTGCGGCGTCTGCGCGGCCCAATAGAGCTCGCGCGGCGGCGTCTCGACGATATTATCGCCGTCGACGATCTTGAGCGTGTCGATCGCGGGCTGACCGCACACGACACCGTCGAGCGAGCGGTCGCCCATGAGCACGTCGATAGCGTGGTCGATGGCCTCGGTCGTGATGAGCGGACGGGCGCCGTCGTGGATGGCGACATATTCGAAACCCGCCGGAACCGCATGCACGCCGGCACGGGTGGAATCCTGACGGGTATCGCCGGCATCGGCAAAGCTGATGGGCGTGTCATAGTCAAACGGGTCGATGGCCAGGCGGCGCATCTCGGCACGGCGCTCGGCAGGACACACCACCACGATGTGGCCGACCTTGTCGCTACGATCGAACGCGCGGATGGACCAGCTCATGAGCGGACGGCCCGCCACGTTAACGAGCTGCTTGCCGCCGGGATTTCCAAAGCGCTGGCCGCTGCCGCCGGCAACGACCACGGCGCATACGGGCGCCATTATGCGTTCCCCTGTTTGGTGCCCTTCATGCGGTACAGCGAGTCCGCAAGAATGGCAGGGTTGTTGACGCCAAAGTCGCCCAGGCGCTCCGGATCCTCGCTGATGTCGTCCATGAGCTCCTGCAGCGAGCCATACTCGTCGACGATCTTCTCGGCCACGCCGTCGCGCACGACGGACACGCGCGAAAGCGTGCGCAGGCCCAGCGGCGTCATGACGGAGTCCTCGTCCAGGTCGTCATAGCCCAGAACTGCCGCCACGTGCTGCGGGTCGGATAGGTCCTTAGGCGTCATACGGGCAAGCTCAGCGCGGATCTTCTCGGCGTTGGCCTCAGAGGAATCGCTTGCGTAGTCGCGGATCATCAGGTCGTATTCGGTATCCATGCTGGAGCCCGCGAGCTGCTCGAGCTGCATCTGCACGAGCTTGCCCTGGTTACCCAGCTTGACGATGCAATCCTTAAGCTCGGTCTTTGCCTGCTGCATGATCTCGAAACTCGAGAAAATGCCGGTGATGTCGGCGAGCGTGACGTAGTCGTCGAGCTCAAGGGCCGTCAGGCGCAGCAAGGAGCGGTCGAGCGACTGACGGGTGGTCTGGAGCGTGGCGACGAGCTGGTTGACCGAGCTCATGATGGTGGTGACGGGCTGGATCTCGTAGCTCTTGCCGTGAACGTACACGTTAACGACGGCGCGACGAGCCGAAACCGAGATCACGATGGCATCGGTGAGCACCGACATGCGAGCGGCAGTACGGTGACGCATGCCCGTCTCACTCGTGGCGAGCGAGGGATCGGGATTGAGGTGGAAGTTGGCGCGCAGGATCTGGGTGAGGTCGCCATCGATGACGATGGCGCCGTCCATCTTGGAAAGCTCGAACAGGCGGTTCGAGGTAAACGAAATGTTGAGCGGGAAGCCGTCGTTACCGGCAGCGAGCACGTTTTCGGTGTCGCCGACGCAGATAAGGGCGCCCAGGTGACCGGCGATGATCATGTCGAGGGCGGTGCGGATCGGCTGACCAGGTGCCGTCAGGCGGATGGCCTGTTCCATACGCTTTTGCAGCTCGTTCTTATCCAAGGCATCGCTCCCATCGTATACGCTCCATAAACGCTAAATAGTTTCTCACGGTTTGTCCCTGCGGCGCTTGCGAAATCCGATGCTTACAGAATGAGCGAACACAGCTGAGAGCCCAACCCAAATGAGCTGCTTATGTGGTAGCATCGGGATTCGCATAAATGAGGGAGTAGTCGCGTGACCGGATTCGCCTCCGGTGGCGCGGCAAGTCAACATACTGGCCGATGCGGCCTGGCTTGCCTTAATGAACGAGACTCGTGGCTGTGCGCGCAACGCGTACGCCACGGGTCTTTTTTGTTACTCCCCCAAGAGGTACACGCGGGTTCGCCCGCAGAGAGGGAGCCAGACTATGGGACTCGCAGAGCTCGCGTTGCTCGCCGTTGGCCTTTCGATGGACGCCTTTGCCGTTTCCATCTGCAAGGGCCTTGGCATGAAGAAGATCAACCTTAAAGTCGCCATGGTGCTCGGCCTGTTCTTTGGCGGCTTTCAGGCCGGCATGCCCGTAATCGGATGGGCGCTCGGCAGTCAATTCATGGGCATCATCGGACCCATCGACCACTGGATCGCCTTTATCCTGCTCGCCTTCATCGGCGGCAAGATGCTGTGGGAGGCCTTTACCGAGAACGAGGATGAAGGCGACGGCAAGGATGCCGAAAAGATTGACCTGGGCGAGTACCTGATCCTCGCCATCGCCACCTCAATCGACGCCCTGGCCGTGGGCATCTCATTTGCGGCGCTCTCGGTTGACATCGTTCCCGCCGTATCGCTTATCGGCGTCACAACGTTTATCTTCTCCGTCGCCGGCGTAGCGATCGGCCACACCTTTGGCGCGCGCTACGAAAAACCCGCCACCATCGTGGGCGGCGTCGTGCTCACCCTCATCGGGCTTAAGATCTTGCTTGAGCACCTCGGGATCCTCGCGATATAAAAAACGCCTCTCATAAGCCAACGTCAATGTAGGAGTCTCATGCAGAGTTTTACATAATGCCTATTCGTGCAGACTTTTGCATGTCATACTGATATGCAAAAGTCTGCACGTTAGGAGATCGCCGTGGATACCCTTCCCATCACCACACCACGCCAAGCTGGCATCTACGTGCGCCAGGCACGCGAGACTCAGGGTCTCACCCGTGCCGCCCTCGCCAAAAAGGCCGGTGTTTCGGAGCGTCTGCTCGCATCGCTCGAGCTAGGAGACGCCATCGGCATTCGACTCGACAAGTTGCTGGTGATTTTCGACGCTCTTGGACTGGCGCTCGCAGCACAAGGAGATATAAGCAAAACGAAAAATGAGCACCCAGTCGACGCCCCGCATGCTGATCAACCTTGCAGCACCTCCAGATGCCATCACGCCCAACGTCTTCATCATCGCAACCGTCGCAGCACAACCATTCCGGCTCTTGCAGATACCCCCCTTACGTCCGAGCTCTACGACAGGGCCTTCGCCGATTTCGCCATGTCCAATCTCGGAGTCTCGATTGCCGCAAACGCATCTAACCAAACCAAGCCCGAAGGGAAATAGCCAATGGCCAGAACATCACTTCGGACCATTATTTGCGGCGTACCTGCGGGAACGCTCACGCAAGATGAGAACGGTCTTATCAGCTTTACCTACGATCATGACTATGACGGGCCAGCCCTATCGACCAACATACCCGTATCAAATCGCACATACGGCCAACAGGTCATGAATCCGTACTTGTTTGGCCTTCTACCCGACAGCGAGGACCAACGAAAAGCGATTGCCGCCGAATTCAACGTTAGGCCCAACAATCCCGTTGCGTTGCTCAGCCATATCGGACTCGACTGTCCGGGCGGAGTGCAGTTTTGTGCCGAAGAAGATG
>DBFBKG010000062.1:0-14039 GCA_048203815.1 Collinsella sp. | reverse complement strand
CGGAAGACCAGGGAAGCCCGCACCCGTCCCCATATCGAGCAAAGCTCCCTCGGGAGCCTTATTGATATAAGGAAGCAAAACAAGTGAGTCGAGGATATGTAGTACCGCTGCATCTTCGACGTCAAGAATACGGGTGAGATTGGTTGTCTTATTTGTTTCCAGAACCAAATCCAGATGCTGAATACATTTCCTTAGCTCAGCATCAGTTACACTCAAGGAATACTCTTTGCAATAGGTAGATAGACGACTGAGCATCTCGTCAACTTGCTGATCAGTAAGTACAAACAACAGAAGCTCCTTTCTGACAAAAATCAGTGTAACGAGAACTTTTGACAAAAAAAGGGGACGTGGAAACCACGTCCCCTTAGCATAAGCTCGAGTAGATTATCGAGCAACAATCACCACATGGCGATCAGGGTCAGAACCCTCAGAATGAGTATCGACCGCATCATTGCCACGAAGTGCAATGTGAACCAGTCGGCGCTCGTAGGCATTCATGGGCGGAAGCGAAACACTCTTGTGAGTGCGGATGGCGCGCTCGGCAGCAGACTGAGCCATGGAGGCAACCTTGTCCTGACGGCGGCTCTTGTATCCCTCGACGTCCACTACAACCGGATACCTAAAGCCAAGCTTGCGGCTCACCAGCAAAGAGAACATAACCTGAAGGGCATCAAGGGTGCGACCATGACGGCCAATGAGAACAGCAAGATCGGGAGCCGTTACATCCAGAATCAGCTCACCCTCGTCACCCTCATACTCATCGATAGGAGAGTTGGCGGCATCGAAGTGCGAAAGGATGGAACGCAGGATGGAAATCGCAACATCGGCAATGGTGTCGAGCTCCTCATCGGTCAGCTCTTCACCAGCCTTGTAGCGCTGTGCAATCTCGGGATAATCGCCCGCGACCTGCGGGGCAACCTCCTCAAGCATATCCTCGATGATCTCTTCAGACATAACGTACTCCAAAAGTTAGGTACCTAAATAAGATTGATATCCCACTACTTCTTCTTGTGCGGGCGCGGCTTCTTCTCTCGACGAGTGACCTCAACCTGCAGCGGCGCGTTCTTAAGACGCTCCTCCTCATCGGCCTTGGCCTTCTCGATAACCTTCTGCGTCACAAAAATCTGCTGGATAACCTGCCAAGCAGACGAGACGTCGTAGTACAGCAGAACACCAACGGGAAGGCTCCAGCCCATCCAAAGCATCATGACCGTCATGACAACAGCCATCATACGCATGCTCTGAGCCTGCTGGCCGGTCTGGTTGCGCGACATATAGAGCTGCGGAATCAGGGTCAGGACGGCGAACAGAATCAGGCAGACCAGCGCAGGCAGCGCAACCATAAAGCCATCGGCAAAGGAAGCGCTCGGCGTGGTGGTCAGGTCGGGCAGGATGTTGAAGAACGAGAACGTGCCGTCGTTAAAGTACTGCGGCAGGTTGCGCAGCAACGTAAACAGGGCGAACAGGATAGGCATCTGAATCAGCAGCGGCAAACAACCAGCCATCGGGTTGAACTTGTTCTCGCTGTAGAACTTCTGCATCTCCTCGGCCTGGCGCTGAGGATCGTCGGCATAGCGCTCCTGGATCTCGAGCATCTTGGGCTGCAGCACCTGCATGCGAGCCGTCGACTTGGTCGACTTGAGCATAAGCGGCGTCAGCAGCAGACGGATGATGACCACCAGAATGATGATGGACAGGCCCCAGTCGACCGCAAAGGTCTGGATGAGCTTGAGCAGCTCGAAAAGGATGTTAACGATCCAATCCCACATGTAAGTTTTCCTCCGATAGCGAGTGCCCGCTAGGGCACAGGGTCATAACCGCCGACGTGCAGGGGATTGCAGCGAGCGATGCGCCTCACGGCAAGCCAGCAGCCTCTCAAAACACCGTGCTTCTCAATCGCCTGGATGGCGTATTGCGAGCACGTTGGGTAATAAATGCAGGCGTCAGGCAATAAGGGCGAAATAACCTGTTGATATATGCGAATAGGAGCGATGGCAACACGTCGCAAAACGTGATTGCTCATCGCTCCTCCCCGGCAACGCCGGCGCGCTTCATAAGCGAACGCAACGCCTTGTCCATCTCCTGCGGCGAGGAAACCCTCGTCTTGGGAGTTGCAAACAAGATGATGTCATAACCCGCAACGGGAAATCCGCAGCTGCGGGCGGCCTCGCGCATCACACGCTTAGATCGGTTGCGCACGACGGCACAACCGAGTCGCTTAGCACCAACGAAGGCGACCCTTCCGGAGTCGCCTTCGCCAACCGATTCACATATGGTCATTCGAATCAGAGGGTGATTGAAACGACGCCCCTGACTGAACACATGCTCGAAATCTTGCCGAGACTTAATAGTCTTCATGCGAGATGTGTGTATCGCTGCTAGACAGTGAGACGCTTGCGGCCCTTGGCGCGACGACGGGCGAGCACGGCACGACCACCCTTAGTGGCCATACGGGCACGGAAGCCATGGGTCTTGGCACGCTTACGCTTATTAGGCTGATACGTACGCTTCATCTTAAGTTCCTCCTGCTGCATTTCGAGTGTCCGCGGGGACGCGGACGCAGATATAGACACGTGAGCTTGAAGATTGTAGGGAAATCAATGTTCAAATGTCAAGAAATCAAAGGTAAAAGGTTGCGCAGTTCACACGGTTCCCCCATAAGCACAACCGAAATTTGCGCCTCATGGCAACCTTTCACGATATTTCATCGAGTTTTCAACAGGTCATGTTGGCAATGTTGAAAACTTTTCGCCCGTTTTCCAAAGTTTTCAACAAGTTTTGAAAAGTTGTCGAAAGATGAGAAACGTTGCACGGTGAGCTACTATTTGTTCGAAACCTTTTGAAAGATTGCGAGCGGCATGTCTGACGACTTTTACACCATGGTCGATTCCGGAGACCCGGCACCCGACAACGAGCACATCACCGGCGTGCGCGAAGAGCGTGCGGAAGGCGAGCAGACGACCACGCAGGCGCCAAAAGCCATGTACGCCGCGCGCATCGCCGTCTATGACGACATGCTGTCGACACCGCGGGTGATCGTCATTGATCCGCAAGATGTCCGCACGTATTTGGAAGAGACGACCAACACCGTCTACCAGTGCATGAAAGAACAAGGTGGCCATATCTCGCTCATGGTCATCCGCGAGATTGTCGAAAACTTTATCCACGCACACTTTGCAGAGCCCATCATCTCGATTCTGGACGGCGGAGACACCATCCGCTTTGCTGACCAAGGACCCGGCATCGACGACAAGGAACACGCTTTCGACTTTGGCGTTACCAGTGCAAACAGCAAGATGAAGCGCTATATCCGTGGAACCGGAGCAGGGTTTCCCATGGTGCAGGAGTATTTGGAAAACGCCGGCGGTGCCGTATCCATCGAGGACAACATGGGTAGCGGTACCGTGGTTACGGTAAGCCTGGACCCTAAACGCGTGCAGGAAATCGAGCGCGCCGGTGGACGCGGTGCTGCCGTGCGGCCCGAGACGGAGCAGCCCACATATCCCCTGCCGGGAGCTTTTGCGCAGCAGCCCATGGCAACGCAGCAGATGCAGCCCCCCGTGAGGCAGATGCAGCAGCCCGGAATGCTTCCCACACAAGAGCCCCAGGCGACATCGATGCCGCCAAACATGCCAGAGGCCGTGCCGCTGGCGGATCAGGATGCAGCAGCAATGCAGCAGGCGACGGGCGCACCGGGTGGCCAGCAAATGGGCTATCAGCCGTACCAACAAGGATATCCATATCAGCAGATGCCGCCACTGGGGTACGGCCAGCAGTTCCCGCAGCAGTACCAGCAAGGATATCAGCAGCCGTACCAGCAGATGCCGCAGCAGCAGTACAACCCCTGGGCCCAGCAGATGCCTCCGCAGCCTTACCAACAGTGGCCTCAAAGTTTTCAACAGCAAATGCCACCGATGCAGAGTTCTCAACAACCAGCAGCTCAAATGATGTATCCTAATGCAGCAAATCAGCATGCGCAGCCACAACCGGACGTGTTCGTAAGCGATCGCGGCAACGCCGCGCTGGGCTATCTGGCGCAAAATCAAGCGTGCGGTGCAACCGATCTGGCGAGGGCGTTTGGAAACTCGGCCCCCACTTGGTCACGCACGCTCAATGACTTGGCGCAGGCCGGCTTGGTCATCAAGCATGGCCAGAAATACCATCTGACCGAACTCGGCGCCGCTCGCGTGCGAGCTCAGAGCTAAAGAACGGGAGAGACAGTGGACGAGGAAGCAAGCATCATCCTGGGGGATGCCATCGCCTTTTGCCAGCGCGACGGCCAAGATGCACGCCTCATCAACATGCTGGGGCAATCGCGCGCCATAAGCCTGACCGAAGATACACTCACGATCGAGGCCCCCTCGCGCTTTGCCATCGCGCAGCTCAAAAAGCATCAGCCGACTATTGAGGCCTATCTGGAAGAAATCGCCTTTGCACCGATCGCGCTCGACATCGTGGCACCGCAAGGCGCCGCAACGGAATCCGCTGCCGCGACGGCGCCTGCCACGGCTCCCGCCGCTTCCCCGGCGGCACTGGCCTCCGCAGGCGACGTGCCGACAATCGAGCACCAGCACAGCGATGTTTCCCGTGAAACCATGGCACCGTTGCCGACCGCGGCGGCGACGTCAACGAACGCACCCGTCACGCACATGCCTATCGCTCACGACGCAGCGGCGGGCGCGGATTCGGGCATTGCAATCAAGAACACGCTCTCGGCCGATGATTTTCGTCGCATGATGAACCAGATGAAGGGCGGAGCGCCGACTAAATCCACGCAAGCTGCGACCCCCGCTTCACCCATACCGGCGCCGACCGTGCCGGCCGAGCAGAATACGGATGGAGCCCCGCTCGCCGCGAACTCAAAATTTACCTTTGAGAACTTTGTCTACGGCCCCGAAAACAGCCATGCCTATCGCTCGGCACTCAAGTTTGCCGCCCTCGCGGACGAGCGCGGCACGTGCACATCACTGTTCATCTACGGCAAATCGGGCCTGGGCAAGACGCACCTGCTGCTTGCCATCAAAAACGAGCTCGCCGAGAAGTCGCCCGAGATCAAGGTCAAGTATGCAAACTCCCAGGCATATCTGGACGACCTGATGACCGAGTTCGACCGCCAAAAGAAGAGCAACGCCCCCATCATGCAGGCGTACCACGGCGTGGACGTGCTCATCATCGATGACATCCAAAACATCATCGGCAAGCGCGCGAGCGTGGACTACTTTTTCCAGCTCATGGACGAGTTCATCCGCAACAACAAGAAGGTCGTCATCGCGGCAGACCGCGCCCCCAAGGACCTGAGCATGGACGAGCGTCTGACCAGCCGCTTCAACGCCGGCATGCTCTGCCTGGTCGCAGAGCCCAGCTACGAGATGAAATACAAGATCTTGCAGCGCTATTACGAGAACACCATCGTCGCCGCTCCCGAGGCAGGCGACGACTCGCTGCTGGCAGCCTATGGGGGCGACGGCGGACACTTGACCGACGAGCACTTTAAACACATGGCCGAGGTCTCAGGCACCAACATCCGCGAACTCGAGAGCTTCTGCGAGCGCTGCGCCGGCGAGGCGGGCGACCGCGAGCGCGAGGGCGGGGAGCTCACCTTTGACGATATCGATGCCATCGCCAGCCAGTACTTCGACACATCGGCCAAAAAGATCAACGTCCAGACGGTTCAGTCCGTCATCGAAGAGCAGTACGGCGTGACGCACGAGGAGCTCATCGGCCCGCGTCGCAACGCCAATATCGCCAAAGCACGCCATATCGCTATCTACCTGGCCATCGAGATGTGCGAGATGACGACCACGGCGGTGGGCGCCGAATTTGGCAACCGCAACCACTCGACCGTCAGCACGAGCTACAAAAAGGTCCAGAAGATGATCCAGGAAGACCGCACCGTCACCGAAGACCTCAAGTCGCTGCGCGATAAAATTACACTGCGCTCGTAGGGAAATAGAGACACCTGTTGAAAACTTGTCGAAACCACGGGCATAAGGTGTCTAAAACCCAACCCGCGGTGATGAAAAGTTTTGCGCAGGTTTTGAACGTGGAAAACCACCCCTGTTGCACACAGGTTGCTGTCGATTCTCTTTCTGGGTCTGACCTGCGTCTTTGGGAGTAATCAACAGTTTCGTCAGTGCTATTACTATTATTAAGATATTTATATCTATAGAAAGGTATTAAAAGATGAAGTTCACCGTCAGCCAGAGCTCGCTTACACAAGCCATCGGCGTCGTAATGAAGGGTGTCGCTTCGGCATCCACCCTTCCCATCCTGTCGGGCGTGCTCGTTAAGGCGCAAGACGGCATCTTGGAATTCCAGACCTCTAACTACACCATCTCGATCCGTCATCGCATCGCGGCGCATGTCGAAGAAGAGGGCGAGACGGTTATCCCCTGTAAGATGCTCTCCAATATCACCAAGACTCTCCCCGATGCCCCGGTCACCTTTGAGCTGTCCGAGCGCCAGGTGCTGATTGGTTGCGAGAAGAGCTCTTTCCGCCTGAACACGCTCGATGCCAACGACTTCCCCGAGTTTCCGGCCTATGCCATCGAGAGCGCCGTGGAACTGCCGACCGATATCTTGTCCGAGATGGTCGGCCGCGTGTGGCGTGTCACCTCGACCGACAAGGCCCGCCCCATCCTGGGCGGCGTGCACATGAAGGTCGAGAACAACACCGTGCGCCTGGTGGCGACCGATTCCTTCCGCTTGGCCGTGTGCGATACGCAGGTCGAGACCTCGACCCTCGAGGGCTCCTTTGAGCTTAACGTTCCGGCCGACGCCTTTAACGACGCGCTGAACATCATGGCCAGCCAGGCGACCATCATGATCGGGGCTACCGACACCCAGGTCGTCTTCGAGGCCGGCAACACCACCTACGTGTCGCGCCGCATCGAGGGCGTGTACCCCAACTACAAGCAGCTCATCCCCGATTCGTGCGTGACGAGCGTCAAGATCGACGTCGCCGCCTTTAACGCCGCCCTCAAGCGCGTGGCCGTTATCGCGAGCGCCAACCCCGCCGTCAAGTTCGAGATCGATGTCGAGAACGGCCAGATGGGCCTGTCCTCCATTTCCAACGACCAGGATCTGGCGCAGGAGACGATCGATGTCGAGGCCGAGGGCGAGTCGGGTACCATCGCCTTCAACTACCACTACATCTTCGGCTGCCTCAATGCCCTGTCCAAGGAGAAGGAGATCACGCTGGAGCTCAAGAGCTACTCGCAGGCGGGCATCTTCAAGTCCTACGACAAGATCAACTACCTGTACCTGGTCATGCCGGTCCGCATCTAGCGCTTCGCCATGACCATGTTCGCCCGCGATCTTTCCGTCGCGCACTACCGCAGTTTCGAGAGCTATCGTCTTGCCCTGGACGAGGGCGTGACGATACTTGCGGGACCCAACGCGGCGGGAAAGACCAATCTCATAGAGGCGCTGCAGCTGCTGACGAGCGGCGCCTCGTTTAGGCATCCGACCGCGGCCGAGCTCGTCCATGACGGCGTGGGCTCGTGCAAGGTCGAGCTGAGGCTCGAGGGCGACGGCCGCGTGCTTGATATGGGATTGAGCGCGGAGGACGGTAAGCGCTCGTTTAGCCGCAACGGCAAGAGATGCTCTGCCGCCGGTGTGCGCGGGGTTCTGCCGAGCGTGCTGTTTTGCCCCGACCATCTGGACATGGTTAAGCGAGGCGCCAGTGTGCGCCGCGCCGCCCTCGATGACTTTGGCATGCAACTGAGCGCACGCTATGCCGATCTTGCGAGCACCTATGGGCGCTGTGTGACCCAGCGCAACGCCTTGCTCAAGGAAACCTGGTGCTGCCGTGAGATGCTCGGCGCGTGGAACGATTCGATTGCCCGCGCGGGCTCGGCCCTGCTCGTGCACCGGTTGGCCCTGCTCGACCGGCTGGCGGGCCATGTGCGTACTGC
Source organism: Collinsella sp. (assembly GCA_048203815.1). Taxonomy (GTDB): domain Bacteria; phylum Actinomycetota; class Coriobacteriia; order Coriobacteriales; family Coriobacteriaceae; genus Collinsella. Next base: position 6,123 of record DBFBKG010000062.1, on the reverse strand, counting down.
CTACGGGCAAGTGGCGTCCGGTGAAGCCGCCAACGTGTCCTATGCGTCCACACTGGGGGATTTGCCCCAGGTCGAGGATCGCGAAGAGCTGAAGGGCTGGGCGTACGAGCGCATGCTGGCCGCCCTTGATGAGCACGCCGACGAGGAAATTCGCCGCGGCGTGACGTTGGTGGGACCGCATCGCGATGAGGTTGAGTTTACCGTGGCGGGTCGCTCCGCCCGTTCGTTTGCCAGCCAAGGCCAGCAGCGAACGTTGGTGCTGGCCTGGAAGGTGGCGGAGGTGGCCGTGGCTCGCGATGTCCTGGGCACCGCCCCGCTGCTGCTTTTGGATGACGTGATGAGCGAACTCGACGGCGAGCGCCGCGGTGCTTTCCTGCGGTTGATCGGCGATGATATCCAGACGGTCATAACCACGACCAACCTGGGGTATTTTACCGATGACCTGCTTGATCGAGCCAAGGTGGTGAGCATGGGTGAGACGTGCTAATTACGAGCGCGAGAGCGAGACGGTCGCCTTCAGTGGCTTTTTGAACGCAGAGCGCCAGCGCATCCTAGCGGCTGCAACGCCTGAGCGCCGTGCGCAGATGGAGGCTGCCGAGGAGTCGCGCGCGGTCTATCGCGCGTGGAACGCGGTGTGCTCGGGCACGCGCGAGGGACGGCATGTGACGGGGCTGCGCTACCTGCCCGAGTCCAATGAGCTGCTGGTATATCTCGATTCGCCCTCGTGGACGCAGGAAATGACGCTGTTGCGCGAGATTATCCGCGCGCGCATGGAGCGCGCCGGCGCGCATGTGGACGGCCTGGTGTTCAAAACCACCGCACCCGGTCACACGCCGCCCGCCGCCAAGGAGCGCCTGCGCCCGGCGACGACAGAGCGCCCGCCGGCCCCGCACGCCGACCTAAGTGAGGCCGAGCGCACCGAGATTGAGCGCCAAGTGGCGCCCATCGAAGACCAAAAACTGCGCGAGGCCCTCGAGAATGCCATGAGAGCCAGCGCCGAGTGGGCCAAGGGCGTGCAAAGCAAAAAAGAGCCTTAAATCGCATCTGGTGGCCTTGTAGAGCCAAATACCCTCGTTCCCGAGGGTATTTTTTTACGATAAACTAGTAAGGCTGTACACATTTTCTTGACTGAAGGAGGACGTGTGGCAAACGAAAACGATTACGATGGCGGCGAGATTAAGATTCTCGAAGGTCTCGAGGCCGTTCGTAAGCGCCCGGGCATGTATATCGGCTCGACGAGCGCCAGCGGTCTGCATCACCTGGTGTGGGAGATCGTTGACAACTCCGTCGACGAGGCCATGGCCGGTTTCTGCACCGAGATCCAGGTGACGGTCCACGCCGACAACTCCATCACAGTCGTCGACAACGGGCGTGGCATCCCCGTCGACGAGCACCCTGTTAAAAAGATCCCGACGCTCGAGGTCGTCATGACGATCTTGCACGCCGGCGGTAAGTTCGATAACTCGGCCTATAAGGTCTCGGGCGGCCTGCACGGCGTTGGCATCTCCGTCGTCAACGCACTGTCCAAGCGCGTGGTCGTTCAGGTTCGTCGCGACGGCAACACCTACGAGATGGAGTTCTCGCGCGGCAAGACCGTCAAGAAGATGGAGGTCGTGGACACCTCGGATTCGACGGGCACCACCGTCACCTTCTGGCCCGACGACGAGATCTTCGAGACCTGCATTTACGATTTCGATACGCTGCACAACCGTCTGCAGGAGACGGCGTTCCTCAATAAGAACCTCAAAATCGTGCTGACTGACGAGCGCGAGTCTACTCCCCACGTGGAGGAGTTTTGCTACGCGGGCGGCATCATCGACTTCGTCAAGTTCCTTAACGAGGGCAAGGACGTCCCCGAGGCCTTTAAGGAGCCTATCTACATCGAGGGCAAATCGGACCCGGACGCACCTGTGGCCAAGATGGGCGAGGTCGAGGTTTCCCTGCAGTGGAATAGCGGCTACGGCGAGAACGTCATGTCGTTTGCCAACGACATCTACACCCCCGAAGGCGGCATGCACCTTGAGGGCTTCCGTACCGCGCTCACCCGCGTGATCAACGATTACGCGCGCAAGCAGAACCTGCTCAAGGAAAAAGACGCCAACCTGACCGGCGACGATGTGCGCGAGGGCCTTTCGGCCGTTATCTCGGTCAAGCTGCCCGATCCGCAGTTTGAGGGCCAGACCAAGGCCAAGCTCGGCAGCTCCTATATGCGCGCGCTGACGCTCAAGATCGTGACCGACGGCCTCGCCGACTACCTTGAGGAGCATCCTAAGCCCGCCCGCGAGATCGTCAAGAAAGCCCAGCAGGCCTGCAAGGCCCGCAACGCCGCCCGCAAGGCGCGCGAGGCGACCCGCCGCAAGAGCCTGCTCGAGACGGCGTCCCTGCCCGGTAAGCTCGCCGACTGCTCGGTGCGCGATGCCGAGCTGACCGAGCTCTTCATCGTAGAGGGCGACTCGGCAGGCGGTTCGGCCAAGGACGGCCGTCGCCGAGACATCCAGGCGATTCTGCCCCTGCGCGGCAAGATTTTGAACGTCGAACGCGTTGGTGACCATCGCGCGTTCTCGAGTGACACCATTCAGTCGCTGATTACCGCGATCGGCTGCGGCGTCACGACGAGTGCCGGCGACGGCGGCGACTTCGATATCACCAAGGCGCGCTACCACAAGATCATCATCATGACCGATGCAGACGTCGACGGTGCGCATATCCGCATCCTGCTACTGACGTTCTTCTACAAGTACATGCGTCCGCTGATCGATGCCGGCTACGTCTATGTTGCCTGCCCGCCCATCTTTGGCATTAAGGTGCGCAACAAGATCCACTACGTGTATCCCAACGGCCGCCAGCCCGAAGACGAGATCCTGCGCGACACCATCCAGAGTCTGGGCCTGAACCCCGACGATAACGACGAGGACGGCAAGGCCAAGGACGGCAAGATTACCAAAAAGCGCAAGGGCTATACCGTCCAGCGCTACAAGGGCCTGGGCGAGATGGACCCCAAGCAGCTTGCCTCGACGACGATGGACCCCAAGACCCGCATTCTGCAGCGCGTGTCGATCGAGGACGCCGTGGTGGCGGACCGCGCCGTGCGCGAGCTGATGGGTTCCGAGGTCGGCTATCGCCGCGAGTACATCGAGAAGCATGCACATGATGCACGATTCCTTGACGCTTAAGAGGAGGTAACGTGGCAGACGATATCAACAATAACGAGGGTATGGACGAGGCCGGCGATGCCGGTATGCCCGATGATCTGAAGCGCCTGCTTGCCCGTGCTGAGCAGGGCGAGGACGGCGATCCGGACGCCTATAACCCCGATGCCGATGATGATGAGGAAGAAGACGACGACGCTGAGCTCGAGGAGAGCTTTGGCGAAGTCGATCGCGGCGCCTCGGCCGGCGAGGATATCAACGGCGGCCAGCTCCAGATTTCGGAGTTTGGCCGCGAGATGAAGCAGTCGTTCATCGAGTATTCGATGTCGGTCATCACGGCGCGCGCCCTGCCGGACGTGCGCGACGGCTTAAAGCCGGTGCACCGCCGCATCCTGTACGCGATGAACGAGAGCGGCATCTACCCCAACCGCCCACATAAGAAGTCGGCCTGGACGGTCGGCGAAGTTATCGGTAAGTACCACCCGCACGGCGATTCCGCGGTCTATGAGGCCATGGTCCGCCTGGCGCAGTGGTTCTCCATGCGCATGCCGCTCATCGACGGTCACGGCAACTTCGGTAACATCGACGGCGACGGCGCGGCGGCCATGCGTTACACCGAGAGCCGCCTGGCAAAGCCCGCCATGGAACTGCTGCGTGACTTGCAGAAGGATACCGTCGACTGGCAGCCCAACTACGACGAATCACTTGCCGAGCCCGTGGCGCTGCCTGCGCGCTTCCCCAACCTGCTGGTCAACGGCAGCCAGGGCATCGCCGTCGGCATGGCCACCAACATCGCCCCGCATAACCTCACCGAGGCGATTGAGGCCACCTGCTACCTGATCGACAACCCCGACGCCACCGTCGACGAGCTCATGCAGATCATGCCAGGTCCGGACTTCCCCACCGGCGCCATAATCATGGGCAGCGCCGGCATTAAGCAGAGCTACGAGACCGGCCGCGGCTCCATTACCGTGCGTGCCAAGGCACATGTGGAGTCCACCAAGACCGGTCGCAGCCGCCTGGTCTTTACCGAGATTCCCTACATGGTCAACAAGGGCACCCTGCAGGAGAAGATCGCCCAACTCGTCAACGACAAGCGCATCGAGGGCATCTCGGATATGCGCGATGAGTCCAACCAGAAGGGCATCCGTCTGGTCATCGAGCTCAAGAAGGGCGTCATTCCGCAGGTCGTGCTCAACAACCTGTATAAGTACACCTCGCTGCAGACGACCTTTGGCGCCAACAACCTGGCGCTCGTCAACGGCGTTCCCAAATGCCTGAGCCTGCGCGAGATGCTGCAGCACTACATCGACCACCAGGTCGACGTCGTCACTCGCCGCACTCGCTTCGACCTTAAAAAGGCCCAGGCCCGCGCGCATATCCTTGAGGGCTACTTGATGGCCCTCGACCATATCGACGAGGTCATTAGCATCATCCGCTCCTCGCAGACCGACTCCGAGGCCAGCAGCCGCTTGATCGAGCGCTTTGGCTTTACGCCCGAGCAGACCACGGCCATCCTCGAGATGAAGCTGCGCCGCCTGACCGGCCTGGAGCGCGACAAGATCCAAGAAGAGTTGGACGGCCTGCGCCGCGCCATCGCCTACTACGAGGACCTGCTGGCGCACGAGGAGAAGATCCTGGGCGTCATCAAGGAAGAGATGCGCGAGATCTCCAAGAAGTTTGGCGACAAGCGCCGCACCGAGATCAGCCAGGTTGAGAAGGACCTGGATGTCGAGGACCTCATCGCCGACGAGGATATGGTCGTGACCATCACCCACACCGGCTACGTTAAGCGTATCCCGGTGGCTGCCTACCGTGCCCAGAAGCGCGGTGGCAAGGGCGTGTCGGGCGTCAACCTCAAAGAGGATGACGTTATCGATGAGATGTTCATCGCGTCCACGCACGAGTACGTGCTGTTCTTCTCGAGCAAGGGCAAGGTCTATCGTCTGAAGGTGCACGAGCTGCCGGTGGGTACGCGCCAGGCGCGCGGTACCGCGATCGTCAACCTGCTGCCCTTCGAGGAGGGCGAGAAGATCGCGAGCGTCATCAGCTGCCGCGAGTTCCCGGCCGACGAGTACCTGATGTTTGCCACAAAGAGCGGCATGGTCAAGAAGACCGTGATGAGCGCATATGACCGCAGCCGTCGCGACGGCCTGATCGCTATCAACCTGCGTGACGACGACGCGCTGCTGAATGTGCGCCGCGTGCGCGAGGGCGACAAGATTATCCTGGCCACCACCGCAGGCAAGGCGATCATGTTCTCCGAGGAGCAGGTGCGCGCCACCGGCCGCGATACCAGCGGCGTTCGCGGTATCGGTATGAAGGACGGCGTGAGCGTTCTGGGCATGGAAGTCACTAACGGCAACGGTGATCTGTTCGTCATCACCGAGCGCGGCTACGGCAAGCGCACGCCGGTCGCGGACTACCCGGAGCAGAATCGCGGCGGCCAGGGCGTCTACACCATTCAAATGACCGAGCGCAAGGGCAACCTCGCGGCAATGAAGACGGTGGGCCCGCAGCACGAGCTGTTCATCGTGACGGAGGGCGCGACGGTCATTCGCGTTAAGACCGACGAGATCAGCCAGACTGGCCGCGCCACCCAGGGCGTCAAGATGATGACCGTCGACGACAACGACCGCATCTGCGCCGTAGCCCGCATGACGGCAGCCAAGGAAAAACCCGAAGGCGAGGGCGCCGAGGCCGCAGTCGACACCGAAGAGGCCCCAGTCGACCTGGGCGACGGCAATGATATGCCAGAGGATCTCCTAGACGAGTAAGAGGCCCTAGCTGGTAAAAATCATCAGACCCCATATATCGGCGGTCGGCGCACTGCGCGCCGACCGCTTTTTTGAAAATCTTTGAACCTCACGCCGGCCCCGGCTGCCCGGCGGCATGCGAAGTCGATCGCGAGTTCCGCACGAGCCGGAGAGCACTTAATGTGCTCTCCGTGCGAGCAGGACTGTCCGAGCAGGCG
>DBFBKG010000061.1:0-42065 GCA_048203815.1 Collinsella sp. | reverse complement strand
GGAGGGCATGAAGTTTGTCGCGAGTTCCGCACGCAAAGGAAAGCACTTAATGTGCTTTCCGTCTTGCGCAGGACTGTAGAGCAGCAAACTTCATGCCCTCCGGTCCGCCCCGGGAGCCACTGCTAAGTTATCCCCCGGCATTCAGAAAATCTAAGTGCCAAAAAATAAGATTTTTTGACTCCGTGTTGTATAATCCGCCATTCGTGGGTACCATTCAACGCGTACGCAAACAAAAAGGGTTAACCCGCGCGGCATGACCGCGCGGCCCAAAAAGGAGGAAACAAGCATGTCGTCTTTGAAGCCGCTTGCAGATCGCGTCCTGGTCAAGCCCGACGAGGCCGAGCAGAAGACCGCTTCTGGCCTGTACATCGCCAGCAACGCTCAGGAGAAGCCGCAGCGCGGCACCATCGTTGCCGTTGGCGCCGGTAAGGTCAACGACAAGGGCGAGCGCATCCCCATGGACGTTCAGGTCGGCGACGTTGTCATCTACGGTAAGTTTGGTGGCAACGAGGTCAAGGTCGACGGCGAGAAGTATCTGCTGATGCGCGCCGACGACATCTACGCCGTCGTCGAGGCCTAGCCTCGTCAGAATCTCTGATTCGTCTTTGAACGCGCCTGCCGCATAGGACTCGGAAGCGGCGACGCGAGTCACATTTCTTTTGGAGGATTACCTACCATGGCAAAGAACATTACGTTCAACACCGATGCCCGCGCCAAGCTCGCAAAGGGCGTCAACACTCTGGCCGATGCCGTTACCGTCACCATGGGCCCCAAGGGCCGTTACGTCGCTCTGCAGCGCACGTTCGGTGCCCCGACCATCACCAACGACGGCGTTTCCGTCGCTAAGGAGATCGAGCTCGAGGACAACATCGAGAACATGGGCGCTCAGCTGGTGAAGGAGGTCGCCACCAAGACCAACGACACCGTGGGTGACGGCACCACCACCGCAACCCTGCTCGCTCAGGCTATCGTCAACGACGGTCTGCGCAACGTCGCCGCTGGCGCCAACCCGCTGGCCATCCGTCGCGGCATCGACAAGGCCGTCAACGCCGCCGTCGCCGAGATGAAGAAGCAGGCCAAGCCGGTCGAGACCAAGGAGCAGATCGCTTCCGTCGGCACCATCTCCGCTGGTGACCCCGAGGTTGGCGAGAAGATCGCCGAGGCCATGGAGGTCGTGGGCAAGGACGGCGTCATCACCGTCGAGGATTCCCAGACGTTCGACATTACCATCGACACTGTCGAGGGCATGCAGTTCGACAAGGGCTATGTCTCCGCTTACTTCGTCACGGACAACGACCGCATGGAGGCCGTGATGAAGGATCCGTACATCCTCATCACCGACCAGAAGATCTCCAGCGTCCAGGACATCATGCCTGTTCTCGAGGCTGTCCAGCGCGCCGGCCGTGGCCTGCTCATCATCGCTGAGGACATCGACGGCGAGGCTCTGCCGACCCTGGTCCTCAACAAGATCCGTGGCGCTCTCAACGTCTGCGCCGTCAAGGCTCCGGGTTACGGCGATCGCCGCAAGCGCATCCTCGAGGACATCGCCGTCCTCACCGGTGGCCAGGCCGCTCTGGACGAGCTGGGCGTGAAGGTCGCTGACATCACCGCCGATATGCTCGGTACCGCTAAGTCCGTCACCATCTCCAAGGACAACACCGTCGTCGTCGGCGGCGCTGGCTCCAAGGAGGCCATCGACGCCCGCATCGCTCAGATCAAGGGCGAGATGGAGAACACCACCTCTGACTTCGACCGCGAGAAGCTCCAGGAGCGCCTGGCCAAGCTCTCCGGTGGCGTTGCCGTCATCAAGGTCGGCGCTGCTACCGAGTCCGAGCTCAAGGAGATCAAGCACCGCGTCGAGGACGCCCTGCAGGCTACCCGCGCTGCTGTCGAGGAGGGCATTGTCGCTGGCGGCGGCGTCGCCTTCATGGACGCTGCTCCTGCGCTCGACGCTGTTGAGATCGACGACCCCGAGGAGAAGATTGGCGTCGATATCGTCAAGAAGGCTCTGACCGCTCCGGTCGCTACCATCGCCAAGAACGCTGGCTTTGAGGGCGCTGTCGTGGTCGACAAGGTTGCCGAGCTGCCCGCCGGCCAGGGTCTCAACTCTGCCAACGGCGAGTGGGGCGACATGATTGAGATGGGCGTCCTCGACCCCGTCAAGGTCAGCCGCGTCACCCTGCAGAACGCTGCTTCTGTCGCCAGCCTGATTCTCATCACCGAGGCCACCGTCTCCGATGTGCCCAAGAACACTCAGCTTGAGGATGCTATCGCTGCTGCTACCGCTGGTCAGCAGGGCGGCGGTATGTACTAAGGCCGACAAGGTCTAGAACTCCCACCGGGAATCCGGGGGCGGGACGGGGGCTTCTCTCCGGAACGTCCTCGGATTCCCTGCGTTTACGGCCTTGAGGTCGGCTCGCGGAGAAGGACGTGGTTGATGGGAATACGTGTCCCCCTCGCTGTTTCGCGTTTCGCGCGAAAGGCGCGCTACTTTGGGATGGGTGGGGAACGTGGTTGTTACGGCAACTGGTCTCCGCCATAAATTACCTTTGGCATACTTGCGCGAAAGCCTGCTGGTGCTACACTTGCAATTGCTGTTTCAGGGCGGGGTGAAATTCCCCACTGGCGGTAAATCGGGCGATGTCAAAGGGACACCGTGGCGCAGGTAAAGTGCCTGCGGCCGAGCCGATGAGTCCGCGACCCGTGTGTGCGTTGGTTCGCATGCCGGCTGAACTGGTGAGATACCAGTACCAACGGTTAGAGTCCGGATGAAAGAGGCAGGTGATCTTATGTCTGAACAGTCGCAGCATATCCATTTTGAGAACACGAATAGGTGGAGCACCAAACAGCTCGTTACCATGGCGTTGATGTGCGCCTTGGGAGCACTGTTTATGTATGTGCAGCTGCCCATCCTTCCCTCGGCGCCGTTTTTGACGTATGACCCGTCGCTGGTGCCGGCGATGGTGTGTGGATTTGCGTATGGCCCTGGTGCCGGCACCGCTGTTGCCGCTATGGCGATCGTTATCCATGCGCTTACCACGGGCGATTGGGTCGGTGCGCTTATGAACTTGGTTGCCACGCTGGGCTATATTCTGCCTGCGGCTATCGTCTACCAGAAGATGCATACCTATAAGGGTGCCGTGATTGGCCTGATGCTCGGCGTCATTGCCGCTACGGCGCTGTCCATGGTCGCGAACCTGACCATCGGCGTTTGGTTCTGGTATGGCTCGGCCGATGTGATTCTGCCGCTCATGCTTCCCGCCGTTTTGCCGTTTAACCTCATCAAGACCGTGCTCAACTCGGTGTTGACGCTGGCGGTGTATAAGGCAGTCTCCAACCTCATCACGCCTAAAAAGGACCAGGTCAAAGGCCGCGCATGATTGAGTGTCGGGCCGTTTCCTTTAGCTATGACGGTGCTGCACTGGCGCTCGATGGCATCGATCTGAACATCGAGGATGGCGAGTTTTTCTGCATCCTCGGCGGAAACGGGTCGGGCAAGTCGACGTTTGCCAAGCATTTGAACGCGCTGCTGCAGCCCGATACGGGAACGGTGTGCGTCAACGGCATGGACGCGTCCGATCCCGAGCTGGTTTACGATATCCGCTCGACTGCGGGCATGGTGTTCCAGAATCCCGACGACCAGCTTGTGGCGACGCTTGTCGAGGACGATGTTGCGTTTGGTCCCGAGAACTTAGGGGTCGAATCGGCCCAGATCGCGCAGCGCGTGCGCGAGGCGCTGAAGGCCGTGGGTCTGGTGGGCTTTGAGCGCCACGAGACCCACGCTCTCTCGGGCGGACAAAAGCAGCGCGTGGCGCTTGCCGGCGTGCTCGCCATGGAGCCGCGCGTGCTCATTTTGGACGAGGCGTCCTCGATGCTCGATCCGCGCGGGCGCAAGGGCCTTATGAAGGCCTGTCACGCGCTGCACGAACGCGGCATGACCATCGTGATGATTACGCACTTTATGGAAGAGGCCGCCGAGGCCGATCGAGTCGCGGTGTTTCGGGCGGGGCGCGTTGCCATGTTGGGCACGCCCGATGAAATCTTGACGCAGGCGGACGAACTCGCGCGGCTGAACCTGGATATGCCGGCATCGTGCTGTCTTGGCAGGGCGCTTCGTGCGAAGGGCGTGCCCGTTCACGCGCAGGTGCGCGAGGCGGATATGGTTGCCGAGGTTGCGCAGGCCTATACCGAGCGAAGTGAGGCGGGCACCGCGGGGCAGTCTTCCGCATCCCAGTCGGAAATCGCTGACGGCGCTGTTCCGGCAGACAATGAGGACAACGCGTCAGAGCCCGTCATCGAGATTTCGCACCTTTCGTATAGCTATTCGCTGAGCGCCCGTGAGCGTCGCCGTTGGCACAAGCGCTCAGCCGCCGAGGGCGCATCGAACAAGCAGACCCTCTGGGGCAACGACCCTAGCAGCCCTTGGGCGTTGCGTGATGTGTCGCTAACGGTGTGTCGTGGCGAGTTCCTGGGCCTTGCGGGCCATACCGGTTCGGGTAAGTCGACGCTGGTTCAGCATCTCAACGGTCTGATTCGTCCCCAGGAGGGTTCCGTTTACGCATTGGGGCTCGACCTGGCAAACAAGAAAGATGCCGACGCGGTTAAGGCAAAGGTCGGCGTGGTGTTTCAGTATCCAGAGCGTCAGCTGTTTGCCGAGACCGTGGCACAGGACGTGGCATTTGGTCCGCGTAACCTTGGCTTGTCGCAGGCCGAGGTTGCCCGCCGCGTTGAGTCATCGCTCGCGCGCGCGGGCCTCGACCTGGCCACGGTGGGCGACAAGAGCCCCTTTGAGCTCTCGGGCGGGCAGCAGCGGCGCGTGGCGTTTGCTGGCGTGCTTGCCATGGAGCCCGAGGTCCTGGTACTCGATGAGCCCATGGCGGGGCTCGATCCGGCGGCGCGCAGTGATTTCTTGGAGCTCATCGATCGACTTCACCGCGATGGCCTGACCGTCGTCATGGTCTCACACAGTATGGATGACCTTGCCAATTGTTGCGACCGTATTGTCGTAATGAACGAGGGCGCGGTGTTTGCCGAGGGCACGCCCGCTCAGGTTTTTGCGCATGCGGATGAGCTTAAATCAATCGGCTTGGGTGTTCCCGCTGCCCAGCGCATGGCGCTGGCGCTTGCGAAGGCAGGCGTGCCGCTGCGCTTTGACGGCCTCTATACGGTTGAGTCGCTGGCAGACGAACTGGTGGACCTGCTTATCGGTCGCTCGGACGGTCCTTCTAACGTCGCGGACATTGCTAAATCCAAGACGGTCGCGCGAGAGGAGGGCTGCTAATGGAGGCGTTTTCGTTTGGCAGCTACTATCCCGGCGATAGTGCAATTCACCGCCTGGACCCGCGAACCAAGTTGCTCTTGGGCTTTGTGTTTCTGATCACGACGCTCACGGTCAACAGCTTCCGCGGACTAGTCCCGGTCGCAATCTTCGTTGTCCTGATCTATGCTGTGTCCCGGGTGCCGGCTCGTCGCGTCCTGTCATCGATGGCGCCGCTGCTGGCGATCGTCGCGGTGGTCGCGGTGCTCAACCTGTTTTCCGACCAGAGCGGGCGCATTCTGTGGCAGCTCGGCTTTTTGCAGATAAGCGAGGGCTCGCTGCATTCCGCCGCCTTTATGGCGTGCCGCCTGACCTTGATGATGGCCGGCATGAGCGCTATTACGCTCACCACGCCCACGCTCGATCTCACCGCGGGCTTTGAGCGCCTGCTCGCGCCGTTTGCGCGTGTGGGACTTCCTGCGCACGAGCTCGGCATGATCATGGGTATCGCGCTGCGCTTTATGCCGCAGTTTGCCACCGAGATGAAGCAGACGGCCGATGCACAGGCGAGCCGCGGTGCGCGCGTGACGGGAGGCCCGCTCGGCGGCGTGCGTATGCTCGGCAGTGTGGCGATTCCGCTGTTCACGGGCGTGTTCCGTCATGCCGAAACGCTGTCTGCCGCCATGGATGCCCGTTGCTATCATGGCGAGCAGGGCCGCACACGTCTGCATTCGCTTGCATTTGGCCGCGGCGATGCGCTGGCGGCGGTGGTGACGGCGTTGCTGCTCATCTGCGTCATCGTCATCAATCTTCAACTTGTTTAGGCGCGATTCGAGCGCAGGAAAGGGGTCCCTATGACCGATAACGACCGCACGGCGCAGCTCGAGCGCGCCTGTTCGTATCTTAGGCGTATTCCGGCGTGGTATCTCGCCACGATCGACGTGACGGACGGACATCAGCCGCGCGTGAGGCCGTTCTCGTTTGCCATGGTCGATGATGGCAAGCTGTGGTTTTGCACCTCGCGCGATAAGGATGTGTGGGCCGAGCTTAGCGCGAACCCCAAGTTTGAGGTTTCGGGTTGGAAACCGGGGGAGTGCTGGATCGTATTAACTGGCGAGGCCGCGCTCGAGGACGACGCGGTCGTGAGTGACCGGGTGCGCCAAGCCGGCTTTAAGCACATGGTGGGCATCGGCGAAGATCACGAGAGCGCCAACGACGGTCGCCTTGCGTTCTTCTCGGTGCGCAATATCGCCGCCCGCTTCTGTGATATCGACGGCAGCGAAGAGCGCCTGGAGCTTTAACCATAGGGTAGCTAAAACAGCCCCGACCCAAAAAGACTAGTGACAGGGGGACACATGGACGGATTGAATACGGTGTTGGAGTATCTGACGTCGGTACCGGCATGGTATTTGGCGACGAGCGTTGACGGACAGCCGCATGTGCGTCCGTTTTCGTTTGCGCAGATCCAGGACGGCAAGCTGTGGTTTGTAACGGCGCGCACCAAAGATGTGTGGCAAGAGCTGCTGCAAAATCAACGCTTTGAGGCCACGAGTTGGTGGCCGGGCCATGGCTGGCTCATCTTGCGCGGGCGTGCGGGTCTGGATGACCAGGCCGCTTCCGATATGCGCGAGGCAGGCTGGAAGCACCTGGAGCGCTTGGGCGAGCACTACGAGGGCGCAGACGATTCCACGCTCGTCTTCTTTAGCGTGGAGGAACCCGAGGCCTTTATCTGCAACCATGACGAATGGGTGCCGGTCGAGCTCTAAACGAGTCTCTCAGCAAGCTTCGACAATTCAAATTCTCGCATGTAGCGGGCCCCACATTGCAACGTCACCGTAAGGTGCGCTGAGCAATATGGGGCCCGTATTCATTTGTCAATTCCTTCGAGTGAATGTGTCGGGACTGTTTCAATGCATGAATATGTAAAAGATTTGCGTATATATGCATCTTTTGGTGATAAAGTTTCAACCCACTTCATAACGACGGCTGCGGCATACGCATTGGTGCATAACTGCAGACAAGGAGTCCGATATGTCTTTAAAGGTTGGAATCGTCGGTGCGGCTGGATATGCTGGCGCCGAGCTCATTCGCCTCGTCCTCGATCATCCCGAGTTTGAACTTACTGCCATTACGTCCAACGCCGATGCCGGCCAGCCGTTGTCTGCGGTGTACCCGAGCTTCACCGGCGTGAGCGATCTTGTCTTCACGACGCACGATGCCCCCGAGCTCAAGAACTGCGATGCGGTCTTTTTGGCCGTGCCGCACACGGCTGCCATGACACAGGTGCCCGCCCTGCTTGCCGCGGGAGTCTCCTGCATTGACCTCTCGGCCGACTATCGCCTGAGCGATCCGGCCACCTTTGAGGCCTGGTATGCCGCCGAGCACACGAGCCCCGAGCTACTCAAGAGCCGCGCCTTTGGTCTGCCCGAGCTGTTCTGCCAGGATTTGGAGACCGCTGCATCCGACCACGCTGACGGCAAGCCCGTGCTGGTCGCCTGCGCCGGTTGCTATCCCACCGCAACGAGCCTTGCCGCCGCGCCTGCCGTGCGCGCCGGCTGGGTTGCCCAGAGCGGCCCCGTGATCGTTGACGCTATCAGCGGTGTAACGGGTGCCGGTAAATCCTGCAACGCCCGTACGCATTTTTGCAGCGCGGACGAAAACCTGGAGGCCTATGGCGTGGGCAAGCATCGTCACACGCCCGAAATCGAGCAGATCTTGGGCCTACCCGATCGCATCGTCTTCACTCCGCACCTGGCACCGCTCAAGCGCGGCCTGCTCTCTACGGCGACGATGCCGCTTACGGCGCAGGCTATCGATACCTTGACCCTTGAGGACGTTGTCGACCATTACAAGCAGTTCTACGCCGGTCGCACCTTCGTGCGCGTACTCGATGCCGGCCAGCAGCCCAAGACGGCTTCGGTCGTCGGCACCAACGCCGCCCAGATCGGCCTCGCGCTCAACAAGTGCGCGGGCGTCCTGGTGGCTACGGGCGCCATCGACAATCTGTGCAAGGGTGCAGCAGGCCAGGCGGTCCAATGCGCCAACATCGTCTTTGGTTTTGACGAGCGACGAGGCTTGCCCACAGTGGCGTGCCCGGTGTAGCACATTCGATTGTTGGCGATTTGGTAGTCGGGCATCGAGTGGGGCGCCACTCTTAAGCTGGCCTCAAGATTGTGGCTGGCATGGCGCACCAACCGATGCCCATTTTTGTTTGACATAAGGAGTCATAAAGACGATGAATGCTGAGCAGTTCGATATCAAGATTCGTGCCGTAGAGGGCGGCGTAACGGCGGCAGCCGGCTTTAAGGCGGCGGGCATCCATGCCGGATTCCGCAAGAATCCCGAGCGCCTGGATTACGCGCTCGTCGTGCCCGATAAACCCTGTCCCGGGGCCGGCGTGTTTACGACTAACCGCTTTTGTGCGGCGCCCGTGCAGGTGAGTCGTGCCAACCTGGGCGGCGCCGACAAGGGCTATGGCATCATCGCCGGTGTTTCTATCAACTCTGGCAACGCCAACGCCGCCACGGGCGAGACCGGTCTTGCCTGCGCGCGCGAGACCTGCAACATCGCCTCGCAGGTCATCGGCTGCGAGCCCCAGCAGATTCTGGTCGCCTCCACGGGCGTAATTGGTCAGATTCTGCCGATCGACACGTTTGAGACGGCGATTCCGGCAGCTTATGAGACGCTCTCCGCCCACGGTGGCGCCGATGCCGCCCGCGCCATCATGACGACCGATACGCACTCCAAGGAGTATGCCGTGTGTTACCGCAGCGAGGCCGCGGGACACGCGGGCAATGCCTATACGGTGGGCGGTATGTGCAAGGGCTCGGGCATGATCATGCCCAACATGGCCACCATGATCGCGGTCATCACTACCGATGCCCCTGTCGAGCCGGCGGCGCTCCACGCCCTGTTGCTCTCCACCGTCAAGCAGACCTTCAACAAGGTAACGGTCGATTCCGACACCTCGACCAACGACACCTGCATCATGCTTGCTTCCGGCGCTGCCGCAGATGCCGAGCCTATTGTCGAGGGCTCTGACGCCTTCGGCGAGCTGGCCTTTGCCGTGCATGAGGTGTGCGAGAGCCTGGCGCGCAACATTGCCGCAGATGGCGAGGGCGCATCCAAGCTCGTGACGGTTAACGTCACCGGTGCCGCGAACGACGAGGAGGCCGATATCGCCGCCCGTGCTGTCGCCAACTCGCCGCTCGTCAAGACCTGCATCGCCGGCCACGACTGCAACTGGGGCCGCGTTGCCATGGCGCTCGGCAAGTGCGGCGTGCAATTTAACCAAGAAGATGTGTCCATCGATATGATGGGTATGCCCGTCTGCCGCGACGGCCTGACCGTTCCCTTTGACGAGGACGAGGCGCTGCGTCGTTTTGAGGCGCCCGAGATTGTGATCTCGGCAGACCTGGGCGCAGGGGACGCGGCGACCACCGTGTGGACTTGCGACCTCACGCACGAGTACATCTCCATTAACGGCGACTACCGTTCCTAGACTCCCGATGTGCCGCGCGTCCCGCTGCAATCGCGGGCAACGAGGGACGGCGCAATAGCTACACGAAAGACGAGGCAGACTATGAAGTTCGCACGCGATTGTCGCTCGAGCGAATCCAATGAAGTTACCGCGCAGCTGCTGTTCGAGGCGCTGCCGTGGATTAAGAACCTGACCGGTAAGACGGTCGTTATCAAGTACGGCGGTGCCGCCATGGTCGACGAGCAGTTGCGTCGTGACGTGATGAGCGACATCGTCCTGCTCAAGATTATCGGCATGCGCCCTGTTATCGTGCACGGTGGCGGAAAGGCCATCAACGAGGCGCTCAGCCACTACGACATCCCCGTCGAGTTTAAGAACGGCCAGCGCGTGACTACTCCTGCCACCATGGACATCGTTCGCGAGGTACTGGGTGGCAAGGTCAATCAGGAGCTGGTCGCGGCGCTCAACCACCACGGCAACCTGGCCGTGGGCGTGTTCGGCAGCGACGCCGGCACCCTTATCGCCGAGCCACTCGACCCAGAGCTCGGCCGTGTAGGCAAGGTCACGCACGTCAACACCGACTATATCGAGCGTTTGCTCGACAGCGAGTACATTCCCGTTATCGCCACGGTCGCGGCGGGGGAGGACGGTGACTTCTTCAACATCAACGCCGATACCGCCGCCGGCGCCGTTGCGGCGGCGCTCCACGCGCATAAGGCGATTTTTTTGACCGATGTCGACGGTCTGTACAAGGACTTTAGCGACAAGGATTCGCTCATCTCCAACCTGACGCTCGATGAGGTCAATGAGATGCTCTACGGCGGCGAAGTCGACAAGGGCATGATCCCCAAGCTTCGCGCCGCCGTCGATGCGCTTACCGCTGGCGTGTTCCGAGCCCACATCATCAACGGCACGACGCCGCACTCGCTGCTGCTGGAGCTGCTGACCGATGCTGGCGTCGGTACCGTGATCCACTCCACCGAGACGGCTTACGAGTTCGATACGCATCCGCACCCGCTTTCGACGTTTGCGGCGCGCCTGACCGAGAACCTCGACGAGGTCGAGAAGCTTCAAACGGTCTAGTCGGTTTTAAATCGCCACGCCATTACGCTTACAGTTTGCGCTTCCTGGCGCTTAACGAAAGGTATCCCATGTCACTTGCAGCTCAACAATCACTCGAATCCCATTATGTTATGCACACCTTTGGTCGCTCTCCGGTCGAATTTGTCGAGGGTCACGGTATGAAGCTCATCGGTGACGATGGCCGTGAGTATCTCGATTTTCTTGCAGGTATTGGCGTATGCAGCCTAGGCCACGGCAATGCGGCAGTGCTGTCGGCGCTCGAGACGCAGACCAAAAAGCTCTTGCATGTCTCCAACTATTTCTACATCGAGCAGCGTGGCCAGGTCGCGGCGCTACTGTCCAAGCTCGCTAACGACGATGTGGATGGCGCGTGCGTGCTTGCCGACGCGATTGCCGCCGGCGACGAGACTACGGCGGCGGCGCTTGGCGTTCCGGCTGCGGGCGAGCAGGTGTGGGAGACGTTCTTTGCCAACTCCGGTGCCGAGGCCAACGAGGGCTCGATGAAGCTCGCGCGCCTGTACGCCAAGCGTGCCGGCAACGGTGGCAACACCATCGTGTGCATGCGCGGCGGTTTCCACGGTCGTACGCTCGAGACCATTGCGGCGACCATGCAGGATTGGCTGCAGGACAGTTTTCGTCCGCTGCCGGGCGGCTTTGTGGCCTGCACGCCCAACGATGTCGATGAACTGCGCGCAATCTTTAAGCAGCTCGGAAGCGAGATTTGCGCCGTGATGCTCGAGCCGATCCAGGGCGAGAGCGGCGTGCATCCCATGACCGAGGAGTTTATGGCGGCTGCGCGCGACTTGGCGCACGAGGTGGGCGCCGTTCTTATCGCCGACGAGGTCCAGTGTGGCATCTTCCGCTCCGGCAAGCCGTTTGCATTCCAGACCTATGGCGTGGAGCCTGACATCATGAGTCTTGCCAAGGGCATCGCCGACGGCGTCCCCATGGGCGCCGTGGTGGCAAAGAAGGAGATCGCCGACGTGTTTAAGCCCGGCGATCATGGTTCGACCTTCGGCGGTAGCTGCTTGGCCATCGCGGCATGTGCCGCGACACTCTCCGCGCTTGTGCGCGGCGATTATGCCGAGCATGCCGCCAAGGTTGGCGCCTATATGGAGGCAGAGCTCGCCAAGCTGCCGCACGTTACCGAGGTGCGTGGACGTGGCCTGATGCTCGGCTGCGATCTGGATGACGCTGCGGGCGATGCGCATGACATTGTTGCCCGGGCGCTGGAGGCCGGTGCCGTGATTAACGCGACCGGAGCTCATACACTGCGTTTCCTGCCGCCGCTTGTCTGCGAGGAAGCCGACGTGGACAGCCTGATCGAGATTTTGTCGGACGTTTTGGCCTAACACAACGCAATAGCTCAATTTGGACCGGGTTCCGGACTGCGGACGTGCCCTATGCGGCACGATTCAGCGGTCTGGACCCCGTTTTGTCTTAGATTTGCTAAGGCGGGGGAGACCTGCTGGTCAAAAAACATCAAATATGAGTACTGTTACCGATTTGGTAGCAGCAATTTTGGACTAATAAGGCTAGATAGCAAGACGAAATGGCGATGAATACACGATTTTAATCCAACTGTTAGTCCTTATAATGGACACATGTTGCGTAACTTAGGCAAATACTATCTTATTATATGTTGCAAACAAAGTAGCAGTACTCATTTTTGCCATTTTTTGGCCACGGCCTTTGTGGCAGACGTGCTGGCGGGTTCGAATCCCATGCGCTGGGCACAAAAAAGAAAGGCCCCATCGCTGGGAGCCTTTTCAATCAAGTGGTGGGCGATGAGGGGTGTCCGCGTGCGGCTGGCGCCGCCCGCTCCCCGCTTCGTCGCTTCGCTCCTCGCGTGCTGCGCTGGAAAACGCTTACGCGTTTCCTCAGCTCCGCACCCTTGCGGGTTCGAATCCCTCTGCACGGGGCCCAAAAAGGAAAGGCCCCCATCGCTGGGAGCCTTTTCAATCAAGTGGTGGGCGATGAGGGATTCGAACCCCCAGCCTTGTGCGTGTAAAGCACCTGCGCTAACCGTTGCGCCAATCGCCCGCAGGGATTGAGTAT
This sequence comes from Collinsella sp., assembly GCA_048203815.1. Classification (GTDB taxonomy): domain Bacteria; phylum Actinomycetota; class Coriobacteriia; order Coriobacteriales; family Coriobacteriaceae; genus Collinsella. The sequence goes on along the minus strand of DBFBKG010000061.1, from coordinate 29,187 downwards.
AGCGGAAACCCCGTGCTGTTCACCGCTAATTCATAACGAAACTTACGCGGCGACTTCGGCGCCCTTGTCCTCGTCGATAAAGAAGCGCTTGTACCAGATGAGGAACGTCAGCGTGGTATAGATCTTGCGCTGGTTGAGCGCGCGACCCTCAAAGTGATCGTCAAGCAGTTTCATGAGCACATTGGTATCAAAGAAATCGGCAGCCCACGGTGCGGTGAAGTATTCCTTTACGTAGTCGTAGTACTTTTGCTCGCGAAGCCAGAACTTGACCGGTACGGGGAAGCCCACCTTCTTGCGCGTTGCCCACTCGTCGGGCAGCGTGCGGTTGGCAGCGTGACGCAGAACGAGTTTGCAGCCTTCTTCGTTAACACGGTAGTTGGCGGGAATGTGCTCGGCAAACTCCATGACCTTCTTGTCCAGGAACGGGACGCGAAGCTCCAGAGAATGCGCCATGCACATTTTGTCTGCCTTGAGCAGAATGTCGCCCGGCAGCCACATGTTCATATCCAGATACTGTTTCTTGGAAAGCTCGCAGCAGTTGGGAACCTGCTTGTAGTATTCGGCGCACATCTCGGCGGCGTTCTTGCCGGTGTCATAAGCGGGCTTGAGCACCTCGTCGACCTCGGACGGGTCGAACACCTTTGCCTGACCCACATACCAGCGCTCAGGAACCTCGGCGCATTTCGTCAGGAAGTTGTGGCCCTTAAAGTAGGGGAGATGCTGAACGAGCGAGCCCAGGGCGCGACGTACGCCGAGCGGCACGCGCTTCTTAAAGGAGCGCATCTCGGGGGTGTCCTCGTACCACTCGTAGCCGGCAAACAGCTCGTCGGCGCCCTCGCCCGAAAGGACGACGGTGACCTCCTCGGAAGCCATCTGAGCCAGATAGTACAGCGGCACGCTGGACAGGTTCGATTGCGGCTCGTCCATGTGGTACTGGATATCGGGCAGTGCATCGAAGAACTCGTCGGCGGTAATCATCTTGCGCACGTTCTTGATGCCCAGCTTGTCGGAAAGCTCGGCAGCGTAGTTGGTCTCGTTGAAGTTCTTGTAATCGAAGCCGACAGAATACGTGGTGTCGGGCATGAGACAGGCGGCAATGTAGCTGGAGTCCACGCCGCCAGAAAGGAACGAGCCCACCTTAACATCGGCGATTCGGTGTGCAGCGACGCTTTCGTGCACGACCTTGTCGCACTCGTCCACGTACTCCTCGAAGGTCTTGGAGTTGTCGTCGGTGAAGTCACAGCTCCAGTAACGCTTGATGTCCATGGTGTTGGTCGTCAGGTCATACGTAAAGCAATGCGCCGGGGCAAGCTTGAACACGCCCTTAAAGAAGGTCTCCTCCGTGGCGGGGAATTGCAGCGTCAGGTAGGGGCGCAGCGCGTCGTGGTTGACGGCCTTCTCAAACTTGGGATGGTCCAGGAAGCTTTTGATCTCGGAGCCAAACAGCAGCGAGCCATCGGATGCCTGGTAGTAATAGAACGGCTTGATACCGAAGATGTCGCGAGCGCCAAAGAGTTTGTTCTTGTTCTGGTCGTGAATCACGAACGCGTACATGCCGCGCAGGCGGTTGACCAGGTCCTCGCCCCACTCCTCGTAACCATGTACCAGGACCTCGGTATCAGCGTTGCAGTGGAAGGCGTAGCCGGCTGCCTCCAGCTCGGCGCGAAGCTCCTGGAAGTTGTAGATCTCTCCGTTGAAGACAATCGTGACCTTGCCGTCGTCGCTCGACATGGGCTGAGCTCCAGCTTCGGAAAGATCGAGAATCGAAAGACGACGGAAGCCAAGGGCAACGTTGTCGACGATATGCTGGCCGCCCATATCGGGACCACGGTGGATGATGCGATTCATCATAGCCGTGAGAACCAGCTCACTCTGTTCATCTGTACCGGTAAAACCGACAAAACCGCACATGCAAGATCCTTTCTGCTGACGGCTCAGGTGTACTGCCGCAAGGATTGTGGCAGCTGATGTCAAATAATCTTTACTATCATGCCAATCTTTTGTTTCGTGATAGGGCATAAGCGCCGAGCGAACCGAAAAAACCACGGCCCGAACTTCAGACGAAGCGGCGGGTCGTGGTTGCGAATGCTATGTATGAGCGGTTAGCGCTTGCTACGCCCGGCGAGACGGTGCTCCACCTTGGTGACGATGTGGATGAGCGGAATCGTCACGACCAGATAGTAGAGTGCGGCGCAAATGTAGGGCGTAATGTTGCCCGTGGTGGCCGTGAGGTTTTTGGAGAACAGCATGAGCTCCATGACGCCAACGCTCGAAAGCAGCGACGTGTCCTTGTACAGCATAACGAACTCGCTGGTCATAGTCGGTATAGCGCAACGTACGGCTTGCGGGATCACGATGCGCGACATAACTTGGGACCAAGTCATGCCAAGCGAGTAGGCAGCTTCTGATTGACCAGGCGGTACGCTCTCGATGCCGGCACGGAAAATCTCGGCAAGATAGGCCGAGCAGTTGATGGCTAGCACGCCAACGCCGAGCGGCAGATTGGGCACGTTGAGACCGATCATAGGGAACCCAAAGAACGCAATATAGATCTGCAGGAAGAGCGGGGTTCCGCGCAGGACGTTGATGTATGTCACGGCGATGCCGCGTAGCATACGACTATGACTGATTTTCATAAAGGCAAACAGCAAGCCGATGGGGATGGCGAGCGGAAAACCGATGGCGGTCACGGCAAGTGCTATGCCCCAGCCCTTAAAGAGCGAGGCGATTGAGGTGACGATAATCTGCGGCTTGAAGAACATGCCCAAAAACGGGTTGGAGTTCCATGCGGCAACCCAAGGCTGGGCATCGAGCCAGGCGACGATTTCTTGCACCATGGTGCTCTCCGAGACGCTGATAGTGGGACTCTCGGGAAGATCTCGCTTGTCGCCGTCGGCGACATAGCTGCCGGTGACGGCATAGGCGCCCGCGTTGCTCGGGAATACGACGTCGGGGACGACAACGCGAATCTGCGAGCCGGCAGCGACGGGATCGGCGAACTTGATGACGAGCTTTGAGCCGTCCAGCGAGCATGATGCCTTGACATCCGTCTGGTTCAGTCCGTCGAGCAGCGTGACCTTAACATCGGTGCTTTCAAACGATCCGCCCTCGGGCAGCTCAAGTTCAATTTGCGAAACGTCGCCCTCGTCGCTACCCGTTGTCGCTTCCCAGGTCAGGCGGGTTGCGATGCCGCCGAGCACGCCGTTGCCGCTGTCCTCGTTTGACTTGGCGGTCGCCGAGGTGACGGCGAGTGAAGCGCCCGTCGCGTCGTCTGAGCTCGAGGCATCCTCGTTATCGGATCCGCTCGTGGGCGCCATGCCAAACCACTTCTCGTACAGTTTGTCATAGGCGCCGGAGCTCTTGATCTTGGCGAGGACATCGTTGATGGCCTGTGTCAGCTCGGGGTTGTCTTTAGAGACGGCAATGCCAAACTGCTCGCCCGTCGGAACCTCTTTGATGATCTCCATACCGGTAAAGGAGTTCGAAACCATCCACTGCTCAACGGGCAAATCGCATACGACCGCCTGGCACTGACCACTCATGACGGCGGTGAAGGCTGCCGTCCAGTCGTCAAAGTTGACGGTGGTTGCCTGCGGCAGGTTCTCGATTGCCCACTCCTCGGACGTGGTGCCCGACTGCACGGCAATTTTGACGCCCGATGCGTTGAGGCTATCGACCGTGTCGTATCCAGTGTTCTTTGCAACTGCGACGCCCTGATTGGAGTCGATATAGGGGTCGGTGAAGTCGACCTCTTCCTTGCGCTCGTCGGTAATCGTGATGTTGCATGCGCCGACATCGGTCTTTACACCCTGTTTGACCATGGGGATAATGCCGTCGAACTTTTGCGCCGGCAAGTAGTTGAGCTCCAGACCGAGCTCGTCTGCGATCATGCCCATGAGTTCATAGGTAAAGCCCTGGTCTTCGCCGGAATCGTTGACGTATTCAAACGGGGGCGTGGCCAAGTCACTTGCGACGGTGAGCTTGCCATTCTCGACGAGTGTGTAGGTGCTCGAGGCGTTCTGGGAGGACGAACAGCCGCTCGCGCCGATGAAGGCGGCAAGGGTCACAACGACCGTCACGAAGGCGCAGACGATGTGCCGGGTCAACTGGACGCGTGCCGAGCGGTGGCGACGTTCGAAGTGTCGTTTCATCTGGAATCCTTTGCTTGGGCATGATGGGTCGGCATTGTGAGTCAATGAGGCACATCAAGACATTTGGATAAAGAATAGCACCCAGATTTCCCTGTTTTTACACGGGGTGGACACTGTTGTCATTTATTAACCCACGGCACAGTCCATGCAATTTTTTAGAAGGCTGCAGTGCGCGCAAGGCCAGGTGGCATATTAGGATGGTTGATAATACAGAATGTTTCATCGTTTCTGCCGCGGGACGTCTTTTGCCCTTTAAGGCTGAATTTAGCGAGAGAGGTCTTTGTATGTCGAGTCCGACACAAGAGAAGCTAACTCTGATGCGCTATATAGAGTTGCTCGAGGAAGATGACCTTGTTGTTTCTAAACCGAGCGCTTCGTGCGACCAGCGCATTGAGTTTGCGACTGACGACTCGCGCCAGGTGCGTCCGGGCACGTTGTTTGTCTGCAAGGGCCGCGCGTTTAAGCGTGAGTACCTGCTTTCGGCAATCGCCGATGGCGCCGTGGCCTACGTTTCCGAGGTCGATTACGATGTTGATCTTCCCGCGGTGATTGTGAGTGATATTCGTCGCACGCTCGCCGTGGTGGCAGATGCCTTTTATGGGCACCCGTCGGGTAAGGTGAAGGTCTGCGCCTTTACAGGCACCAAGGGCAAGTCGACCTGTAGCTTTTATCTGCGCGGCATTCTCGTCAACGAGGCCAAGCTTACGGGCTGTCATCGACCCGCTCTTAATACGGGCATTGAGTTCGACGACGGCATCGAGGCGGGTCCTTCCAAGCTGACGACCCCCGAATCCTTTCTGCTGCAGTCTCGCATTGCGCATGCTGCGGAGGCGGGTGCCCCGTGGCTGGTTATGGAGGCATCGAGCCAGGGCCTCAAATACGAGCGCACGGGCAAGATCGCCTTTGAAGTCGGCGCCTTTACCAATATCGGCGAGGATCACATTTCGCCGATTGAGCATCCGACGCTCGAGGATTACTTTGCCAGCAAGCTCAAAATCTTCTCGCAGAGCCGCTTTGCCGTGGTCAATCTCGATATGGATAAGGTCGATCGTGTGCTCGAGGCGACATCTCGTTGCGAACGTACGGTGACGTTCTCCCTGACCGACGAGCGTGCCGACGTGCTTGCGCTGGCGATTCGTAATGGCGACTGCGGCGTGGTGGCAACGGTGCGCACGCCCCGCTTTACGCGCGACATTGTGATTCCCACGCCGGTTAAGTTCAATGTGTCCAACGCGCTTGCCGCTATTGCCTGCGCCGAGGCCCTGGGCATTTCCGAAGAGGGTATCGTCCATGGCTTTGAGGGCGTCTTCGTTCCCGGCCGTATGGAGCTCTATCCGTCCGTATCGGGCAAAATCTTGGGCGTCGTCGATTTTGCACATAACGGCATGAGCCTCGAGACACTCCTGCGTGACCTGCGCGAGAACTATCCCGAGCGCGAGCTGGCGGTTGTATTTGGCGCTACGGGCGGTAAGGGTGTCGACCGACGCACCACGATGGGCATCGCCGCTGGCAAGTATGCCGACCGAATCGTGATTACCGAGGACGACCCCGGCCCCGAGAACGTCGAGGATATTTGCGCCGAGATCGCGCGCAACGTTCAAGCGCAGGGAAATGATAACTGGCAAATCGTGACTGATCGCGTTGCCGCTATCGAGACTGCCGTGCGCGAAACCGTCCGTCCTGCCGTGGTCATCGTGACCGGTAAGGGCGAGGAAGAGCGCATGCTGCGCAAGAACGGACCCGAGCCTTGCGAGCGCGACGGTTCGATTCTCAAGCGCACCCTTGCGGCGTACGACGCCTAAGACCAGAAGCCCCTTCTACGTAAATGGAGTGACCATGTCCCACAATACCCTGCCGACCGTCGCTGAGCTTTCGGGCGAGATGCGCGAGCGTCTTGCCAAGGTTAAGTACGTCTTTACCGACCTGGACGCCACGATGCTCGCACCCGGCTCGTGCGTGCTGCGCGACAACGACGGCAACCCCTCGACCAAGCTCGTCGAGGCTGTCGTGGCACTTGCCCGCGCCGGCATCCAGGTGGTCCCCACCTCGGGCCGCAACCGCACCATGATCCATGAGGATGCGCGCGTGCTTGGCCTCAACTCCTACATCGGCGAGATGGGTGGCCTGGTCATGTACGATCTCAAGGCCAACGATTGGGAGTACCTGACCGGCGATATGCCCTACGACCCCGCCTGCGGCCTCACGCCGCATCAGGTGATCGAGCAGACCGGCGTGTGCGAGAAGATCCTCGCTCGCTGGCCGCATAAGATCGAGTACCACAACGACATGTCGACTGGCTACAAGTACCGCGAGGTCACCGTCGGCATGCGCGGCGATGTGCCCGACGACGAGGTCCAGGCCATTCTTGACGAGGCTGGCTGCGGCCTGGTCTGGGCCTGCAACGGTCACCTGACGCATCTGTCCAAGCCGACGACGCTCGAGCTCGAACGCGTCGAGGATGGCCGCGCGTTTAACATCAATCCCGCCGGCCTCAACAAGGGCGTTGCCATCGCACGTTTCTGCGAGCACCTGGGTATCGAGCGCGAGGAGACGCTGGCGCTCGGCGATTCCGAGTCCGACTTCTACATGGCTGACCACGTGGGCACGTTCTGCCTGGTCGAGAATGGTTTGACCAGCGCCGGCGCGCCCGAGTTCCTGGATGCCTGCGATAACGCCTACGTCACGCGCGGAAAGATTGTCGACGGCTGGGCGGCAACGGCAGAGCTGCTCGTCGCGGCCCGCTCGTAGTGCGGTCCTATCGTTCTGAGCCATATCTTTTCGAGAGAGAATCTGGTGAGGTAATGTCCGATATCGAGAATCTGGCTGGCGACACACGCCCCATTGGCGTATTCGACTCGGGTCTAGGCGGTCTGACGGTTGCGCGCGCGATTGCGACGGCGTTGCCGCACGAGTCCGTCTACTACTTCGGCGACACCAAGCGCTGCCCCTACGGCACCCGCACTGAGGACGAGGTGCGCTCGTTTGCACTGCAGGCGGGCCGTTGGCTGTCGAAGCACGACGTCAAGATCATGGTCATCGCCTGCAATACGGCGACCGCTGCGGCCTTGCGTTTGGCCCAGCAGGTGCTCGACGTCCCCGTCATCGGTGTGATTGCACCGGGCGCACGCGCGGCAATCAACAGCACCCGCACGCGCCGGGTGGGCGTGCTCGCCACCAACCTCACCATTCGCTCAGGCGCTTACACGCGTGCCATTCAGGACCTGGATGCCGGCGTCGACGTATACGGCTGCCCTGCCTCGAGCTTTGTCGAGGTCGTTGAGCACGAGCTCGCCTCGGGCGCACATCTGCAAGAGCAGTGGCTCGAGAACGAGGACATCTTTGATACGCCTGCCGTACGCGCGCTGGTCGGCGCCACGGTTGAACCGCTGCGCGACCACGGCATCGATACCGTGGTACTCGGCTGCACGCATTTTCCGCTGCTCGTGGGGCCTATTCGCCATGCGCTGGGTCCCGGAGTGCGCGTGGTGAGCTCCGCCGAGGAGACCACGCGCGAGCTGACCGATATTCTCACGCGCCGCGAGCAGCTGGCGGGCGACGCGGCCGAGCCGCAGCATCGTTTTGCAACGACGGCCGATAACATTGCCGAGTTTGCGGTGGCGGGCAGTTTTATCTTTGGCCAGCCGCTCAAGAGCATTGAGCATATCGATATCGACGAACTGAAATAGATAAAAGGTCACCGACCAAAGGCTCACTTTCACCTTTTGCCGAAAGGATTTTTCCATGGAGTATATGCAGGTCAATCGCGCCAACGGCCGCGCCGCCGATGAGCTGCGCCCCATCAAGCTTACCCGCGGCGTCATGAAGCACGCCCACGGTTCGTGCCTGGCCGAGTTTGGCGATACGCACGTGCTGTGCGCCGCCACCATCGAGGAGGGCGTGCCGGGCTGGCGCAAGGGCGCCAAGGCCGGTTGGGTAACGGCGGAGTACGCCATGCTGCCGGCATCGACCGGCAAGCGCTGCAAGCGCGAGCATGCCAACCGCAAGGGCCGCTCCATGGAGATCGAGCGCCTGATCGGCCGCAGCCTGCGTACCGTCGTCAACATGAAGGCACTCGGCGAGTACACCGTTACCGTCGACTGCGACGTGATTCAGGCAGACGGCGGCACGCGAACGGCGAGCATTACCGGCGCCTGGGTGGCGCTGCACGACGCCCTTGCCATGTGGGTCGAGGCGGGTAAGCTCGAGCGCATCCCGCTCACGGGCCAGGTCGCCGCGATTTCCATGGGCGTTGTCGACGGCAACACCCTGCTCGACCTGGATTATTCCGAGGACAGTCACGCCGAGGTCGACATGAACCTTGTCGCCACCGATACCGGTGAGATGATCGAGCTTCAGGGCACTGGCGAGCAGGCGCCCTTCGACCGCAAGCGCCTCAATTCCCTGCTCGATTTGGGCGACAAGGGCATTGCCGAGCTCATCGAGCTCCAGCGCCAAGTCCTCGCCTAACCTGCCAAAAAGGGACAGGTTTATTTTGGCAGGTTTTATCTGCGGAAACGCCGATAGATAAGGTTGATGCCACATGAAAGGGGAGATGCCGACGGACCGGTCCCTTTTACGTGACTTTGCTATACGGACAAGGAGACCACTCATGGCACTTGAGAAGATCGACATCGACACCCTCGACCCGGCGGCGACCATCGTCGTGGCAACGGGCAACGCCCATAAGCTCACCGAGATCGAGGCCATTTTGGGCAAGGTTATGCCCGAGGTTCGCTTTGTGGCGCTCGGCCAGCTGGGCGATTTTGAGGACCCCGAGGAAAACGGCACGACGTTTTTGGAGAACGCCATCATCAAGGCCCAGGCTGCGGTGGAGGAGACGGGCCTTATGGCCATTGCCGACGATTCGGGCCTGGTCGTCGACGCGCTGGACGGTGAGCCCGGTGTGTATAGTGCGCGCTACGCGGGCGTTCACGGCGACGATGCCGCCAACAATGCCAAACTGCTCGTGAATCTGGAGGGCGTGGCCGACGAGGACCGCACTGCGCGCTTTTTGAGTGTCGTCGCGCTCATCGACACGGACGGTTTGGTCACCTATGGTGAGGGCGCCTGCGAGGGCGTTATCGCACATGAGGGCCGCGGCGATCACGGCTTTGGCTACGACCCGCTGTTCCTGCCGGTCGACACGCCGGGCAAGACCATGGCCGAGCTGACGGCGGACGAGAAGAACGCCATCAGCCATCGATTCCATGCGCTCGAGCACCTATCCGCCAAACTGACGGGCGAGGAGTAGGCCGTGCGTGCGGTGGTGCAGCGCGTGCTCAACGCCGGCGTGACGGTCGACGGCGAGTGCGTGGGCAAAATTGGGCGCGGCTATCTGGTGCTGCTGGGCGTGGGCCACGGCGACACGCGCGCCGAGGCCGATAAGCTGTGGGGAAAGCTCCGGGGCTTGCGCATTAACGAGGACGAGAACGGCAAGACCAACCTGGCACTTGCCGATGTCGACGGCGAGGTTCTCGTGGTGTCGCAGTTCACGCTGTTTGCCGATTGCCGTCACGGCCGCCGCCCATCGTTTACGGATGCCGGCGCCCCCGATGTCGCCAACGAGCTCTACGAGTACTTCCTGACGCTCGTTCGCCAAGATGTCGAACACGTGGCGCACGGCATCTTTGGCGCCGATATGAAAGTCGATCTCGTCAACGACGGCCCATTCACCATCGTCTTGGATACCGATAGTCTGTAAGTAGTCAATTTGGGACCGGGCTTGTTTAACTACTTGCGTATGGTGGCAGCAGGGTGCTATAGTATTAGAGTTTTGTCTATCTTAGGGGTATTATCCCCTTTTTGAATTGCACCTTCTGGAGGCCCTGTTCATGGAAGAGATGGAAGTCAATCACGTCGACGACATCCACGAGAAGCTGACCGATATGGTGGGCGATCGCGTTAAGGTGAAGGCCAACATGGGCCGCACCCGCGTCGTCGAGCGCATGGGCACCATCAAGAGCGTCCATCCGGCAGTCTTTATCGTCGAGGTCGACGAGCGCCGTGGCCGCAAGTCGCGTCAGTCCTACCAGTATATTGATGTTCTCACCGGCCAGGTCGAGCTGTTCGACCCCGAGAGCGGCGAGCACATTTTTACCCCGCTCGGCAATCAGCTCGAGGAGCACTAGCGGTGACCGATTGGTCCCTGACCCTTTCCGCGCCGGCAAAGATCAACCTCTATCTGGGGGTTCATACCGAGCGTGACGACCGCGGCTACCATAAGGTCGATTCCCTGATGGCAGCCGTCGGTCTTGTCGATACCGTGACGGTTACGCCGGCACAGGCGCTGACCGTTCAGACGATTCCGACGTCCGACTTTCCCATGCAAAAGAATACGGCGTATCGTGCTGCGCTCGCTATGTCCGAGCATTATGGTCGCGAAGCCAATGTCTGCATCACGATTGAGAAGCGCATCCCGCTGTGTGCCGGCCTGGGCGGTCCTTCGACGGATGCCGCGGCGGTCATTGTCGCCTTGGCAGAGAGTTGGGGTATCGACCGTGCCGATCCCGCGCTGGACAACATCGCGCGCGGCATTGGCGCCGACGTTCCCTTCTTTTTGCATGCCAGCCCTGCATTTTACGTGGGTGGGGGAGACGTGCTGGCAACCGAGTACCCCGCACTGCCCGCGACACCCGTCGTGCTGGTCAAGCCGCGCGAGGCAAGCGTTTCAACAATTGAAGCCTATCGACGTTTTGACGAGACCCCAGCGCCTGCGGACAAGCCCGGAGCGATCGCATCTGCCCTTCGCTCGGGAGACGCAGAGGCGGCCTACGCGCTCGTCCACAACAACCTGGGTGTTATTTCCGCGCAGATGGAGCCGCGGATTCAAACGGTGCTCGACTGGCTTCGTTCACAGGACGGTACCATTGCCGTAAACGTGTGCGGTTCGGGTGCCTGCTCGTTTGCTCTCTGCGATACCGCCGCCACGGCAGTCAATCTTGCGGCAGACGCTCAACAAAACGGCTGGTGGGCTTATGCAACGGAGCTCGTTTCCGACACGGTTCGCATTGAAGCGCCAAAGAAGTAAAAATTTCTCTGGCACACGACGGAAATCTTTGTTATTATAGTCGAGCTAACGGGTTGTGGCTCAGTTTGGTAGAGCACTGCGTTCGGGACGCAGGGGTCGCTGGTTCAAATCCAGTCAACCCGACCAGAGCATGAGGAGGGACCGCTTCTTGCGGTCCCTTTTTTTAGCTATTGTTGTGATACCGCGATACCCGCGGTATACTCATTCGAGCTTGTCTCGCTGTATTGTGGAGGTCTACATGTTTGGACTGAGGGCTCCTGAGCTCATCATTATTCTCGTCGTTGTCCTGATTATCTTTGGGCCCAAGAACCTGCCGAAGCTCGGTAAGTCCCTCGGCTCTACCGTCAAGAATATCCGCGAGGGTATGGAGGGCGACGATAAGGGCGAAACCAAGCAGGCCGAGGAGGTTGTGGTCGAGGAGTCCAAGGAGGACAAGGAGATTGCAGAGCTCGAGGCTAAGCTCGCTGCTGCCAAGCAAAAGAAGGCAGAGGACAGCGACGCGGACGCAGAGTAGTCCCATCCCTTTGGGGTGAGCACCTGACCGGCTTGCCCGCAGGCTAGCCGGTCTTTTTCGTTTTTGTTGACAGTTGATCGTTACATCATAGTTGGGGAGATATCCGTATGGACGCAAGCCAGATCGTACTGACCGCTGAGGGCCGCCAGAAGCTCGTCGAGGAGCTCGCTTGGCGTGAGGGCGATTACGCCAAGGAGATCGTTGAGGACATCAAGGAAGCCCGCGCGTTCGGCGACCTTTCGGAGAACTCCGAGTACGATGCCGCCAAGGACAAGCAGGCACAGAACGCCGCTCGTATCGCCGAGATTCAGGCCATCCTCGCCAACGCTCAGATCGCTGCCAGCACGGGCGACCTAACCGTCTCCATTGGCTCGACTGTTACCCTGGTCGACCCCAACGGTGAGCTTATCGAGGTCACGCTTGTCGGTACCACCGAGACCAACTCGCTCGAGCACAAGATCTCCAACGAGTCTCCGATCGGTCACGCCATCATTGGTCATGGCGAGGGCGATTCCGTCGAGGTCGTTACGCCTTCCGGCAAGACTCGCGTCTACACCATCGCCAAGATCGCACGCTAGACCACGGTCCCGCGTAAAGGTATGTTTTCGCTCCCTGGGACCGAATCCTGGGGAGCGTTTTAGTTTGAGGAGCTAACTTATGGCAGAGAACCAGAACGCCGCCGATCAGGCATCGACGCTCAACGACGAGCGCGCCACCCGCCTGGCCAAGCGCGCCGCCCTGTTCGAGGCGGGCCAGAACCCGTATCCCGAGCACTCTGAGCTTGAGGACTACGTCGCCGATATCGAGGCTAAGTACGCCGAGCTTGCCGATGGCGAGGACACCGAGGACGTCGTGAAGATCGCCGGCCGCGTGGTCGCCAAGCGTGGTCAGGGCAAGATCATGTTCATCGTCGTGCGCGATACGACTGCCGAGATTCAGCTGTTCTGCCGCATCAACGACATGGACGAGGCTGCCTGGAATACGCTCAAGGCCCTCGACCTGGGCGATATCCTGGGCGTGACCGGCGTAGTCGTGCGCACCAAGCGTGGCCAGCTTTCCGTTGCCCCCAAGAGCGCGACGCTGCTCTCCAAGGCCGTTCGCCCGCTGCCCGAGAAGTTCCACGGTCTCTCCGACAAGGAGACCCGCTATCGCCAGCGCTATGTCGACCTGATCGCCAACGACGACGTTCGCGAGACCTTCCGCAAGCGTTCGCAGATTCTCTCCACGTTCCGCCGCTTTATGGAGTCCGATGGCTACATGGAGGTCGAGACCCCCATCTTGCAGACCATCCAGGGCGGCGCTACGGCTAAGCCGTTCATCACGCACTTCAATGCGCTCGATCAGGAGTGCTACCTGCGTATCGCCACCGAGCTGCACCTCAAGCGCTGCATTGTCGGCGGCTTTGAGCGCGTGTTCGAGATCGGCCGCATCTTCCGTAACGAGGGCATGGACCTTACCCACAACCCCGAGTTCACTACGATGGAGGCCTACCGTGCCTTCTCCGACCTCGAGGGCATGAAGGCACTCGCCCAGGGTGTCATTAAGGCCGCTAACAAGGCTATCGGCAACCCCGAGGTTATTGAGTACCAGGGTCAGACCATCGATCTGTCCGGTGAGTGGGCAAGCCGTCCCATGACCGACATTGTCTCCGACGTGCTCGGCAAGCCGGTCACCATCGACACGCCGGTCGAGGAGCTTGCTGCCGCCGCACGCGAGAAGGGCCTGGAGATCAAGCCCGAGTGGACCGCCGGCAAGATCATCGCCGAGATCTATGACGAGCTGGGCGAGGACACCATCGTCAACCCCACCTTCGTGTGCGATTACCCCATCGAGGTTAGCCCGCTTGCCAAGCGCTTTGAGGATGACCCACGCCTGACCCATCGCTTTGAGCTGGTCATCGCCGGCCACGAGTACGCGAACGCGTTCTCCGAGCTCAACGACCCGGTCGACCAGGCCGAGCGCTTCGCTGCCCAGATGGCCGAGAAGGCCGGCGGCGACGACGAGGCCATGGAGTACGACGAGGATTACGTGCGCGCCCTCGAGTACGGTATGCCTCCCGCGGGCGGCATCGGCATCGGTATCGACCGTGTGGTCATGCTGCTCACCAACCAGGCTTCCATCCGCGACGTGCTGCTGTTCCCGCACATGAAGCCCGAGAAGGGTTTCCAGTCCGGTGCCGCTGCTGCCAAGGCTGCCGAGGCCGGCAACACCGCGAGCCCCTTCGTCAAGCCGCTCAAGCCCACGCTCGATTACTCCAAGATTGCCGTCGAGCCGCTGTTTGAGGAGTTCGTCGACTTTGATACCTTCTCCAAGAGCGACTTCCGCGCCGTGAAGGTCAAGGCATGCGAGGCCGTCAAGAAGTCCAAGAAGCTGCTGAACTTTACGCTCGATGACGGTACCGGCACCGACCGTACCATTCTCTCCGGCATCCATGAATACTATGAGCCCGAGGACCTGGTCGGCAAGACCTTGCTCGCCATCACCAATCTGCCCCCGCGCAAGATGATGGGTATTCCCAGCTGCGGCATGCTCATCAGCGCCATCCACGAGGAGGAGGGCGAGGAGCGTCTCAACCTGATCCAGCTCGACGCTTCCATCCCTGCCGGCGCAAAGATGTACTAATTAGTTACGCGGTTCTACGAACCGCGTAACGGCTCGACGCTGCGCGGGCCGCATTTGGACAATCTGACGTTCAACTTCAAGGGCGCGACCAGAAGGTCAGCGCCCTTTCGTTTCACGTCACCTTGTCTCAAATGCGACCCGCTCGCTGGCGTTGCCAATACATCGACGTTGTCGGAGTAGTCATTGGGGACGTTCTTAAACGACTAGTCATTCAAGAACGTCCCCAATGACTACTCAATGGCTATTGCGCGCATGGCTCGCATGACAGCCGTCTCTTTTATGTTTCCTTTAGCCGTCGCCGTCTAGGATGGGGGTTAGTCGATAGGAAGGGAGCACCGGGATGGACGACGCGAGCGAGCGCGCAATCGAAGAGGACATGCTCGATCAGTTCAACTACTTTGATGATGAGGACGAGGAGCTGATCGACCGTCGCGAGCCAGCGCCGCTTGATTCCTTTGATCTGGTCGATGAAGAGGCTGATGAGGTTGAGGACGAATCAACGGAGCCCCCACAGTCTTCGCGCCTTGACTCGCTGCTTTCGAGAGCCCCCATGCACCACGGTGTTCGTGCCGGCGCGCTCCATATGAAAACTGACTGGCACCAGATCGTGACGGCAGGCGATGAACTTGCCGTCGATGCGCCGCTCACCGATAAATCATCCATCATCTGCCGCACCGGTATGCTTATGCTCGCGAGTGGAACGGGTGCCTGGCGCGTGCGCGATACCATGAATCGTGTTGCTGACGTGCTCGGCGTCACAATTCACGTCGACCTGAGTCTCCTATCGTTTGAGTGCACCTGCATCGAAGATGGCCACTGCTTTAACGAGGTCGTCAGCTTGCCCACAACCGGCGTCAATACCCATCGCATTTGGATGATGGAGAGTTTCCTCAAGGAAATCGAGACCTATGGTCGTCGCTTCACGGTGCACGAGTATCACGAGATGCTCAAGACCGTTGAGAGTTCAAAACCTGATTACGCGCCTTGGCAACAGGGCCTTGCGGCGGCCTGCGCCTGTGGCGCCTTTGTCTTTTTACTTGGTGGCGGTCCTATTGAGATGGCATGCGCGTTCGTGGGCGCGGGTGTCGGCAACTTTGCCCGCTCCCATATTCTCAAGCAAGGCCTTGGTCAGTTCAGCGCGCTGACGACCGGTGTTGCGCTCGCTTGCGTTTCGTATCTGCTGGCATTGCTCGGCCTTGGCCAGGTCATACCGGGGGCAATGTCGCACCAAGAAGGCTATATCGGCGCCATGCTCTTTGTGATTCCCGGCTTTCCGCTCATTACGGCAGGCCTCGACATCGCCAAGCTTGACATGCGAAGCGGTATCGAGCGCCTTTCATATGCCGTATCGATTATTGTGATGGCGACCCTCGTAGGTTGGATGGTTGCCGAGTGTGTTGGCCTGGCGCCGGACGACTTTGCCCCGCTCGGCCTTTCGCCGCTTGCTCTTACGCTCCTGCGCGTGGTGATGAGCTTCGTTGGCGTATTCGGCTTCTCGGTGATGTTCAACAGCCCGGTAAAGATGGCCGCGGCAGCTGGGCTGATCGGCGCCGTGTCCAATACCCTGCGTCTGACCCTTGTCGATGCGCCGACGATGATTCCCTTCCTGGGCCTCAGCACGGGAATGCCTCCCGAGGCAGCAGCGTTTATCGGCGCGCTGGTATCGGGTCTGCTGGCAAGCTTGGCCGAAGTCAAGCTCACCTACCCGCGCATCGCCCTCACGGTGCCTTCGATTGTCATTATGGTGCCCGGCCTGTATCTCTATCGCTCTATGTATTACATGTGCACCTTCGACACAGTCAATATGCTCGGCTGGTTTGTGCGCGCAGTGCTCATCGTAGCGTTTCTGCCCGTTGGGCTGGGTGTGGCGCGTACGCTCACCGACCCTCGCTGGCGCCACACCAGCTAATTGGTGCAAGGGGGACAGGTTACTTTGCACCAAATGAGTCGCGGTGAAATAGGGACTGAATTGCTGCTTAAAGGGTCAAAACAGTCCGTATTCCACCGCAACTTATGGGGTCGGGGGTTTTGGTGCCCTGCATCTCCACAAACTCAACGCTTACGAAGCGCGCGCCGTTCGTGTTAGGGTAGTTCCACCACATAAGTAGTCGCAGACGCGCGTACCACGGGCGGGCGAGATGAAGTTCCAACAGCTCCATCTTGCCCGCCCGTTTTTGTTGCGTGGCGCCGCGGCACAACACAGAGAGGAATCTGCCCTTTATGCCTATCAACAAACGAGAGAGCCTGCTGTTCACCTTTATCATGTGCTTTTGCATGGTGCTCTGGATGAGCATCTACAACGTTGCCCTGCAGCACGGGGCCATCAACGGCGAGGTCGTTGCCGCTGCGTGGCTCGGCTTCCCCGTTGCCTATATCTTTGCCGTGTGCTGCGACCGGTTCGTCGCCAGCCCGCTTGCCAAGGGTTTCGCCTTTAAGTACTTGGTCACTCCGGGCAAGAGCTCGCCGCTCGCCATGACGCTCGCCGTCAGCTCCTGCATGGTCGTTCCCATGGTCATCATCATGTCGCTGTACGGTGCCTGCGAGGGTCTGACGCACATGCCCGGCGGCATCCTTGCGAACCTGTATTCCGTGCCCGCGATCTGGATGATCAACATCCCGCATAATTTTGTGATGGCGCTGCCGTGGAACCTTTTGGTAGCCGGTCCGATTTCCTACTTCGTCTTCCGTCGCGCCTTCCCTGTGGGGACGGTTTTCGAGGAGGAGCATGCCGAGCTCTTGGAGCAGGCTATGGCTTCTGAGTGCGAGTAGCTCGCTTAGGGACCTGCTGAGCGCGGGCGACTTGCTTGGTTGGAGCCCTAAGCGTGGATAGCTCTCTCGGCGACATCGCCGGCGTGAGCGGTGCGCATGACCGGAGGGCCCGTGCTGCTCCGTTGCCCGACGTGCTAGCGCGCAGAACAATCTGTTGGTGCATTCGGCGGCTGCTGAAGCGTTTCGGCAGCCGCTTTTTATACGGAGTTTAAATACAACAGTCTGTTGTATTACGTAGAGTGGTATATCTCTAGCAGGAAAAATGCGAGAGACGGAGCATTATGGCGTTACTAGTAGGACTGGACGTAGGGTCGACGACGACCAAAGTTTACGCGATGCACGAGGATATGACCGAGGCGTGGTGGGGATATCGCCGCCACGGGGCGTGTCAGACAGCGAGCGTGCGCGCCATGCTCGGCGAGCTCGCCGAGCGCTTTCCCCATGAGTCGCTGCGCGTTGCGGTGACCGGCTCGGGTGCGCGCGATATCGCGACCGCGCTGGGCGCCTCGTACGTTCAGGAGGTGGTCGCCAACGCGCTCGCGATCAGCAGGTTCTATCCGCAGACGCGCTGCGCCATCGAGCTGGGCGGCCAAGACGCCAAGATGATCTTCTTCCGCACCAACGATAAGGGAGACATCGAGGTTGCCGACATGCGCATGAACGGCTCGTGCGCAGGCGGTACCGGTGCATTTATCGACGAGATGGCAAAGCTCATGGGGGTCGGCACCGAATCGGGCGAGTTCGAGCAGCTCGCAAGCCGGGGAACGACCGTCCACGAGGTCTCGGGCCGCTGCGGCGTGTACGCAAAGACCGATATCCAGCCGCTGCTCAACGAGGGCATTCCTACCACCGACCTGGCGCTTTCGGCGCTTCACGCGGTCGCCCGCCAAACGATCGGCGGTCTGGCCCAGGGTATCGACATCGAGCCGCCGGTAATCTTCGAGGGCGGTACGCTCGCCTACAACCCCACGCTGGTCCGCGTGTTCCGGGAGCAACTGAATCTATCGGACGATCAGGTTATCGTCCCGCGCGATCCGCAGATCATGGTCGCGCGCGGTGCCGCCCTGTCGCTGACCGACATGTTCGCATCGTCCCAACCGATCGACCTTCCCGACGCTTTTGTCCGGCTGGATAAGCTCGAGACGGTCGCGCCCGCAAGCGGGGAGGGACGTCTTGCCCAGCCCTTTTTTGCCACACCTGCCGAGCAGGCGGATTTTACGGCACGCCATGGCAAAGAGACGCCGGCAAAGGGTCCGGATGCGTATGCGCCCGGAGAGACGGTGCGTGTGGCGCTCGGTATCGATTCGGGGAGCACGACGACCAAGTTCGCCCTGGTCGATGAGGCGGGTGAGCTTGTCGATTCGTTCTACGCGTCTAATAACGGCAGACCGCTCGACGTCGCCCAACAGGGTCTTGTCAGCTTGAAGAACCGCTGGGAGACAGCGGGAGTCACGCTTGCGATCGATGCCGTGGGCACCACGGGATACGGCGAGGAGCTTTTCGCGCGCGCGTTCCACGCCGACTACCATACGGTCGAGACGGTCGCGCACGCCCGCGCCGCGTGCGCATGCGTTCCCGATGCGACCTTCGTGCTCGACATCGGCGGACAGGATATGAAGGCCATCTGGCTCAACCACGGCGTGCTGACCGATATCGTCGTCAACGAGGCGTGCTCTGCGGGCTGCGGCTCGTTCCTCGAGGGTTTTGCCAAAAACCTCGGAATAGCCGTTGAGGATATCGCGACCGAGGCATTTTCGTCCAAAGCCCCCGCCGTTCTCGGCAGCCGCTGCACGGTGTTCATGAACAGCAGCGTCGTTTCCGAGCAGCGGCGCGGTAAGGGTCCGGGCGACATCATGGCCGGTCTCTGCCGTTCGATTATCGAGAACGTGTTCACCAAGGTCATTCGCGTTTCAAATCTCAACCGTCTGGGCGACAAAGTCGTCGTCCAGGGCGGCACGTTCCGAAACGACGCGGTGCTGCGCGCATTCGAGCAGTATCTGGGCAAACCCGTCACGCGTGCGCCCCACCCGGGGCTGATGGGCGCTATCGGTATCGCCCTGCTCGCGCGCGAGGAATGCCGCAAGGGCGACGCCGGCACGTCGTTTATCGGGCTCGATGCCGTGGAGCGCTTCGAGCATCGCGAGTTCGGCGGCGTTACCTGCCGTCGGTGCAACAACCGCTGCCAGCGCGCGGTCGTGGCATTTGGCGACGGCTCGCTTTACGTCACGGGCAATCGCTGCCCGCGCGGCGGCGCCATCTCATGGGATGAGCTCGTGCGCGAGGTTCCCGCGGCGGAGGAGCTGCGTCCGCAGGGTGCTTGCGAGGCACAGGCACCCGGCACGGGGCGCGACCGGACCGCGGCTGCCCCCAATCTCTTTGTCGACCGCGAGAAGCTGCTGTTCGAGTCGTACCCCACGGTTCCCGTCTGCGGGGGGCGCGATGTCACGATCGGCATTCCCCGTGTGCTCGAGTTCTGGGACACCATGCCGTTCTGGTCGACGTTCTTCAGCACGCTCGGCTTTAAGGTGCGCGTCTCGGGACGCAGCACCAAGGCGATGTACGAGCGCGGTCTGGCGCACGTCACATCCGACACCGTGTGCTTCCCGGCCAAGCTCGTCCACGGGCACATCCGCAATCTCGTCGACGCCGGCGTCGACCGCATCTTCATGCCCATCATCACGACGGTGCCCACCGAAAACACCGCCTCTACCAGCGAGTGGATGTGCGCCGTCGTAAAGGGATACCCCTACGTGATGCGCAATTCCGATAACCCGGAGGAGCGTTTCGGCGTTCCGTTCGATACGCCGCTGTTCCACTGGTACGACGAGGGCGACCGAAACCGCCAGCTCAAGGCGTGGTGCAAGGAGACCTTCGATATCGATGCCGACCTGGTTGCCAAGGCGACCGAGCAGGCGGACCGCGCGCAGCAGACGTTTGAGAACCAGCTGCAGCTGCGCGGCAGGCAGGTGCTCGAGAACGTGCGCGAGGACGGCGGCTACGCGGTGGTGATCGCTTCGCGCCCGTACCACAACGACCCGCTGGTCAACCACGGGCTGCCCAAGCTCTTCTCTGAGCGCGGCATCCCCGTGCTGACGCCCGATGCGGTGCCGGGGGTCTGCAACGTCGATCTTTCCAACAGCCGCATCGACATCGTGAACAACTACCATGCGCGCATGCTGTCGTGCGCGGTCATCGTCGCATCGACGCCCGAGCTCGAGCTCGTGCAGATGGGCAGCTTCGGCTGCGGCCACGATGCGTATCTCACCGACGAGATCGCGCGCATGATGGGCGAGATGGGCTCCAAGGTTCCGATGATGATCAAGCTCGATGAGAGCGACGTCGCCGGTCCCATGGGCATTCGCGTGCGTTCGTTTATCGAGTCGGTCAACCGTCGTCGCGCGGAGGAGCGTGCCGAGGGCGCCCGGGTGCACGCGGTCCATCCGCTCGACGACCCGTATAAGGTCAAGTACACCAAGCGCGACCGGCACGACAAGATCGCGCTGGTCCCCAACACCTCCCATGCGTTCTGCAGGCTCATGACCGCGGCGATGCGCAATCAGGGCGTGCGCGCCGAGGCCCTTGATATCGGGCGCGAGGATGCCATCCGCCTGGGCAAACGCTATGTGCACAACGACATCTGCTTCCCCGCGCAAATCGTGATCGGCGAGGCGCTCGCGGCACTCGAGAGCGGTAAGTACGACCCGCACGACGTCGCCGTGGTGACTGGCAAGTATATCGGCGACTGCCGCCTGACGCACTACATGCCCCTGCTGCGCCGCGCGCTCGACGACGCGGGATACGACTATGTCCCGGTGCTCACCAACGACGACGTCGATGCCCACAATGCGCATCCGGGCTTCAAGCTCGGCCTTGGCCCGAGCATCCAGATCGCCTACGGTCTTCCCATGATCGATGCCCTCGAGGCCATGCTTAGGCGCATCCGTCCCTACGAGCTCGAGAAGGGCGCGGCGGACGCTGCGTTCGACCGCGCGCTCGATGAGGTTATCGAGGGCATGGAGCGCTCCGGGCTGAGAGGCCAGGCGACGGGCTTCAAACGCGCGCTTGCGATCATGGACGCCGTTCCGTACGACCGCTCGAACCCGCATCCGACCGTTCTCATCGTGGGCGAGTACCTGCTCAATTTCCATCTCGGCGCCAACCACGAGATCGAGCGCTACCTCGAGGACAACGGGCTCGAGGTCATCGAGGCGCGCATGACCGACGTGATCCGCAAGACCTATTTCTACAAGCATGCGCAGTCGCGCGAGTTCCACGTCGACCTGTCGCTGCCCGAAAAGGCCTGGTACGCCACGGCGGACAACCTGTTCGAGCTCGCGCACGACCGTTGCGACCGCCTGGGCGCGGCGAGCCCGCTCTACGAGCCGCCGACGCGCATGCCCGAGCTCGTGCGCGCGAGCGATAAGATCCTGCACCATACGTTCGATGCGGGCGAGGGCGTGCTGATTCCGGCGGAGATCCTCGAGCACGCCAAGCGCGGCTGCCGCAACTTCGTGATCCTGCAGCCGTTCGGGTGTCTGCCCAACCATGTCGTGGGGCGCGGGCTCATCCATGCGCTCAAGGAGCAGTATCCCACGGCGCAGTTCCTGCCGCTCGACTACGATCCCGACGTGAGCTTCGCCAACGTGGAGAACCGTCTTCAGATGCTCATCATGAACGCCAAGGCGCAGGGGTGCGGTGAGGCGCATGGCGAGACCGCGTAAGGACGCCGATGCGCCCGATGCACGCACCCGTATCATCGAGGCGTTTTGGGAGCTCATCGAGAACAACAGCATCTTCGAGCTGTCGATTGGCGAGGTGACCCGCGCCGCCCAGTGCAATCGCGGAACTTTTTACTACTATTTTCACGATTTCGATGAACTCGTCGCCACCGCCATAGCCCAGCTGCTGCAGGATAACGAGCTCATCACCGATGTCCTCTGGCATTTTTCGAGCGAGGGCGACCTTTCGGCGTTCGACCGGCGCGACGTCCGCTGCCTGCTGCGGCGCATCGTCATCACCATGAGGGCGGGTGCCGCCGAGCAGGTCGTGCAGGGCATCCATACGATCATCATCGACCGCGTGAGAGAGATCGTCCACCCCGACGGAGAAGAGCTCAAGGCAGATTCGAGCTTTGCGGTGGGCTTTCTGGTCTCGGGCATCATGGGCTTTGTGATGGCGGTCGGCTTTGCCCGGGAGGGCGGCGAGGAGATAGACCTCGAGCAGCTGGGGGACAGCGCGTGCGCGTACCTGAGGGCGGTCGCCATGCAGACGGTGGAAACGGTCGCGCAAGTCGAGGGCGTCGATACATCCGAGCTGCTCGAACGCGTCTCCAAGGAGGCCGATGCCTATCGCGCATCGCGTGCGACGAGTCCCGACGTGGTGAAAGACGCCTAGGGTTTCTCTTGCGGGGCGCCTGTCGCGCATCGCGCGGTGGGTCCCGCGATGCGGTCATAACCTGCATTCATGTGAGCCGGGTTTATAGATATTCCTCCAGCTGTTAACATAGACAACCTGTGGGTAAAGAGACAAAAGCGCCGCCGACGGGCGGGCGTTTTGATTTCGATGAACTCATGTAAGGAAACGAGCATGTTAGATAGATTTACCGATCGAGCGCGCAAGGTCATGTCGATGGCCAAACAGGAGGCGCTCGATCTTCATTCAAATAAGGTGGGCACCGAGCACCTGCTGCTCGCGCTTGCCAAGGAGGACGAGGGCATTGCCGCCGAGGCGCTGCGTTCGCTCGACATCTCCTACGATGACATCATGGATACTCTCAAAGAGGTCCAGACCACGGTTCCCGAGCCCAGTGAGGAGACCGAGGCGGCCAAGCTCGCCTTTACGCCGCTCGTCATTAGCGTGATGGAGCGTTCGTTCCGCGTGGCGCGTGAGAACAACCAGACCTACGTGTCGACCGAGCACTTGCTGATCGGCATCGTCGAAGAGGGCAACGGCATGGCCATGGACATCCTCATGCGCCTGGGTGTGTCGTCCGCCTCCATCAAAAAGGCTATCGAGAAACTCACCGCCAAGGACCAGGACAAGAAGCGTCCGCTCGCCGGCGCCGGTGCCGGTCGTCCCGGTGCGGGCCTGCCGTTCTTTAGCGGCTCGGATGCCTCTCAGCAAAAGGGGAGTGGCACCGATACGCTTAAGCAGTTCGCGACCAACCTCACGCAGAAGGCGCGCGACGGCGAGCTCGACCCTGTAATCGGTCGCGAAAAGGAAGTCCAGCGTATGATGGAAATTCTTTCGCGCCGCACCAAGAACAACCCGCTCATTCTGGGCGACCCCGGCGTGGGCAAGACGGCCATCGTCGAGGGCCTGGCTCAGCAGATTGCAGCCGGCAACGTGCCCGAGAACCTCATGAACCAGAATATCTGGACGCTCGACCTGCCAGGCCTCGTTGCGGGTGCCAAGTATCGCGGCGAGTTTGAGGAGCGCCTCAAGAACGTGATCCAGGAGGCCACCGAAGCCGACGACGTCATCCTGTTTATCGACGAGATGCACACTATCATCGGTGCCGGTTCTGCCGAGGGCTCCATCGACGCGAGCTCCATGCTCAAGCCCGTGCTCGCGCGCGGTGCCTTCCAGATTATCGGCGCCACCACGGCCGAGGAATTCCGCAAGTACCTCACCAAGGACCCGGCCTTCGAGCGTCGCTTCCAGACCATCGATGTCGAGGAGCCGAGCGTCGAGGACACGGTCAAGATCCTGACCGCGCTCAAGCCGCGCTACGAGGAGCACCACCATGTGCGCTATACGCAGGGTGCTATCGAGGCCGCCGCGAACCTTTCCAACCGCTACATCCAGGATCGCTTCCTGCCCGATAAGGCTATCGACCTCATTGACGAGGCCGGTGCCCGCGCTCGCATCGCCGCGAATCGCGCGCCCGAGCCGGTGCGTGAGGCCGAGCATCGCGTGGAGGAGCTTAAGGCCGCCGCGCAGGAGGCCACCGAGAGCGACGACATGAACAAGGCCGCCGAGATCACTGAGCAGCAGAAGGCCGCCGAGATTGAGCTCGCCGAGGCCAAGGCCGCCTGGACCGCCGAGCTCGACGCCAGCCCGCTCACCATCGATGTCTCCCAGATCGCCGACATCGTGTCCGTGACTTCGGGCGTGCCGGTGTCTTCGCTTACCGAGAGCGAGAGCCGTCGCCTGCTGCAAGCCGAAAGCGTGCTCAAGACGCGCATCATCGGTCAGGATGAGGCTGTCGAGGCAGTTGCCAAGGCCGTGCGCCGCAGCCGCTCGCCGCTCAAGGATCCGCGTCGCCCCGGCGGCAGCTTTATCTTCCTGGGTCCCACCGGCACGGGCAAGACCGAGCTCGCCAAGACGCTCGCCGAGTACCTCTTTGGCAACAAGGATGCGCTCATCAGCTTCGACATGTCCGAGTTCGGTAGCGAGTTCGAGGTCTCCAAGCTCATCGGTAGCCCTCCGGGTTACGTCGGTCACGACGAGGGTGGCCAGCTCACCAAGGCCGTTCGTCGCCATCCGTACTCGGTCGTGCTGTTCGACGAGATCGAGAAGGCGCACCCCGATATCTTCAACATCTTGCTGCAGGTGCTGGAGGAGGGCCGCCTGACCGATAGCCAGGGCAAGACGGTCGACTTCCGCAACACCGTGATCATCATGACGTCTAACGTGGGCGCCCGCGAGATTGCGCAGGATGCAAGCGTTGGCTTTGGCACCACCGGCGAGCAGGGCCTCACCTCGAGTGAGATCCGCGGCCGCGCGATGGGCGAGCTCAAGCGCCTGTTCCGCCCTGAGCTGCTCAACCGTATCGACGACATTGTGGTGTTCCAGAAGCTCTCGGGCGAGAATCTCACCAAGATCGCGCACCTGCTGGTGGACGATCTGCGTCAGCGTTTGATTGCCAACGGTATGAACATCAAGCTCACCGATGCGGCCTATGACAAGATCGTGGCCGAGGGTACCGACCTCACCAACGGTGCGCGTCCGCTGCGCCGTGCTATTCAAAAGCTCATCGAGGACCCGCTGTCCGAGGAGCTTCTGGCCGGCGAGTGGGGCGAGGGCGATACCGTCCTGTGCGACGTGGCCGATGGCAAGTTTGTCTTTGGCCACGGCACGGGCGAGATCCCGGCACCGCGTCCGGCGGGCACGCTCGGTGGCGATACCGCCCCGGCGGCACCGCACACCGGCAACTCCGCGCCCGTGAGCGGCGGCGTGACCTCGGGCCCCGGCGGCATGATGCAAGCCGGTTCCGGCGCGCTGTAGGGATTAAACATACCTTGTATAACGGGGGCGTTTCCGATAAGGAGGCGCCCCCGTTTCTATTGAAATGTGCTTCAATCTGCCGTGCTATACTAAAATTGAGATTCAGTATAGCAAAGGAGTTGATATGCCTACATCAATACTCGACACGCGGCCAGTTCAGATGAACGTGCGTATAGATCGCCAGCTCAAAGAGGCAGGAGACGCCGTACTGACTCATATTGGCATGACGCCGTCACAAGCTGTGAGGGAGCTGTGGCAGTACTTGACCGAGAACGGTCATATGCCCGTCGCAAAAAAGAATGATGACGAAGTCCTGCCTGACGACATACGATCGAAGGCGAGTTCGTCCCGCGTCTCGGAAGGGGCTGCGTTAATTTCGAATTTTTATGAGCGGTTCTCGATTCAGAGGCCGAGCCCCGATGAAGCCTTTGATTACGACGAGTTATACGATCAAATGATGATCGAGAGATTCAGCGATTGGATCGAATTATGAGCGGCGTCGGAACGAAACGTGTGCTCAAGCTGTTGATCGACACGAACGTCTGGCTAGATTACTTTCTCGCTCGTACGAATGCGACCAGGCCGATAGTCGAGCTCCTTTCTCGCGCGGCGGAAGCGGAGGATATCGTCCTCTTCTCGTCCTCCCTGTCTGTCAAAGACGTCTATTACATTCTGGGAAGGACGATGAAGGCCGACGCCCGCCGTGAGGGGGCTCTCACTCCCGAAGCCATCGCCGGTGCCGACGAGACAGCGTGGGCGTGCGTTCGCCTGATTCGGCAAAAGTCGATTATTGCCTCGGTCGGTGCAGACGAGGTC
Organism: Collinsella sp.; assembly: GCA_048203815.1. Lineage (GTDB taxonomy): Bacteria > Actinomycetota > Coriobacteriia > Coriobacteriales > Coriobacteriaceae > Collinsella. The sequence continues at coordinate 3,059 of DBFBKG010000061.1, read as the reverse complement.
TTCGACTCCTTTGTGTTCAAGTATCATCACAACGACTTCGAGGACGACCTGATGCTGGGCGTCGCCAATCGCATTGATGCCGATTACGTCGTGACGGAGGACAAGAATCTTATTAAACATACCAATGGTGTATGCATTAACGTTCAACAGGCGTTGAGGCTGGTTGAAGGGTCCAACGTCCCTTCGGCGCGGCCCGTCTAAGCTGCTTTATCTTGTTAAAGTGACGTTTCCTCACCGTTAGCCGATGATGCGAGAGCGCTCGGCGTTTTCGACTGGTTTATGCACGCAAAGTCTGGGAATATACAAGTCGCATGTCTTACTGTCTAACCAGTTGCGCCAAGGAGGCACCATGGACTACAAGATTACCGGCTACGAGCCCGCCCAGCTGTTCCATTTCTTTGAGGAGATCAGCGCGATCCCCCGTGGGTCTGGCAACGAGAAGGACATCAGCGATTTCCTGGTTGCGTTTGCCAAGGAGCGCGGCCTCGACGTGTATCAGGACGAGGTCTACAACGTCATCATTCGCAAGCCCGCATCTGCCGGCGCCGAGAATGCCCCGACCGTGATGCTGCAGGGCCACATCGATATGGTTTGCGACAAGTTGGGTTCCGTTGAGCACGACTTTGCGACCGACGGTATCGACCTGGTCGTCAAGGACGGCGTCCTCACCGCTAACGGCACCACGCTGGGCGCCGACAACGGTATCGCCGTCGCTCTGATGCTCACCGTGCTCAACGACGATTCGATTGCTCATCCGGCCCTCGAGTGCGTGTTCACCACCGACGAGGAGACTGGCCTGGTTGGCGCCGAGACGCTCGACAAGTCCCAGATTAGCGCCCGTACCATGATCAACCTCGATTCCGAGGAGGAGGGCGTGGCCACCGTCAGCTGCGCCGGCGGTGTCGTCGTTACCTACACCTGCCCGATCGTGCGCGACCACAAGACCGGCAGCACCCTCACGCTCGACATTTCCGGCCTGCTGGGCGGCCACTCCGGCAGCGATATCAACCTGGAGCGCGGCAACGGCAACCTCATCATGGCCCGCATCATCGACCGCCTGATGGTTGCCGGCGAGCCCGCCATCGTTAGCTTTAACGGCGGCACCAAGGACAACGCCATCAACCGTGAGTGCAAGGCTGTTCTGGTCTACGCCGACCACGCTGCCGCCGAGGCCGCGGCCCAGATCGCAAAGGGCATCATCGCCGACGTTACTGCCGAGCTCGAGGTCTTCGACCCCGGCTTTACCTGCACGGTTGAGATTGCCGACAACACTGAGGTCGAGGCCATGGACGAGAAGTCCGCACTTGCCCTTATTCGCGCTCTGCGTCTTGCCCCCAACGGTGTGATCCGCCGCAACGTCGCCACCGACGGCTCCGTCGAGGTTTCCTCCAACATCGGCGTGGTTGCCACCTCTGACGACCAGGTCAAGATCATGCTGTCCCCGCGCTCCTCGATCACCTCGCTGCAGAACGAGTTCAAGGACCGCCTGCAGACGCTGGCCGATGTCCTGGGATTCGACGCCAAGTTTGAGTTCGAGTATCCCGGCTGGAGCTATGCCGAGCATTCGCCGGTCCGCGACATCTTTGTCGAGAGCTATCGCGAGCTCTTTGGCTCCGAGCTACGAATCGAGTCCATTCACGCCGGCCTTGAGTGCGGTCTGTTTGCCGAGGCCCTGCACGGCCTGGATGCCATCGCCGTGGGCCCGACGCTCTCCGATGTCCACACCCCGGACGAGAGCATGGAGCTCGCTTCTGCCGAGCGCTTCTACGAGCTGCTCATCGACGTCCTCAAGCGCCTCGCTGCGTAAAGGTTGCGCTAACGGCAGTCCGAGCCACGTGCTAGCGGATTGCAAATGACATTACGAGAGGGGGCACCCGGTCTTTGCGACAGGTGCCCCCTCTCTTCTTTTGGGAAATGGGAAATTGCGGGCGTCTAGCCCATATCCGCCTTGATGAGGTCGAGGGTGCGCTGGCAGTTTTCGCGGACGGGGCCGAGCATATGCTCGCGCAGGTCCGCCATGCCGGGCAGGTCGGCGTATTCGTCCATGACCTCTTCCATGCAAATGGGTACCTCGTAGGCGAGGTCCATCATGGTCGCAAAGCAAAACTTCTCGGATAGCCCGGCATCGGTGAGCGCCGCCTCCAGCGCGGGGTCGCCCATACCGTGGTATCGGCGAATTGCGTTGGGTCCGATGCGCCCCACACGATTTTCGCCGCCAACGCTCATGGCGAGGCGCGCCCGGCGGCGCGTGCGCTCATACGCCAAACCCGACGCGACATCGTACATCCGGGCCATCATGGCTGTGCCGCCGTTTCCAAGGAGCAGGGAATAGTTTTTCGCATGCGCGTCCGGTGCGCCGATGATGGCGTTAAAGAAAAGTATCTGCGTAAACAGATACAGGTTAAGTTGATGGTGGCTCGTATTGACGAGGAGTTCTTGTATATCGCGTGCGCTCGGGCCGCCGTCTGCCGTGTACTTTTGAGCGGGCATCACTCCAAGAGCCTGACAGAGGTCTTCTTGGTGTAGACGTCTGATTGTTCCGTCCTTGGCTTTCACGCGGTCGTAACGCTCAACAATGAGGGCGGGCTCGTCCTCAAATAAGCGATATTCAACGTTTGCCGTTGCGATATCTGCGCGCTGGGCGCTTTTCATGCAGACAAACTCATTAAGGGCCTCGAGCTTAAATCCGATAACGCCATTTTTGAAAATATGCGTCGTGGGCGATGAACCCATGCATTCGCACCAGCTGCCGTCTATAAGCGCGAGCGCGAACTTGCCCTGGTTGCCCCCAAGTGACCAACTTTCATCTAGGCCCATCCAGGATGCCTCGCGGTCATCTCTGATCGACTTGAGACGGAGAGCAATATCGTGGTCGTCTATAGGGCGGTATTCGCCGTCGCGATGCAGGACGGCGTCGACATCTTCTTCGGCACAAAACTGCACTCCGCCCGGACAGTCGAGTCCGATATGGCTGAGCAACGCAACGGGATTGTTGGGCCTAACGTTGAATTCGGCGGCAATCGCTTTTCGTTGGTCCTCGCTGTCGGGTAGAAGGCCAA
>DBFBKG010000060.1:0-6356 GCA_048203815.1 Collinsella sp. | reverse complement strand
GCGTATGTCGGCGCGCTCGCTCGCGTAGCCCACAAAGAGCGAGATGCTGTCGCAGACCACGTGCTTATCGACCAAGTCTAAAACGGCGTTGTCGACCATCTCGCGCAAGACGGTATAGGCCTGTTCGTAGGCATAACCCTTCGAGAGCACCTGTCCTGTGGTGGTCGAAGTTGCCTGCGGTAGATAGGCTTGGATATCGGCGATGGTTGTCGGCTCGCGTCCGAAGGCGTGGTCGATGAGATACTCGGCATTGACGCCGAGCTCGTCGTAAAGCAGGTTTTCGTCGAGCGCCGCGACGCCCATCAGATCGTAGACGCCGTATTTTTCGAGTCGTGCTGCCACGCCGGGGCCGATGCCCCAGATATCGGTGATGGGACGATGGGGCCAGATTTCCTTGCGAAAGGTCTCATCGTCGAGTATGCCGATGCGGCTGGGTACGTGCTTGGCGGTGATATCGAGTGCAACTTTGGCCTGGAATAGGTTGGGGCCGATGCCGACCGTCGCCGTGATGCCGGTGCGCGCCAGGACCTCGTCGCGCAACATGCAGGCGAAGCCTTCCGCGTCGGTGTGATAGAGGTCCAGATAGGGTGTCACGTCGATAAAGCACTCGTCAATTGAGTAGACGTGAACGTCTTGCGGACTGACGTATTCCAGGTAGATACCGTAGATCTGCGCCGACACCTCCATGTAGTGCTGCATGCGCGGTACGGCCTTGATGTAGTCGATGCCGTCGGGAATCTCGAATAGGCGGCAGCGGTTGTGAATACCTAAGTCCTTCATGGCCTGCGTGATGGCGAGGCAGATGGTCGTGCGTCCGCGCGATTCGTCGGCAACGACTAGGTTGGTGGTGAGCGGATCGAGCCCACGGTCGACGCACTCGACGCTGGCATAAAACGTCTTGAGGTCGATGCAGATATAGGTGTGCTGCTCGTGCGCCATCCGTGTCCCTCCATCAAACACATGTTCTTATCGAATATCTGTTCGATAATACCCGCTCGTCCGGACATCGTCAAAACCTGTCCCTTTTTGGTCGGTTGCCGTTTGGGGGCCGATTGGCAACGCTCGCTGATTGTAGTCTTGACCTGCGCTAGAATAGTGGCATCTGAATGTCCGGGCGCATGGAGGCGTGCGCCCGTATGCTGAGGAGGACTCTATGGCAACTGTTGCCGCACCTATCGATGCTACGTCGACTGCCGCTTGGAAGGCACTCGAGGCCCATCAGGAGAAGCTCGAGGCCGAAGGTATCGACCTCAAGGCCTGGTTCGCTGCTGACGCCGACCGCGTGAACAAGCTGAGCTTTGACGCCGGTGACCTGCACTTCGATCTGTCGAAGAACCTGGTGACCGATGAGACCGTCAAGCTGCTGTGCGATCTTGCTCGCGAGGTGAAGCTCGAGGAGCGCCGCGACGCCATGTTCTCTGGCGAGCACATCAACACCACCGAGGACCGCGCTGTCCTGCACACCGCGCTGCGTCGCCCGGCAAGCGAGAAGGGCCAGCTCATCGTCGACGGCCAGGACGTCGTCGCCGACGTGCACCAGGTCCTCGATCGCATGTATGCCTTCGCCGAGCGCGTGCGCTCCGGTGAGTGGAAGGGCGTTACCGGCAAGAAGATCGAGCACCTGGTGTCCATCGGCATCGGCGGCTCCGATCTGGGCCCGGTCATGGCCTACGAGGCCCTGCGTCCCTATGCCGACGCCGGTATCGACTGCCGCTACATCTCCAACCTCGATCCCAACGATCAGGCCGAGAAGCTCTAGGGCCTGGATCCCGAGACCACGCTCGTGATCATCGTCTCCAAGACCTTCACCACGCTCGAGACCCTCACCAACGCCCGCGAAGTCAAGACCTGGATGCTCGAGCAGCTCAAGGCTCAGGGCGCCATCGACGGCTCCGATGAGCAGAACGCCGAGGCCGTGGCAAAGCACTTCGTCGCCGTCTCCACCGCACTCGAGAAGGTCGAGGCCTTCGGTATCGACCCCGCCAACGCCTTCGGTTTCTGGAGCTGGGTTGGCGGCCGCTATTCCGTTGACTCCGCCGTGGGCCTGTCGCTGATCGTCGTGCTCGGCCCCGAGCGCTTCCAACAGTTCCTCGAGGGCTTCCACGCCATCGACGAGTACTTCTGCAACACGCCGCTCGAGAACAATGCCGTCGCGCTGATGGGCCTGCTCAACGTCTGGTACGTCAACTTCTTCGGTTCCAAGAGCCACGCCGTGCTGCCGTACTGCCAGTACCTGCACCGTTTCCCGGCCTACCTGCAGCAGCTCACCATGGAGTCCAACGGCAAGCACGTCCGCTGGGACGGCAGCGCCGTGACCTCCGATACCGGTGAGATCTTCTGGGGCGAGCCCGGCACCAACGGCCAGCACGCCTTCTACCAGCTGCTGCACCAGGGCACTGTGGTGGTTCCGGCCGACTTTATCGCTTTCGCCAACACTGCCAACCCTGCGACCGACAGCGGTCAGGACGTGCACGAGCTGTTCCTGGGCAACTTCCTGGCCCAGACCAAGGCGCTCGCCTTTGGCAAGACGGCCGACGAGGTGCGCGCCGAGGGCACGCCCGAGCAGATCGTCCCGGCCCGCTGCTTTGAGGGCAACCGCCCGACGACCTCGATCTTCGGCGACACGTTGACCCCGTTCGCGCTCGGCGAGCTCATCGCCCTGTACGAGCACATTACGTTTGTCGAGGGCACGGTCTGGGGCATCGACTCCTACGACCAGTGGGGCGTCGAGCTGGGCAAGCAGCTTGCCAAGCAGATCACCCCGGCCTTCCACGACGACGCCGCCAAGGCCGAGCAGGACGCTTCGACCCAGGCGCTCATCGAGTTCTATCGCGCGCATCGCAGGTAGTCGCTGCTGTTAACGTATCGCGCCTTATAGTCAGGGGCCCGTATCCTATCGGATGCGGGCCCCTTTGCTTTTGCCGTGGTCCCGGGGCGCACGGCCTTTGTGGAACATCGCCGGGGCGTCGCGCGCTGCGAGAACCCTGCGCCTAGATCTCGGCCTCCGCATGGCCTCGCTGCGCCTCGGGCAGCTCCCCGTAGAGCGGATGGTCTTCGAGCCTAAAGCGCTCGACCTGTTCGGGAGTGCGACCGCGTACAAAGAGCCACGAGCGATCGATCGGCGTCGCCATGAGCGTGCTGGGCAGCGCGTCGGCGCGGTCGGAAAACACCCGGGCACTCTCGGGATCCTGGAACGCCAGCACCAGATGCGTGTCGCAGTTGCCCATGATGGAGCGTGCGCGTGCCTCGCCATAGAGCGCATCGAGCTGGTTGGTCGACTGCAGCAGCAGCGTTGCCCAGATGTTGCGGCTTCGGATAATCGAGAGCACGTTGTCGATCTGGGGGATCTGCAGATTTGCGAAGTCATCGAGCATAAAGCGCACGGGCACGGGCAGGCTGCCGTCGGGCTGCCTATCGGCCTCACGAATGAGGCCCATAAACGCCTGCGAAATAAAGAGGCCGGTCAGCGGATCGAGATTGCGGTCAATATCGCTCACGGTTACAAACAGGGCGCAGGGGGTGTGTCCCATGGAAGCGAAGTCCACCTGATGGCACTCACGATAGAGCTGTGCCGCACCGTCGAATCCCAGACACATGACCTTTTCGGCAAGGATGCCGACGATGCTCGCGTGCATGCGCTCGGCATTTTGCGTAATGGCGTAGCGCCGCCATAGCGAGAGGGCATAGCTTTGGGGGTCGGTCGTGATCAGGTCGTCAAACAATCGACTCGTGGCACCGTCCTGCAGGTGCTCGATCAGCTTGATGACCGAGCTGATCGTCTGCTCGTCGGCGGGTAGCTGTTCGGTGACGTAGGCGATAAGACACGACAGCAGGTTTGCCGCCGCATGATCCCAGAAAGGCTGGTTGTTGTCCTCGATGGAGCAGATGGCCTTTGCCACCGAGAGGATGTCCTGCTGGTTGGGCCTGCCGTCCGCCTTGCGGCGAATGTGCCTCAGGGGGTTGTAGCCGCAGCGCTCGATGCCGGGCGCAAGGGCCGGGACGGTGTTGAGGTCGGCGAAGTTGAGACATTGCACGCGGTAACCGTGGGCTGCCAGCACGGGTCCCACTTCGCGACAGAGCGTGCCTTTGGTGTCGAGCACGATGTAGCTTGCGTTCATTTGCAGCAGGTTGGGCTTGAGGACGTTTCGGGTCTTGCCGGCTCCCGAGGGGCCGATCACAAGCGCGTTGTTGTTGAGTCCCGTTTGGCGGGTGTCGCAGGAAAGCGTTCGATCCTTGGCGAGGATGGTGGACGATGCGGACTCAGATGCGGCGAGGCGGATGGCGAGGTTAGACATGGGCGACCTCCTTGGTGGTCGAGAGGATTCCGTGGGCAAAGCCGAGCTCGACGGCGCGCTCGGCCGAAAGGTAGGTGTCTTTTGCAGTGAGGGACTGGATGCGCTTGGGCGTGAGGCCGCTGCGGTCCGAGAGGATTTGCGTGAGGGTCTTGCGGGTCTGCATGAGACGCCGGCTGGTTTCCTGCAGCGCAAGTGCCGAGCCGCCTGCCCCCTGGGGGATCAGCGGGTCGTGAATCATGAGCTCTGCATGGGGCGCCATACGGCGATCGTCGCCGCCCATAAAGATCACGGCGCCCATGGACGCGGCGAATTCCAGGCAGACGGTGCGGATGGGGCACGATGCAAGGCGCATGGCGTCATAGATCGCAAGACCCGATCGCACGCTTCCGCCGGCGCTGGCGACAAATATGGTGATGGGGCGGCTGGGGTCGGTGGCATCGAGCAGGCGGATCTGCTGGCATAGGTCGTGGGCCATCGGGGTTTCGATGTTTCCCATGACGGAGAGCTCGCGACGGGCGAGCATCTCATCGTAAATGCTGGTGAGCGTGATACCTCGGGCGGATTCACGCATGGTGAGGGGGCTGATGATGGGGGAATGATTGGTGTCCATGAGGACTCCTTTCTGTTGGTTGTGTTGTGGAGGAATAGGATTGTTGCCCGCGGAGGGGCTGGCGGGCTACAGGGTTCGTCCGAGCCTGAGATCGAGCTCGGTTGTGGGGCAGGCTGCCTGTCCGTGCGGCTCGCAAGCGCCAAGGGCTCCAAAGCGATGGAGCGTTGCGGCGGGCGTGGTGTAGGCGAGCCGCAGCTGATGCTCGACAGGGGCACATCCGTCATTTTTGTAATGAGCCGCGTAGTACTGCGCGATGCTGGTGTTCATCTCGCTGCCATTGCGATGGCGCTCAAACTGGCGTCTGCAGGTCTCGATGATCTTTGCTACCGACTTGGGTGCCGTCGCGGGAACAAGGGCGAGATAGCCTTCAAATAGCTCGTTGATGCTCAGGAGGCACAGCAGGTCGATCAGCGTCCTTATGGCTGTTCCCTCGGCAGAAAAATGCGCGGTCATGCGGTTATATCGGTTGCGGTCGACGATGGCCGCATGGGGTCTTGGAGTTTTCTGCCCCGTGGTCCCGGGCTTTTGCCGCGCCTGTGTATTGAGCTCGACGTTGCAGCGCTTGAGGCCGTCCAACGGAAGGAACAGTGCGGTGCGCAGGGTGTTCCGCTTGCTTTCGAGTTCATGACGCTCGTCGGGTTCCCATTCGAGCTTGAGTTTCGTGTCAAGCGCCGTAAGCATATGGGCTAGGCAGCCTACGGTAAGAACGTACGAATCGTTGTCGCGTTTTGGGGCATAGGGGTCTGTCAGCTTGCGAATGTCGGGGTCGCCCATGATCTTTGTGCAGCGCTTCAGCAGTTGAGGGTGGTCGGCCAAGATCGTCGCGAGCGGTAGCGACGCGTAGTTCTTGATGGTCGCGGCGGCAAAGGCGGCGTCATATTCGTTTGCATATGCTCGCTCAATGCGGGCATCCAGAATGCTTTTCTTATCGCCGTCTTCAGCGTGGTGGTTTGTCATAGCTTCTCCAATCGGTTGATGTTCGTGCTGTTTGTTGATGTGTTGGTTGTCGTGAGTGATGTGCTTGCCGTGGGTGATGTGCTTGCCGTGGGTGATGTGCTGACGTTGGGGTGCTATGCGGTTTTCAATGAGCCCGTGAGGCAGTTGCTGCAGGGGCGGGATGGAACGGCCCATGCAAGGCGGAAGGCATCGTGCTCAAAATCGAGACAGCAATGCCCCGGGTGCCTCACATGTGGCAGTTACCTCATTAAGTTGTCATTGCGTTTGGGGCTGTACTTTGCCGATCTTCTTTCTCTTACACGCTGAAAACTGAAACTGAATATGCTCGATCAAACGATGACCACCGGAGCGGCCATCTTTAAAGTACGTTCGTTTTGCTGATTTGACAAGAACTAATTTTGAATTTTTTTCTACGGGATGAAATGAGATTTGTGGAACGGTCGCGATTGGTGTCGCCAGCTTTGCATGTGGTGGCTCGGCGTTTGGGCTGGAAC
>DBFBKG010000059.1:0-33042 GCA_048203815.1 Collinsella sp. | reverse complement strand
AATCGCTCACACGGGCCACGTGCAAATCATAGCTGTTGCGGCCCCGCTCCGCGCGATTGTCAACATGGAAGTAGCTTGCGCGAATGCCCAGGTACGCCACATCATCGGGAACCTCGCGACCCACGTTAAAGGTCATGCCCCAGTCGAGGGCCTCAACTTCTTCGTCGCCGATCTTGCGCGCCCGGCTTGTGTTCTTGCAGCCCGTCAGGCGCAGTGCCGCCAGCGTCTGCGGACGACGGACCACGTCCTCGATGGAGCCAATCTCCTCAACATGCCCGTCGTGCATCACGCAGATGCGCTGACACAGGCGGCACGCTTCGTCGATGTCGTGGCTCACATAGAGCACGGTACGGTTGCAGACGTCGAACAGGTCGAGCATGTTTTGCTCAAGCGCGCTCTTGAGATACGCATCGAGTGCGCTCATGGGCTCGTCGAACATAAAAATGCTCGGATGCGCCGCCACCATGCGGGCAAGCGCCACGCGTTGTTGCTGACCGCCCGAGAGTCGCGTGGGATAGCGATCGGCAAAATCGGCCAGACCAAAAATGCCCAGGTAGCGCTCGGCGAGCTTTTTGCGCGCCGCGGCGTCTCCCGCGTCCTTTACACCGGCGCATACGTTGTCGGCCACCGTCATGTTGGGGAACAGCTGATAGTTTTGGAACAGCAGAGCGCATTTACGCTCCTGGGGCGACAGATTGATGCCCGCGGCCGAATCAAAAAAGGTCACGCCGTTGACGACGATCTTGCCCTCGTCGGGCGTCTCCACGCCGGCGATGCAGCGCAGCGTACAGCTCTTGCCGCAACCCGAGGCGCCCAGCAGCGCCACGCGCTCCTCGCCGGCCTCAAGCTGCATGTCAAGCACAAATCCGGGATAACGTTTCTTAATATCCATAACGAGCGACATAGCTTATCGACCTCCCTGCGGCGCCGCATCATCGCGCATGAGCTCGGCCAGCGCCTCGCGATCGATACGCAGGGCATCGCCGCCCGCCGGGTCGAGCGAATCGCCCTGCCCGACGAGCTCCTTGGCCTGCTTGCGCTCCGCACGGGAGAGACCGCGCTCGCGATACTTTTGCGAATGAGCGGTGTACATGTTGATGAACAGGATGACCAGGAAACTAAACACGATCACGACGGCGACCCAAAAGAGGGCCACCGACGTGTTGCCGCCCATCCACTCAAAGTAAATCGCAATGGGAATGGTCTGTGTAATGCCGGCATAGTTGCCCGCAAAGAACAGCGTGCAGCCAAACTCGCCCATCGCGCGGGCAAAGGCGAGCACCGTGCCCGCTGCGATTGAGGGCCAACCAAGGGGCATCATAAGCTTGGTAAAGATGCGACGCTCGGACCAGCCAAGCGTGCGCGCCGCATCGAGCATCTGCGTGTCGAGGCTCTCAAAGGCACCGAGCGCCGTACGGTAGACCAGGGGAAACGACACCACCACGGCAGAGATCACCGCCGCCGGCCACGTAAAGACAATCGAGATACCGTGCGCGATAAGCCACCGGCCCACCCCAGTCGAGCGGCCAAACAGCATAAGGAGCAGAAAGCCGCACACCGTGGGCGGCAGCACCATAGGGATGGTAAAGACCGAGTCGAGCAGGCCCTTGATGCGACTCGAGGTACCCATGGTCTTCCACGCGGCAAACAGGCCCAGCGCAAACGCAATCACCAGGGCAAGTCCGCTCGTTTTGATGGACACCCAAAACGGACGATAGTCGATGTCGCCCAATAAGGAGGCTAGAGAGGTCAAGGGCCCCTGCTCATCCCGCAACACGACAGACGATGCCTCTACCATGTGAGCGCTATCAAGCCAACGCGCGCCGCCCTTGGCATCACCCGAGGCTGATGCGATCACCACATAGCGGTCCCCATCCGCACCGCGCTCGTCAAAGCCATAGGTATACCCGCCGGCATCAAACGTTGTTTCCGCCGTGACATACCAAGGAAGATCCACGTCCCCTAGCTGCGCACCTCCCATGCAGTTTGCGCTGTCGAGCTCACAGACGAGGGCCTTGAGACCCGATACGCACTCGTTGTCCTGGGAATCCAATCCATATTTCTCGACCGCCTTGGGCGATATCCACACCACAACGCGATCAGCAGCAGGCGCCACTACAAGGTCCACGTCCTCGTCAACGGGAAACCGGTAGCCCTCAGGCTGGCCCTCCATCGCACGAGCGGTCCCCTTGGCCAACCGCTCAAAACCCTCGATCCCATAGGAAAGCCCATGAGCGGTCGCAGCAGCCTGGGCCCCGTCCTCAGCGTCCCCAGCAAACGCAAATCCCGGCACCCAGCAAAGTGCGAAGGTCAAAGCACAGGCGACAAGCATGCGGAATCTATTAAGCACGAAAAGCTCCAAGCGAATACAAGGACGGAGTGAAACACAAAACGATGGAATTATCGCGCCAAGCCGCACTACGCGGAAAGCTCAAAGCCGTACTTGGCCCAAATCTTCTGAGCCTTCTTGTTGGTCAGGCAGAAGTCGATAAAAGCCTTGGCCTCGTCCGCGTGCTCGGAGCTCTCGGCAACGGCACCCGGATACACGATGGGCTTGTGCGAATCCTCGGGACACACAAAGGCCTCCTCGATGCCGTCGTAGCGGAAGATATCGGAGCTGTAGACAAAGCCAGCCACGCAGTCGCCCGTGGACACATAGGCGGCGGCGGTACCAACTTTGTCTGCCAGTGCGACCTTGTCGGCGATCTCGGGCGCATACTCGCCGTCGTCGCCCTCGGTGCCGGTATAGAGGCCCACGGAAGCCAGCGCCTGGTTGGCGTACGTGCCGGCGGGGACGGTCTTAGCGTCGCCAATGGCGATCTTGCCGTCCAGATTCGCGACGTCGGCAATGGCCTCGACCTTGGTATCGGAGCCCTCGGCGCGAACGATCACAAGGTCGTTGACAAACATGTCCTCGCGGGTATCGGTATCGACGAGCTCAGCGGTCTCGGCATCATCCATGGTGCCCTTGGAAGCGGTGATGAGCACGTCGACCGTGGCGCCGGCGCGCATCTGCTCGACAAGGTCGCCGGACGCTTTGAACTGCGTGTCGGCGAAGGTGGTGCCGGTCTGGTCGGCGTAGAGCTCCTGGACCTCGGGAAGGGCCTTCTCGAGGGAGTTAGCAGCAAAGACCTGCAGCTCGACGGTTTCCTTCTTGGAAGAGGCCTTGGCGGAGCCGGCATCGGATCCGGCCGGCTCGGACGTCTTGCTGCCCGAGCAGCCAGCAAGACCAAGGCCGGCAGCGGCGACAGCAGAAAGCGAGACAAAACCGCGGCGAGAAACCAAATCGAACATATTCAACCCTTTCGGACCTTATGCCCGGGCACCCCACCGCGGGCTTTAATCTGCAATCAGATTATACTTCTGCGCGAATAATGATAGTGAGAAATTATTCTCACCAGAGAATATAGTTTCGAGTTAGCGTGCACCTCGGCGTCGCTTCGGCGGAAAACAAAGGCGGAGCAGCCCGTAAGGTCGCTCCGCCGCAGGTAGTGCGCTTATTTGGCGTGTCCGCCGCCCGCCGTCATCTGGGCCGCATGTTCCAGCTGGTCCGCTATGGCGTCCCAGCTTTCGCGGGCGGCCTTCGTGGAACCGGGAAAGTTTACGACAAGTGTATGACCTCGTTGCATGCAAATAGCGCGCGAGAGCATGGCGCGGCGCGTCTTGGTCATCGAGTATGCGCGAATCGCCTCTGCAATACCCGGCACATCGCGGTCGCAGACGGCATGCGTCGCCTCGGGCGTCACATCGCGCATCGAAAGACCCGTGCCGCCGCAGGTGAGCACGACATTGGCGTGGCACTCATCGGCGGCTTCCACAATGGCATCACCGATCTCGCTGACGTCGTCGCGCACGACCACATGTGAGGCGACCGTCCAGCCCTGCGCCTCGACAAGTTCCTCGAGTGCGGCTCCGGCCTCGTCCTGGGCTAGATCGCGCGTATCCGAGCACGTCACGATCGAAAACTTCAACTCCATAGCGATCCTCCTATAGCACCGTTCCCTCAGGCAGGTCGACGCGCACAACGTCCACGGCATCGCCCGCCTTGAGCTCGCACGGTCCTTCGTCAATACGCAGTAGACAGTTGGCCCGCTGCATCGTGCCGAGCAGCGCCGAATTCTGCGTCTTGGCCTCGGTCACCAACAGCTCACCGGTCTCGGGGTCACGCAAAACCGTGGCGCGATCGAAGAAGCGCCGGTCCTGGCGCTTCTTCACGCCGTGCGTCAATATCGCCTGCTGCACGGGACGCGTGCCCTCGGCAAAGCCGCGCATCTTGCGGATCGCCGGACGGGCAAGCATCTCAAAGCCCACATACGCCGCCGCGGGATTGCCCGAAAGCCCCAGGTAGGGCTTACCCCCGAGCAAGCCAAACGTGATGGCCTTGCCCGGACGCATCGAGATGCGGTCAAACAGTACCTCGCCCTCGCGCTTGACCAGCGCCGTCACATAGTCGTAATCGCCCGCCGAGGCGCCACCGCTCGTAATGACAAAATCGCACTCCTGCACGGCGCGATGCACCAGCTCGGCAATCGCCTGCTCATCGTCGGGCGCGATGCCGTAGAACACGGGCTCGGCTCCCGCATCGAGTGCCTCGGCCATCAACGCCGAGGAGTTGGAATCGCGAATCTGACCGCGCGCTGGCAGTTCACCCGGCGCGACCAGCTCCGTGCCCAGCGAGATGATGCCCACACGTGGGGCGGCGTGCACCTTCACGCTCGCGTATCCGGCGCTTGCTAGCAGACCCGCGCCCGCCGGAGCCACGACCTCGCCGGCGTGCATCACAACATCGCCGGCATGGGCCTCCTCGGCGGCAGAGCGAACGTTCTCCCCTACCTTGGCAGGCGCCGAGAAGCGAACGTGCGAGCCCTCGTTGCCGTCGCCATCGAGCACGTCGACAACCTCGTATTTCACTACGGCGTCGGCACCCTCGGGCACCGGCGCGCCCGTCATAATGCGGACCGTCTCGCCCGCGCCGATTGCACCCTCAAACACATGGCCCGCGGCCTCGTGCCCTACGACGGAGAGCGTCACCGGAGTGTCACCGGTGGCTGCAGCAAGATCAGCTGCGTGCACGGCATAACCGTCCATGGCGCTGTTGGCAAACGGTGAAATGTCGATATCGGCCACAGCATCCTCGGCCAAGGGAAAACCAGCCGCCTGCCACACGGGAATCTCGACGAGATCGGTCGGAGCAACGTGCGACAGGACAATCGACTGCGCGTCCTCCAACGGAATGAGTTTCTCTGCCATATGCACCTCTTAATGCCACGGCGCACAACAGGGACGCCGATTCTTTATGCTTGTCTCAGTATAATCCCCCGACGCATGGCCGCGACTCGACCTGAACCCGCAAATACACCTGTCGGTTGCAGGCCGCGAAACAGAATGGAAACCAACCCACCGGCTCGTCGCGTTTGCCGCGTTTTATAATGCTTGCGTTGCAACCTAAAAGAGGAACGTATGGCTTTTACCGACAAACCCGAAAGCGCAAACGAAGCGCAGGATCATTCCCAGTCGCTCGACGACGGCGGCTTTTTCTCCCTGAACGACGTTATTATGGCCGGCAGGCAACAGCTCACCCGCTCCGAGCAGCTCTTGGCCGCCGACACACGCCGCAACGCCCGCAACCTGTTTGCAAGCGCCAAACTGCTCGCGCTCGTCGTCATCGTCTCGCTCGCCATGGGTGTTGCCGCTTGGGCATTTTTGGCCTCGCTGAATATCGCGACCGATTATCGCGAGCACCACGTGTGGATTTACGCGTTGCTTCCCGTTGTGGGCGTTGCCACCGCATGGGTGTACAAAAACCACGGCCTTGCCGCCAAACGAGGTAACAACCTGGTCATCGACTCCGCCCTGGGCACACGCCTTATCCATATGCGCATGGCCGTCCTCACCTTCGTCTGCTCCACACTCACGCACCTAACAGGCGGATCGGCCGGCCGCGAGGGCGCCGCGGTGCAGATTGGCGGCACCATCGCCAGCAACATCTCGAGCCTCACCCACCTCAAAAAGCATGACCACCACGACCTCATGCTCGCCGGCATCTCGTCGGCCTTTGGCGCCGTATTCGGTTCACCCCTCGCCGGAGCCTTCTTTGGCATGGAGATGTGCTTTATCGGCAAGATCGACTACACCGCGGGCATCTACTGCCTGGTCGCCTCGTTTACCGGCTACTTTACATCACTTGCCCTGGGTACCGAGTACGAAGCGAATGTCATCGCCAGCGTTCCCGCTATGACGCCCACAACGGTCGTCATCGTTGTTATCAGCGCCATCATCTTCGGTCTGACGGCACGCCTCTTTGCCTGGTCGGTTCGAACCGTCAAGAGCCTGTACGGTCGTTTTATCACCAACTATATTGCTCGCGCACTCGTGGGCGCGCTCGTAGTGCTCGCGGCCTACGCGATGCTCGACGCCTGGAAGTATGCCGGCCTTGCCACCTGGCTCTCGGGTGCCGGGTTCGCCGGTAACACGACCCTTGCCGACGCAGCCATCAAGCTCGTGGTGACGGCGCTCACCCTGGGCGCCGGCTTCCAAGGAGGCGAGGTCACGCCCCTGTTTGGTATCGGTGCGGCGCTCGGCGGCTGGATCGGTTGCCTCGTCGGAATCGACCCCAGCTTTCTGGCAGCGCTGGGTATGCTCGGCGTGTTCTGCGCCGGCCTCAACGTGCCCATCACCACCTGCATGATGGCCATCGATCTGTTCCACGGCACGGCCGCCGGGTTCTTTGTCATCGTGGCCTTTATCAGCTATCTCGTCGGCGGCCACCGCGGCGTGTACCCCGCCCAGCGCATTATCTCACCCAAGCGTCGTTCGCTTATTGTGGATGAGGGCGGTACGGTAGCGGATGCTATCGAGCGCCACAACGACCTGATAGAGTAGACGTAAGTATTCGCCGTGCAGCCACAATCGGGGGCAATTCGACCTGAGCGCGACCGCACCGTCACGTCATACGCCGGGAGTCGCCCCATGCACGTAACTGATTTTGGTCGCACGCTCATCATCGCCAACCCCGCCGCCCAGTCGGGTGCGGCGCGCGAGGTCGCTGAGCGCCTGCAGCGCTTTTTGGACATGACCGCGCGCGCATCCCAGTTTGACTTGGTGCTGACCGAACGCGCGGGGCATGCCAAGGAGCTTGCCGCACAGGCTCAGGGCTACCGCACGGTTATCGCACTCGGCGGCGACGGCGTGATCCACGAGGTCGTCAATGGCTTGATGGCGCAAGAAGAGGCGATTCGACCGGCGCTTGCCGTCCTGCCCGTAGGCTCCGGCAATGATTTTGCCCAAACACTCGGCATCGACGATTTCTCCGGCAAGGATTTTGGCGCGCTGCTCACCTGCGAGCTGCAGCATCAGGACATCGGGCGCATTCGCTCGTGGAGCCCTGCAAGCGGCAGCGGCGAGGCTGCCGCTGAGTACTACGACCAGACGCTTTCGGTCGGCATCGATGCCGCCATCGGCCTTGGCACCACCGAGCTGCGCAAAAAGACGGGCCTCGCCGGCGCTCCGCTCTACACTCTTTCGGGACTTGAGCAGTTTGGCCTGCGCTATCGCAACTACCCCATGACCGTCAGCTTTGACGGCGCGCCCGCCGAGCGCGTAAGGGCGATTATCATGGCGATTCAGCTGGGCCCCACCTATGGTTCGGGCTATCGCATCTGCCCCGACGCCGACCCGTGCGACGGCATACTCGACGTCTGCTACGCCTGCGGTCCCGTCCCTCGTGCGGTTGCCCTGCCCATGTTTCTTTCGGCCAAGGACGGCCACCATACCAAGCTGCCGCCGGTTCGCATGCGTCGTTGCCGTCATGCCGAGCTCACGTTCGAGGAGCCCGACTACCCCATCCAAGCCGACGGCGAGCCCGTTGTCGCCTCGCGCATCGAGGTCGACGTCCTCGGTGGAGCCCTCCACGTCTGGCGCCCCACCCGCTAACCCCACCTAAGTTGCGGTGAAATAGGGACTGTTTATGCAGCTAAAGCCGCAAAACAGTCCCTATTTCACCGCAACGTATTGAGGAGATCATTCCTCCCCGCCCGGCTTGCGACGGTTGGCCTTTTTAATCGCGTTGAAGTGCTTGTCATTGAGCCTGCGCTGGCGCGATCGCTGTGGCACCTTGGTCTTAACGCGACGCCGCGGCGGACGGCCACGACGCTCAAGCTCTGCCCTCAGCTTACGCAGACAGCAGCTGCGATTCTGAAACTGACTACGGCTCTCGCGCGCCGTCACGACAATCCCCGTGGGCCCATGCTTCATGCGTACCGCCGAGTCCGTCGTGTTCACGCCCTGTCCGCCCGGACCCGTCGCGCGAAACACCTGCACCTCGCAATCGCGTGCCAACTCCTCGACCGACATCTCTGCATAGCGCGCATACTCGCGCCATCCCATCTTGTTCTCGTCCATATCAACACCTCCCCTCATACAAAAAAATGTGACAAAGGGAAAGCCCCTTTGTCACATCGCATACCAATCGCTTATGTCGCGCGCTTAGGCGAAGGTGATCTCGCCGGTCTCACAGTCCATATCGGCGATACGGGCCAGGCTCTCGACGCGGAAGCCACGCTCGCGGAGCTTATCGCCACCGCCCTGGAAGCCCTTCTCCACCGCAATGCCAATACCGGACACCTCGGCACCCGCAGCCTCGCAGATCTTGATAAGGCCCTCGAGCGCGCAGCCGTTGGCCAAGAAGTCGTCAATAATCAGGACCTTGTCGCCCTCGGACAGGAAGCGCTTGCCGACGATGACCGGGTACTCCTTCTGCTTGGTAAAGGAGTAGATGGTCGTGGCATACTGCTCGCCGTCAAGGTTGATGGACTGGGCCTTCTTGGCAAAGACCACCGGCACGCCGCCAAAATGCTGGGCTGCAATGCAAGCCATGCCAATGCCCGAAGCCTCGATCGTCAGGATCTTGTTGATCTCGACACCCTCGAACAGACGGGCCCACTCGGCGCCCATGTGGTCGAACAGCTCAACGTCGCACTGGTGGTTGAGGAAGGCATCAACCTTAAGGACGTTACCGGCCTTTACGATGCCGTCATGGCGAATACGATCCTCAAGCTCCTGCATGGCGCAACCCCTTCTCGCGGCAACGATACCGCGCGATTAATAAACGTTGTTCGATAGTCTACCACGGACCGACCCCCGACCGCCCCACAAGCCGTATCGCACCATAAAGCTGCAAGACCAGTAGACAGGCCCGATTCGTGGCAGACAGCCTCCCAACACGCTAATGCCGGGTGCGCGTCCTCACCAAACGTACCAATGTGAGCGCAAAGCCCACGGTAGCAACGGCCATCAGCACGTAGAATACCAAACGGAAGCCAAAGAGGAACACGTCCGGACGACCCGCCACATAGCTCGTGACCGTCTTGCCCATCGCCGCGCTCGTCTGTCCATACAGGATGCGCGACGCCGCCGTAATACCCAGCGCTATGCCCGCATAGCGCGCCAAACTGCCCAAGCTGCCTGCAAAACCGAGCGCCTCGCGCGGGGCCGAACCCATATACAGCGAGTTGTTGGGGCTCTGGAAAATCGACGTGCCGCACGACATAAACGCGGCACAGCACACGATCACAGGGATAGAAGAGTGCTCGTCGAGCGTGCTTACCGCAAAGAGACCGCACACGTACACGCCCAGGCCGACCGCCGTGGGGCCCTCGCAGCCAACACGGTCCGAAACCGTTCCCGAAAGCGGGCCGATAAAGGCATTCACCATCGGCAGTGCCAAAAAGAGCAGTCCGGAAATATCGGAGCTAAAGCCATGGGCGTCCTGAAAATAGAACGGCAGAATAAACTCGGATGCGCCAATGCCAACGAACACGATGAGCATGCAGGCAAGGTTGATGGTGAAGGCCGAATTTGCAAAACAGCGACGAGCGGCCTCGATCAGGGACATGGGGCGCTCGCCAGCCTCCGGCTTAACATGCGGCAGCGTGTAGAGCCCCACGATAAACGAGATGACGCCAATGGGTAGGTTGATGAGGAAGATGCTCTCCCAGGGAAAGCTTGCCACCAGCATGCCGCCCAGCACGGGGCCACACATCATGCCGAGGGCCACGAAGGTCGCGAGGATACCCATGGCACGACCGCGCTCGCGCGCCGGAAACGACTCGGTGATGATTCCCATGTTGTTGGCCATGGCCGCCGCGCAACCAATACCCTGCACAATGCGTGCCAGAATAAGAACTTCGAGCGAGGCCGAAAGGCCGCACAACAGCGAACCGACCGTAAAGACGATGACGCCCAGCTGGAACACGCCGACCTTGCCGCGCACGTCGCCCAGACGGCCAAACGGCAACATAGCCACGCACGTCGCAAGCAGATACACCGAGCTTACCAGCTGAATGCGATCGAGGCCCACGCCCAGCTCCTTTTGCATCACGGGCAGCGCCACGGTCACGACGGTCGAATCCAGGCACGACATAAACGTCATGATGAGCACGGTAAACAGAATCGCCCACTTGTTCTTGCCATGGGTGTCGCCCTCAAGGGCAATGTGCTCGCGGCGCAGCTGTTCTGCGGTTTTCTCCATATCCATCCTTTCGAGTAGCGCAACGCAAAAACGGGACCCCAATCGCCTGCAAACAGTCGCGATTGGGGCCCCGCCTACGGAATCGGAACGAAAGGTCACCGAAGCTTTCGCCAGCATCGGCGCCTTGTGCGAACGCTAGCCTAGCACTGCTCGAGCGCCTGCTCAAGGTCGGCAATCAGATCGGCCGTGTCCTCGAGGCCGCACGACAGGCGCACCATGTCGGCGGAGATACCACAGGCGATGAGCTCCTCATCGTTCATCTGGCGATGCGTGGCGTTAGCAGGATGCAGGCAGCAAGTGCGGGCGTCGGCCACGTGCGTGGCGATCTGGGCGAGCTTGAGGCTCTTCATAAAGGTCTCGGCCGCTGCGCGACCACCGTTAAAGCCAAAGCTCACAACGCCGCACGTACCGTTGGGCATGTACTTCTGAGCCATGTCATAGTACTTATCGCCCTCCAGGCCCGGATAGCTCACGAAACGCACCTTGGGATGGCTCTGCAGGAACTTGGCAACGGCCAGACCATTCTCACAATGGCGCGGCATGCGCACGTGCAGGCTCTCGAGCGAGCTGTTCAGGAAGAACGCCGCCTGCGGGTTCTGCATGGGACCGAGGTCGCGCATAAGCTGCGCAGTGGCCTTGGTAATAAAGGCGCCCTCGCGACCGAACTTCTCGGCATAGGTCACGCCGTGGTAGCTCTCGTCGGGCGTGGTGAGACCCGGGAACTTGTCCGCATGGGCCATCCAGTCAAACTGGCCGTGGTCGACGATCACGCCACCCAGGTAGGCCGCATGGCCATCCATGTACTTAGTGGTGGAGTGCGTGACGATGTCGGCGCCCCATTCAAAGGGACGGCACATCACGGGCGTCGGGAAGGTGTTGTCGACCATCAGCGGTACGCCGTGGTCGTGCGCGGCCTTGGCAAAGCGCTCAATATCGAGCACGGCAAGGGCGGGGTTGGCGATCGTCTCGCCAAAGACAAGCTTGGTGTTGGGCTGGAAGGCTGCCTCGAGCTCCTCGTCGGTGCAGTCGGGGGCAACGAACGTGCAGGTCAAGCCCATACGACCCATGGTGTGAGCCAGCAGGTTGTAGGTACCGCCGTAGATGGCGGAGCTCGCGACCACGTGATCGCCAGCACCGGCAACGTTAAAGATCGCAAGGAAGTTCGCAGCCATGCCCGAGCTCGTGAGCATCGCAGCGGTACCGCCCTCCATCTCGCAGATCTTGGCGGCAACCAGATCGCACGTGGGGTTCTGCAGACGGCTATAGAAGTAGCCCGACTCCTCCAGGTCAAACAGCTTGCCCATGTGCTCGGACGTGTCGTACTTCCACGTGGTGGACTGGTAGATGGGCACCTGACGCGGCTCTGCATCGCCCGGGCGATAGCCGCCCTGAACACATGTCGTACCGATGGTCTGCTCGCTCATATCTAGCTCCCTTGCCTGGGTTTTAGTTTTATTCGGTTCACGATACCGCTACCCCGCACCCCTCTCAACCCATCCCAAAGGTAGGTTATGGGACAAATTGATCATGGGTATTTATCTCAAGCCTTGGGCATTTGCTCGATAGATAAAAATGAGGCATCCATGAAGCTCTCGATGATTACACGCACCGTCACGGGTACCATAGGCGGGTACACCGTGACTAAGGAGACAACGATGAAGCAAATCGATACGGCCCAGCTCGATATCACCGCCTGTCAGGCTCAGGCTGCCGAATACCACGCCCGTGGCTTTAACTGCGCCCAGGCCGTCGCCTGTACGCTCGCGCCTGCCGTCGGACTCGACCCCCAGATCGCCTTTACCCTCACCGAGGGCTTTGGTGCCGGCATGGGCGGCATGACCGAAACCTGCGGCGCCATCTCGGGGGCCGTGGCCATCATGGGCTTCGTGATGAGCGACGGCATGGAAAACCCCAAGACCAAAGGCCAAACCTACAAGCTGTCGCGCGAAATCGCCAAGCGTTTTGGCGAGAAGAACACGACGACCGTCTGCGGCACGCTCAAGGGCATCGGATCGGATAAGGGTCCACTCCGCAGCTGCCCCGGCTGCATCGACGATGCCGTCGAGATCGCCTGTGATGTGCTAAAGCAGCTCGCTGAGTAAACGGCAGCAACATAAAACGACGGCCGGCGCGCTTGGGATTCATCCAAAAACACGCCGGCCGTCGCCATTAGAACTCGGCAAACTCGGGAGCGCCGACCTCGATCTCCTCGCGCCCCGCCATAAGCTCGCGCATCTTAACGCAAAACGACTCCTGCTCCCCTGCCTTAAACACAAAATGAAGTGTCACGGCATCCGCGAAATCGGTATCCGAAACCTTGGCACCCGAATCCTGCGCCAAACGAAGCACCTGCTCATACTGCGGATAGGCCACATGCACGTCAACCGGCACGACGCTTGTCATCTCAACGATCTGCCCTGCCTCCTGAGCCGCGGCCACCGCCGCCTGCGTCGCCGCGGTATAGGCGCGTACCAAGCCACCAGGCCCCAACAGCGTGCCACCAAAATAGCGCGTCACCACGCAGCAAACATTTTTGAGCCCCGCACCGCGCAGCACCTCGAGCGTAGGCATGCCGCTCGTGCGGCTCGGCTCACCATCATCGCTCTGCCGCTCGCGCCCATCGACCAAAATCCACGCGGGAACATTGTGTCGAGCGTCGTAATGACGCTTGCGAACCATCTCGATAAAGGCATTCGCCTCATCCTCGGACTCAATATGGACCAGCTGGGCAATAAACCGGCTCTTGCGGTCCACAAACTCGCCCGAAGCCTCAATATTCGATTGCAGAGTAAAATAGCTGTCCAACAAAGCCCCTCAACAAAATAAAGCGCAGCAACAAACAGCCTCAATAATACGGCAAAGACAGCACCGTTGCCCTCGCCAACAAGAGCGGAAACGCCAATGATGCCGTCACCAACAGCGAGAACCCGTCAGCGCGAGCAAGGTGCCTTGAAAAATGAGATTGCAACAGAAATGAGGCTGCCGATGACCAGGCAAAAACAGCGAGACGGCGTCAGCTGAGTCGATTTGGCCCGAAAAAGGAGGGAGCACGCCTTATGGCGGCGACTGACGAATGAGCGCCAAATCGGCCAGCTGACGCCGTCGCAGCGTCAACATAGTTGCCGAGTGGGCCTATAAGCCGGGTTCTGTCGTGAACGGTCATTTATCTTGTCTGCACGTTACCGTGCAGCTCCACGCACGCTACCCGAACGCGGACCGGGCCGGCCCATAGCGTTCCTATTCGCGCTTGCTCCGGATGGGGCTTGCCAAGCCGCCGTGTTGCCACGACGCTGGTGGTCTCTTACACCACCGTTTCAGCTTTTCCCTTTACGCCTTGCGGCGCAGGTGGGAGTCTTCTTTTCTGCGGCGCTTTCCGTCGGATCACTCCGCCCGGCCGTTAGCCGGCATCCCGCCCTCTGGAGCCCGGACTTTCCTCACGCGTACTGTAAGCAGCACATCGCGCGACCGTCTGGCCCACTCAGCAGTGCAAGAGTGTAGCACACCGTTGCCGCAGGCAATGGCACAACACAAGCGTTCGACACGATAAACCAAGAACCACGCTATGCAGTACAATAGTGTCGTCGATGGGCAACGTCGTCAGTCGAGACGCGACCGCGCTCCGCACCCCTCCGTCTACTCGGTGCGTTCCCGCCTCCTCCCCGAGGCGGGATGTCGGCATTTATCATGCACTGACAACCCAATAGCCCGTGAACAGCCTAGGCGGCATTGCACACGGGCGGCATCGCGCACCTCAGCAACAAATGCAAAAAGGGACCCGTCCATTGCGGACGGATCCCTTAAAACAAGTGATCGTCAAACCGATTTACTCGGCGTCGGTCTCCTCGTCCTTCTTCTCGGAATGCAGCGGGGTGACCTCGATCTCAACGCCCAGAGTCTCAGCAGCAGACTTCATGGACAGGGAGATACGACGACGGTCGAGGTCGATCTCCATGACCTTGACCTGAACCTTGTCGCCCACGTGGGTGACCTGAGAAGGCTGGTCGACGTGCTTGTTGGCCATCTCGGAGATATGCACCAGGCCCTCGATGCCCTCGCCCAAGTCGACGAAAGCGCCGAACGGGACAAGCTTGGTCACAGTGCCCTCGACGATAGCGCCGACGGGGTACTTCTTGACCAGTGCGCGCCACGGATCCTCGGTGGTCTGCTTGAGACCCAGGGAGATGCGCTCGCGGTTGAGATCGACGTCGAGAACCTCGACCTCGACCTCCTGGCCGACCTTGACAACCTCGGAAGGATGGTTGACGTGGTTCCAGGAGAGCTCGGAGATGTGGATGAGGCCGTCGATACCGCCGAGGTCGACGAAGGCGCCGAAGTCGACGATGGAGGAAACGGTGCCCTGGAGACGCATGCCAGACTTGAGCTTGGACAGGATCTCGGAGCGCTCGGCCTTACGGGACTCCTCGAGCACGACGCGACGGGAGAGGACAACGTTGTTGCGGTTGCGGTCCATCTCGATGACGCGGGCCTCGATGCGGGTGCCCATATAGGAGGTGAGGTCCTTGACGCGACGGAGGTCAACAAGGGAAGCGGGCAGGAAGCCACGCAGGCCGATGTCGAGGATCAGGCCGCCCTTGACAACCTCGATAACCTCGCCCTCGACGTTCTCGCCGGAGTTGAACTTCTCCTCGATGCGGTTCCAAGCACGCTCGTACTCGGCACGCTTCTTGGACAGGACCAGACGACCGTCCTTGTCCTCCTTCTGGAGAACCAGGGCCTCGATGGGATCACCGAGTGCAACGATGTCTGCAGGGTTAGCGTCCTTGCGGATGGACAGCTCGCGGACCGGGATAACGCCCTCGGACTTGAATCCGATGTCAACGAGCACCTCGTCATGCTCGATCTTAACGACAGTGCCGTTAACGAGATCGCCCTCATCAAAGTCGGTAATCGTACCGTCGATGAGGTTGTTCATCTCCTCCTCATTGACATCGTCAAGAGAGAAAATGGACGAGTTCTGAATCTCACTCAAAGGTGGACCCCTTTCGAACTACGGGGCCCCGATTGCTAGGACCTACAGAAGGGTGCGACAAGCACACAACGTTTAGGAACACTCGGGAGCCGACAGATACTAATGTGACGCTTATGCAATCACGTTCGTATAGGTTACGGGGAAATGGGTTCGATTTCAAGCGTGAACTGCGTTTTTTTACTCGTGTGGAGACTTTTTCGTAATCTTATGGACAGCCGTCTCCACAACTTGACGATAAGCAGTTTGCCCATACGCCTTTGAGGTAAAGTATCCGGAGCCAACGATTCTGGAACAATTTATCGAGAAAGGTGCCCGCGTGCTCAAAGCAGTCGTTTTCGATATGGACGAAACGCTTCTTAGCATCAACCTCAACGCATTCATCCTTCGGTATTTTAAGGATGTCTCGTCGATGCTCGCAGACATCGGGCGACGCAGCCGCGGTGGCACAATGGCACGCCTCGGCACCATCTTGGTCGACCTCAACGCCAACCGCCGAAGCGGCACGGATAATCGCACCAATCTTGAGTTCTACCAAGAAGAGGTTGAGCGCCGGTGCGGCATCTGCCTCTCCGATCCCCTCATCTACGAGGCGTTTACCTACTATGACCGCGAAGTTCTTCCGCACAAGAACGACGATGTCATTAACGCCCACGCCATGCCGGGCGCGCACGCCGCGCTCCAGGCCGTACAGGACGCAGGACTGCGTTGCGCGCTCTTCACCAACCCCAGCTTTCCGCAGGGGGCCATAGAGTGCCGCATGGGTTGGGGCGACCTGGCCGAAGCCCCCTTTGAGCTCGTCACGCACATGGGAAACACCACCCGCTGCAAGCCCGATGCCACCTACTATCTAGAGCAGCTTCAGGTGATGGGGCTCGAGCCGCACGAGGTCCTTATGGTGGGCAACGATCCCAAACGCGACTTCCCCAGCCCCGCCTGCGGCATTCAGACTGCCTATGTGGGCCAAGGCAAGCCCAGCCGAGCCACCTGGCGCGGAACCATGGAAGACTTCGCCCGCGACTTCAACGCCGTAGTAGAAGCCTTCTACGAGCACCAAATAGCCGACGAACTGTCGTAGCCAATAGAACATCAAACGCGGTTGCGGTGAAATAGTTCCTAATTGGAGCCTCTCGGGGAGAATCTAGGAACTATCTCACCGCAACTTAATTAACTAACAAATTTCAGTTTTGCCGATCATGATGTTAAGGATCTCGACGTCGGTGTCCTTCATGCCTACGCGGCCCACGTAGCCCATGCTGGCGATCGTCTGCTCGACGGTATCCTGGATGAGGCCCTCGCCGGCACGGAAGCCGCGGCCCTGCATGGCCATATCGTGGCCCAGAATCGCAGCATCGACGGCAGCGGAAATCTTGGCGGCGCAGCTTGCCTTGGCGCCATCGCACACGATGCCGCCCACGTTACCGAGCGTGTTCGAAACCGTCGCGCCAATCTGCTCGCGCGTGCCACCGCATAGCCAGGTAATCGCGGCACCGGCACCGCATGCGGCGCAAATAGCACCGCAAAACGCCGAGAGCGCACCAATATAGCTCTTGATATGCACGGCGATCAGATCAGACAGCATCACGGCGCGCACCAGGCGATCATGGTCGCAGCGCAAATACTCGGCATACTCCATAACAGGCAGCGCGCAGGTAATGCCCTGATTGCCCGAGCCGCACACGATGGCGACCGGCAGCGCGCAGCCGTTCATGCGGGCGTCGGACCCGGCGGCTGCACGGGCACGGGCACGGCAGGCGACGTCATCGGCACGAGCACCCAGCAGCGTACGGCCCACCTCGGCGCCCCAAGCGTGCGCGAGGCCCTCGGCACTGATCGCACCGTTCAGCTCAATCTGACGCTCAACGGCAGCGCGGGCGTCCTCAATGTCACCGTCCTCGATAAAGTCGATGATGGTCTCAATGCTCATAGGGGTATCGGCGTTATCTGCCGCACGCTCGGCCACGACGCGCTCGGCGCAGGCGGCACACTCCCCCGCCGACTTGCCGCACACCGGAATACCGTCGAGCGTATGGCACGTGACATTGGTGTGGTGATCGGTAATCTCGACGACCGCGGTATGGCCCCCGGCCGTCGCAGTCACCTTGATGTAGAGGTTGGGCACACCCTCGACAAGCGACACATCGCAGTAACCGGCATCGGCGAGGAGCTCGGCCACGCGAGCACGGTCTTCGTCGTTAACGCTCTCGAGCACCTCGAGCGCGCTCTTGGCGTCACCGCCCACGGCACCCAGCACGGCCGCCGCTTCAATACCGTGCATGCCGCCCGAGTTGGGCACGGTCACGCTCTTAACGTTCTTGATGATGTTGCCCGAGCAGGCAACATCCATATGATCGGGTTCGCAACCAAGCGTCTGGCTCGCCAGCGCCGCTGCATAGGCAACGGCAATGGGCTCGGTGCAGCCGAGCGCACAGACAAGCTCGCGGTTCAAGACATCGCAAAAAGCGGCATCGCGGATGGAATCGGTAGGCATAGGTATCTCCTGCTTACATAACGGGCTGGACTCTCAAAAAAGTTAGCACTTTTATTTGATAACAATGCATCAGAAACCGCAACCATGGTTCCGACGGACGGCGCTTAAGCGCAATCTGACGGCATTCATTCATGAAAAGCCGGTCTTGTTGCATGCTAAAGCGTTTGACCAAAAAACGCCCGAGCGTTTACACAAAAGTCGCGCTATCATGCAGTCGAACGCGGTAAAACCTTTAGCAATTCCGCCGCACGGACCAGAGAGGAACCACTCATGAAGATTGGTATCGGCAACGACCATGCCGCCGTCGAGCTCAAGAACATCATTTCCGAGCACCTGAAGGAGCGCGGCTGCGAGGTCGTGAACTTTGGAACCGACACCTCCGAGAGCTTTGATTACCCCATCGCCGGCTACAAGGTGGGTAAGGCCGTTGCCAACGGTGACGTCGATCTGGGTATCCTGATCTGCGGTACCGGCGTCGGTATCAGCCTGGCCGCCAACAAGGTCGAGGGCGTACGCGCCGTCGTGTGCTCCGAGCCCTTCAGCGCCAAGCTCTCCCGCATGCACAACAACACCAACGTGCTTGCCTTTGGCGCCCGCGTCGTGGGATCTGAACTCGCCAAGATGATTGTCGACGAGTGGCTCGACGCCGAGTTCGAGGGTGGTCGCCACGAGCGTCGCGTCAATCTCCTCAACGAGATCGACCACACGCGTGGCCTCAAGGTCGTCGACGAAGCCTAAAGACTTACAAAGCCATACGCTAGCGCCAGCCCCCGCCCGGAAGAAACGTCCGGACGGGGGCTCTTTAGTAGATTTGCGGGCATTTACCAAAAGTCTACTGAAATAAAAAGAGCGCCGCGGATGGAATTCCGCAGCGCCCAAGCCACACGCTAACAGCTTTAAGGAGTCAAAGCTGGTTTAGCCAAAAAAGCGCTTGATCTCGATCTCGGCGTTCTCCAGGCAGTCGGAGCCGTGGATCACGTTGGCGTTGACATCGACAGCAAAGTCGCCGCGAATGGTGCCGGGGGCAGCATCAAGCGGGTTAGTAGCGCCCATAAGGGTGCGCATCTTGGAGACAGCGGAGAGACCGGAAACGACCATCTTGACGACCGGACCGCTCGTCATAAAGTCGCAGAGACCGCCAAAGAAGGGCTTGTCGGCCAGATGGGCGTAGTGCTCCTCGACGGTAGCGCGCTCGAGCGTGGTCATCTCCATGCGCTCGATGACAAGGCCGCTGCGCTCAATGCGAGCAACGATCTCGCCGATCTTGCGGTCGCGCACGGCGTCGGGCTTAATCATGATGAAAGTCTTCTCGATAGCCATAAGGTAGCCTTTCAAGTAGGTTCGCGCGTGCCCAAGTCCCATTCCGGCACCCGCCTGGACTGCATCGTAACAGAGTTTTAGCTGCAGTTAAACAAAAAGCTGTTTATTGAAACGCTGCAATTTATTAAAACGCTCCATATGTGTCACTTCTGTTTCGAAGCCCGATTAGAGTACCATCCGACCGCCCATCAACCGCATCGAACCGAGCAGACGGTCGGTTGTCGCCCGTGAACGCACCCCCTTCACAACCTGCCCAAAGGTCCTACAGAAGTTCTCGACAAGCCCCTCCCCCATAGCAACAAAATACGGGCGCCCGCAACAGCAGACGCCCGTAAAGCGAAAACGATTTATCAATAAATGGCCAAAACCGCTTCAGCCAAACCCTTACTTTGCCCCGTGACCCATCTCGACGACCTTGGTTAGCGATCCAAACACGCCTTCGTCGGCCACGAGCTGCGCCTCGGCACGCTGCAGCTGAACGACAACGGCGGCAGGGGCGGTACCGCCCTCGGTCGTGCGCGCGGCGACAATCGACGGGATGTCGAGCGCCTCGGTAATGTCGCGCTCAAAGAGCGGGCTTGCCTCCTGGAACACCTCAAACGGCAGGTCCTCAAGATTGCAGCCACGCTTCTCGCACATCAGGACCAGATGGCCCACCACGGCATGCGCCTCACGGAACGGCAGACCACGCTTGGCCAGGTAATCGGCAACATCGGTGGCGGCAAGGTGCCCCACGCCGCACTCGCGCGCCATGGCATCCTCGTTGACGGTCCAGGTCGAAATCATACCGGCCATAACGGACAGGCACTGCATGAGCGTGTGAGCGGTATCGAGCGCGCCCTCCTTGTCCTCCTGCAAGTCCTTGTTATAAGCAAGCGGCAGGCCCTTCATGGTCACGAGCAGCTGCACCAGGTTGCCATACACACGGCCGCTCTTGCCGCGGATAAGCTCGGCAAAGTCGGGATTCTTCTTCTGCGGCATGATGGACGAGCCGGTGGAGTACGAGTCGGAAAGCGTGATAAAGCCAAATTCGGAGCTCGACCACAGCACGATCTCCTCGGAAAGACGCGACAGGTGCATGGCCATGACGGAGCCGGCGTAATGCAAATCGAGTAGGAAATCACGGTCGGAAACCGCATCGAGCGAGTTGGGAATCACACCCGCAAAGCCAAGTTCGGCAGCCGTCATCTGGCGATCGAGCGGATAGCTCGTACCGGCAAGCGCGGCAGCGCCCAGCGGGCAGTTGTCGGCGGCATCAAAGGCGGCCTTCAGGCGTGTAAAGTCGCGCGCGAACATCCAGGAATACGCCAGCAGATGATGCGACAACAGCACGGGCTGAGCATGCTGCATGTGCGTGTAGCCCGGCAGAATCACCTTGTCGTACTTCTTGGCCGCATCCACCAGCACATGGCGCAGCTCAAGATTGGCCTCCATGAGCTCCTTGGCCAGCGCCTTGACACCCAGGCGCGTGTCGGTCGCCACCTGGTCGTTGCGCGAACGTCCGGTATGCAAGCGCTTGCCAGCCTCGCCGATGCGACGCGTCAGCTCACTCTCGATGGACATATGAATGTCCTCGTCGTTGATGTCAAAGGTGAAGTTGCCGGCATCGATATCCTGTTCGATTCCGGTCAGACCCTCGGCTATCGCTTGCTCGTCCTCGACACTGATGATGCCCTGGGCCGCCAGCATCTTGGCATGCGCCTTAGAGCCGGCGATATCCTGCTTATAGAGATGTTTGTCGACCGGCAGCGACGCGCCAAACTCCTGCGTGACCTCGGCCACGCCCGCCTCAAAACGACCGCCCCAAAGAGCCATGGAACCGTCTCCTTTCTCCAAATACCAAAACAAGCGCCCAAAGCAATGCGCCATATCGCTAAAGCGATTTTTCAATCGCTAGTTTTGCATATTCCCCACCGTGCGCGGGGCCATATAGCTAATTTGCAAAGAAGTGACGCACCATGCACTTGGCGCCCAACGTCTCCCTCCGAATGTTGCCCTGCGAACCATCGATCCAGGCCTTCAGGCTCATAGGGACGTCCTCGACCTTTGCAGCATCGAGCTCGGGCGCGAGGGCAAGTAAAGCATGCGCGATAGCATTGAACATAATGGATACTCCTCATATATATAGGCGCAGAGCCGCCAAATTGATAGAAGGAGCCCCGCCGGACAACCCCGGCGGGGCTCGGACTCAGCCGCAGACGCGGCATCATATATGCGGGCGGAACGTAGGGGTCACCGATGTTAAGAAGTGTCAGCAAGCATAACGAAAGGTAGGGACCCCGTGCGCCCGTTATGTATCACGCGGATGGGCCGCGCGGATACCAAGGGAAGGAGGCGCTAGGCCTGGGCGGCAGCAGAGCTGGGGCCCTGGACCTTTGCCCACGTCTTGAGCGACAGCGTATCGATCTCGATAAAGCCGGCGCTGGCCTTCTCGTCAAACGTGGTGTCGCGGTCGTAGGTAGCCAGACCGTAGTCGTAGAGGCTGAAGGGGCTCTTGCGGCCGACGACATGGCAGTTGCCCTTAAAGAACTTCAGACGAACAGTGCCGGTCACGAACTTCTGGGTATCGGCCATAAAGGCATCGAGCGCGTTTTTGAGCGGGCTGTACCACTGGCCGTTGTACACGGCGGTGGCCCAATCCTGCTCGAGCTTGATCTTGGTCTTGAGCAGGTCGCCCTCGACGCAGATGTCCTCGAGCGCCTTGTGGGCGGTGATGAGCGTCAGGGCGCCGGGAACCTCGTAGCACTCGCGGCTCTTAAGGCCCACCAGGCGATCCTCGACCAGATCGAGACGGCCAAAGCCATTGTCGCCGGAGATCTTGTTGAGGGCGATGACGATCTCGGAGAGCTTCATCTTCTTGCCGTCTACGGCGACGGGCTTGCCGGCCTCAAACTCAATCTCGGTGTAGGTCGGGGTGTCCGGCGTGTCCTCGGGGTTCTTGGTCATAACCCAGGCGTCGTCAAGCGGCTCGTTCCAGGGATCCTCCAGGTGGCCGCACTCAATGGCACGACCCCAAAGGTTGTCGTCGATGGAGTAGGGGTTGTCGTTGGCACCCTCGGGAACCGGCACGTTGTGGGCGTGGGCATAGGCGACCTCGTCGGGACGGCACTTCAGGTCCCACTCGCGAACCGGGGCGATAACCTTGAGCTCGGGGTCGAGGGCCTTAACGGCGGCCTCAAACCGGACCTGGTCGTTACCCTTGCCGGTGCAGCCGTGGGCGACATACGTGGCGCCAAACTCGTGAGCGACCTCGACGAGCTTCTTGGCAAGCAACGGACGGGACAGAGCAGAGAGCAGCGGATACTTGTTCTCGTACATGGAGTTGGCAGCGATGGCCTTGGTCAGGAACTCATCGGAGAACTCGTCGCGCAGGTCGAGCACCTGACAATCGAGAACGCCCAGGTCGAGCGCCTTCTGCTTCTTGGCATCCAGGCCGGTCTCCTCCTGGCCCACGTTGCCGCAGACACAAACGACATCGAGATTCTTCTCGTCCTGGAGCCACTTGACACATACGGATGTATCAAGACCACCGGAATATGCGAGAACGACTTTTTCCTTGCTCATGGCTGTTTCCTTTCGCCCTTGGTAGCTAATTAGAAGATCGGTCAGTTGCAAGTCATTTCAAGGTCATATACCGTGCAATATCAGGTTAAATAGCAAAAATCAGCACATACATGCCCTAGAAACATGCAGCAATGTCGTGCTAAAACCCAACGACCTCAAAATGACTCTGTTGAGGCATTGCGCCCCATGCGGACAGAGACGATTGTTATCGTCGTCGGGAAATTGCGCGCTGGCGTCGGATGGCATTGTCTGCAGTAGCGATGATCTTTACGAACTGCATCTGCCTCTCCTTTCACCTATCGCCGGGCGCAATTCAAATATCGCAAACGGTACCTTTTACTCGGTAAGCGGTTGTTTTTCCGTCTCCGTTTTCGATGGTCGCTATATTACGCTAAAGTGCCCGCTGCGCAAGCGACAAATTCAAATTTCTGAAAAGTTTTTTCATTAGTTTGTGAAATGCAGTGCAAATACGCTGCGTTCCTGCGAAAATACGCCTGACTACGAGTTGATGGTTATAACATCTGAAACAATTTCGAAACGAAAGGCTCGCTTTTATGCAAACTTACGAATCGGACGCCAATATTGGAAACATTAAGATTCTCGCCGTTGATATGGACAAGACGCTTCTCACCGACGAGCGCGTGCTACCTCAGGGTCTTGATGAGCGCCTGGACAAGCTCGCCGAGGCTGGCATCGTGTTCTGCCCCGCTAGCGGACGTCCGGCCCCCAAGCTTGAGGAGATGTTCGAGGGCATCAAGAACCGCCTCGCCTTTTGTCCCGACAACGGAGCCTGCGTCATCTATCGCGGCAACTATATCTATAAGAGCAACATCGATGTGGCGCTGTATCAGCAGGTCTTGAGCCGTGCCTCGGAGGACCCGCGCGCCGTTCCCGTCCTGTGCTGCTTCGACGAGTTCTACGTGCTTGCCCGCGACCATCAGTACCACGACGAGATCAGCGTCTACTACAACACAATCAACTACGTCGACAGCTTTGAGGACATTGATTTCGAGTCCAACAAGATTTCGGTCTTCTTCCCCGACTACGACGCCGAGCCCGCTTTCCGCGAGACCTATAGCCCCGAGTTCTCGGACAAGCTCTACGTCACCAACGCCGGGCGCGAGTGGATCGACTTTATGAACCTAGGTGTCGACAAGGGCGCCGGCGTCGCGCACCTGTGCGAGCACCTGGGCATCGATATTGCCGACGCCGCCGCCGTGGGCGATACGTACAACGACATCCCCATGCTGGAGCGCGTCGGTCACAGCTTTATCGTGGACAACGCCGAGGAGCACATGAACGCGCATGCCAAGTGGCGCATTCCGAGCAACAACGACGGGGGCGTACTGACGCTCATCGACGCCATCTTGGCGGCTCGTTAACGCAACCTGTCGGACCTGGCCGGGCGACGCGGGTAAGTTTTTCGTTCGGTCAGGTCCTGGGCTCGCTCGAAGGCCACATTTAGTGGCCTTCGGCTCGTGCGGAATCTACGAAAAACTTACCCGCATCGCCCGGCCAGGTCCTGCGGTGACTTGCTTGCCGCATGGATGGCGTCTTGGCGTCTGGATACTTGGCTGATAGTTTGGAATGAAGGGGGCTCCTTGTTGGCAAGGAGCCCCCTTCTGTTTTGGTTACTTTGGGGTTGTTGGTATGTCTTTACTTGGCGTCGGCCCAGGTTATGCCGGTGCTGGCTTCGGCGATTAGGGGGACGCGGAGGTCTACTACGTGCTCCATGACGTCGCGGACCATGGTGGTTAGGCGCTCGACTTCGTCGATGGGGCACTCAAAGTCCAGTTCGTCGTGCACTTGCAGGATCATGTGGGCGGCAAAGCCCTCTTCTTCCAGGCGGCGGCTTACGCGGGCCATCGCGATCTTGATGATGTCGGCCGCGGTGCCCTGCATGGGATGGTTCATGGCCGTGCGCTCGCCAAAGCCGCGAAGTTGCGGATTTTTGGCCTTGAGCTCGGGAATATGGCGACGGCGCCCGTACATGGTCTCGGCGTAGCCCGTCTGCTTGGCACGTGCTACCACGTTGTCGAGGAACGTACGCACGCCCGGGTAGGCCTCGTAGTAGCGATCGATCATATCGCGCGCCTCGGCCATCGAGATATGCAGCGACTGCGACAGACCGTAGGCCTGCTGGCCGTACACGATGCCAAAGTTCACGGCCTTGGCGCGACTGCGCAGATCGGGTGTCACCTCGGACACCGGCACGCCAAATACGCGCGCGGCCGTCTCGGCATGGAAGTCCTCACCCTCGTTAAAGGCACGTACCAGATGTTCATCACCCGAAAGATGCGCCAGCAAACGCAGCTCGATCTGCGAGTAGTCCACCGCCAAAAAGACGCTGCCCTCGCCTGCCGAGAACGCCGTCTTGACGGTGCGGCCCAGCTCCGAGCGCGTCGGGATGTTCTGCAGATTGGGGTCGCTCGAAGACAGACGCCCCGTCGCGGTGATGGTCTGGTTGTACGTAGTGTGTACGCGACCGTCACCGCGGCGCAGCGGACCTAGCGTGTCCAGATAGGTCGACTTAATCTTGGACTTCTCACGCCAGTCCAAGATCAGA
The DNA here is from genome assembly GCA_048203815.1 of Collinsella sp. Taxonomy (GTDB): domain Bacteria; phylum Actinomycetota; class Coriobacteriia; order Coriobacteriales; family Coriobacteriaceae; genus Collinsella. The sequence continues at coordinate 7,586 of DBFBKG010000059.1, read as the reverse complement.
CGAACAATCTCGTGGTCGCGAGCAAGATCACTCAGTACCTTGGCATTGGTCGAATAGTAGCCGCGCTTAGTCTTCTTGAGGCCTTTGGTCGGAAGCCCCATAACGTCAAACAGCACATGCGAGAGCTGCATGGGACTGCCAATGTTAAAGGTCTCGTCACCCGCCAGGTCGCGAATACTGCGCTCGACCTCGGCAATCTGGGTCGCCAGACCCTCGGACAGACTGTGCAGCCGATCGGGGTCCACGAGCATGCCCGCGCGCTCCATCTTGGCAAGAACCGGCACAAGCGGCATCTCGATGCCATCGAACACGTTGACGGCGTTCTCGCGGGTCATGCGGTCGCGCAGCGGTGCGACCAGCGCCAGCGTCAAGGCCGCCGTGCGGGCGGCGGGCGCAGGAGCGTCCTCGCCGGCACCCTCTGCACCGCGCGCCGCGGGCAGCGCCATCTGCAGATAGGTATCGGCCAGATACGCCTCGTCAAACTCGGAGCGGTCGGAATCCAACAGGTAGGCGGCGACCACGGTGTCGAAGATGCGTGTGGAATCGACTGCCAGCGGATCCATGAGCTCGGGCTCAGAAGAATCGATGGGCGAAAGCTCGTGCAGCAGCGCCTTCGTATCCGGGCTCGCCACGCGGCCCTCCATAAACAGGCGCGCAAGCACGCCGGCGATCACGCCGTGGACGAAGTTGAAGCCCTCAACCTCAGCCGCCACGCCGCTGTCGCCTTCCTCGAGCGCGAACAGGCCCTTGGACGTCGCCAACCACAGCGTGCGCGTCAGTCCAAAGAGCGCGCCCTCTTCCTTGTCGTCGTCCACCACGGCGGCGACCCACTCGCCGGCATCAATCGCGCGGGAAATCTCAGCCGCAACGGCACCAAGCGCGTCAGCATCGCCCGCGGCTGCGCGAACCATCGCAGGCGTCTCAAACACACTGGAGGCAGCAGCAGCCCCGCCCTCGCCACCGATCAGCGCCAAGAAACGGTTCTGCATGGCGGTGATACCAAGCGTGCCCAGCGCCGCGGAAACCTCATCGGCAGAATACGCCGGGAAGGACGTCGCCTCAAAGTCGAGCTCGACGGGCGCATCGGTGCGAATGGTTGCGACCTTGCGGCTCAACAGGGCATCGTCGATGTGTGCACGCAGGTTCTCGCCCATCTTGCCCTTGACCTCGTCGGCGTGTGCGATGACCTCGTCTAGGCTACCGTACTGCGCAATGAGCGCGCTCGCCTTTTTGGGGCCGATGCCCGGCACGCCGGGGATGTTATCGGACGTGTCGCCCTTCAGACCATAAAAGTCGGGCACGAGCGCCGGCGTGATACCGTGATACAGATCGTCCACGCTCTCGGGCGTCATGATCGCCACGTCGGACAGGCCCTTGCGGGTCGAGACCACGTTGACGTGCTCGGTCACGAGCTGATACATATCGCGATCACCGGTCACCAGCAGCATGTCACAGCCGGCTTGCTCGCCCAGGCGCGCCATAGTGCCCAGGATGTCATCGCCTTCCCAGCCCTCGGACTGCAAAATCGGCACGTTGAGCGCGGCGAGCAGCTCCTTAATCATGGGAAACTGCGCGTGCAGATCGGGGTCCATGGGCGGGCGCTGCGCCTTATACTGCGGCAGCATCTCCATGCGCACGCGCGGCTTGCCCTTGTCAAACGCCACGACCACACCATCGGGGTTAAAGGCATCGATCATCTTAAGAAACATGTTCAAAAAGCCAAAGATCGCGTTGGTGGGACGACCGTCCGGCGCGTTCATGGTGGGCGGCACGGCGTGGAAGGCGCGGTGCATGAGCGAGTTGCCGTCGATAACGGCAAAGGTACGGCGCTTGTCAGACATATTGAATACCTCGCTTTGGGCTGGGCACGGTTTGCTCACTCCAGTTTACACGCTCCCCGCCCCACGGCCACCGCACATCAAGCTCCCCCGCCACCGTGAGCCCGCGCGTGATACGATGGCTCACGGTACATCAACCAGCACGATCGATCCGAAAGGAGCCTGCGTCATGGAGCGTCCCTGCGCATGGAAAAAGTACACGCCACAGCAAGTCGAGGAGCTCGAGGAGCTTTGCCGCGGCTATAAGCAGTTTTTGAGCGAGAACAAGACCGAGCGCCTGTGCGTCAAGACCGGCATCAAGATGGCCGAGGAGGCGGGATACGTCGACCTGGAGACCGTGATCGCCGAGGGCCGCGCGCTCAAGGCCGGCGACAAGGTGTACGCCGCCAACCACGGCAAGGACCTCATGCTCGTCAACCTGGGCACCGCCCCGCTCGAGCAGGGCTTTAACATCCTGGGCGCCCACGTGGACTCGCCGCGCCTGGACCTTAAGCAGAATCCCGCCTTCGAGGCCGGCGACATGGCCTACCTCGACACGCACTACTACGGCGGCGTCAAGAGCTACCACTGGGTAGCCTCCCCGCTCGCACTCGTGGGCGTCATCTGCAAAAAGGACGGCACCGCCGTCGACATCAACATCGGCGACAAGGCGGACGACCCGGTCTTTACCATCTCCGACCTGCTGATTCACCTCTCGAGCGAGCAGATGTCCAAGCCTGCCAAGGACGCCGTCGATGCCGAGATCCTCGACGTGATCGTGGGCGGCCGCCCCGTCAAGTTTGACGAGGACGACAAGGACGCCCCCAAGGAGCCCGTCAAGCAGATGTTCCTGGACATCCTCAAGGAGCAGTATGACGTCGAGGAGGAGGACTTCCTCTCCGCCGAGATCGAGGTCGTGCCCGCCGGTCCCGCCCGCGACATGGGCCTCGACCGCTCCATGATTCTGGGCTATGGCCACGACGACCGTGTCTGCGCTTACCCCTCCATGCTTGCCCAGATCGACGTCGCCAACGTCGAGCGCACGAGCATCACGCTCATCGTCGACAAGGAGGAGATCGGCTCCGTGGGTGCCACCGGCATGACGAGCCGCTTCTTCGAGAACACCGTCGCCGAGATCATGACGCTCGCCGGCGAGGATAGCCCGCTGGCCCTGCGCCGCGCACTCGCCCACAGCCGTATGCTCTCCTCTGACGTGTCCGCCGGCTTCGACCCGGGCTACGCCGGCAAATTCGAAACCAAGAACGCAGCCTTTATGGGTCGTGGCCTGTGCTTTAACAAGTACACGGGCAGCCGCGGCAAGGGTGGCTCCAACGACGCCGACGCCGAGTATGTGGCCCTCGTCCGCGACATCATGGACGAGGCCGGCGTAGACTTCCAGACCTGCGAGCTCGGTCGCGTCAACGCGGGCGGCGGCGGCACCATCGCCTACATCATGGCCAAGTACGGCATGAACGTCATCGACTCCGGCGTTGCCGTCCTGTCCATGCACGCCCTGTGGGAGGTCGCCAACAAGGCCGACATCTACGAGGCCTACCGCGGCTACAAGGCCTTCCTCGAGCGCGCCTAACCAACCCTTCATCAGTTGCGGTGAAATACAGACTAAACTGGCCCATAAACGGCCAAAACAGACCGTATTCCACCGCAACTTCCTTTTTTGGCAGAGGAGAGTCCATGCTGCAGGCCATCATTTCGCCCGCCAAGCAGATGCGCGCGGCCCAAGATGCTTTTGAAGTCCTGGGCATTCCGCCCTTTGTGCGCGAGACAGCTCGCCTCCACCGCGCACTGCTAGATATCGAGCGGAATGAAGGCAGCGGCGGCCTGCAGGCCCTTTGGAACGTGAGCGACAGGCTGCTTACAACGTGCCAGGATACGCTTCACGATTTTATGCCCGTCCTGAGCGATGCCGACCTCACCGACCCCGATATCGCCCGTCACCTCTCCCCTGCCGTCATGTCCTATCACGGCATTCAATACCAGAGTATGGCGCCCGAGGTGATGGATTCCGCGCAGCTCGACTGGCTGCAAAACCATCTCTGGATCCTCTCGGGGCTCTACGGATGCGTACGCCCTTTCCATGCCGTTGAACCGTATCGGCTGGAGATGGGCGCGAAGCTTGTCGTCGACGGTGCCCGAGACCTCTACGCATTTTGGGGCGACAAGCTCGCACGGGCCATCGCTCCGGCAGGCTCAAACACCACGATCGTCAACCTTGCCAGTGTGGAATACGCCAAGGCCGTTCTGCCCCGCCTCGCGGGCGACGCCACAGCCGTCACGTGCCTCTTTGGCGAAGGCATCCGCAACGGAAAACCCATCCAACGGTCGACCGCCAGCAAAAAGGCGCGCGGCTCCATGGTGCGCTGGATGGCAGAAAACAAGCTCGAGGATGCAAGCGAGCTCACCGCGTTCGACGTTGGTTATCGACACTTTCCCGAGCTTTCAGACAAAAACACCCTAGTATTCATGAACGTTCAGGCACAATAGGCCCGCCGTTTCCAAATACCCCGTTACTCCGCCAAGCCATCAGCCTTAGCGATCTCGCTCGTCGAGCCATCTTGATAAGTAACCTTGACATGCTCCACCTCGGATACCCTGACGCCCGACGGGGGCTCCAGGCGCCATTCCGTCAGCGCGATATCCATCGTCGTGGGCACGTCGCCCTGATTCTTGAGCTTGACCGTGAGTGTTTTGAGCGCCGCATCGAAGGTCACGCGCTCGATCTCTTCACCAGGAATAGATCCGCCACTCAGCTGCAACTGCACAAACTCGTTGCGCGGATACCAATAGTCGCCCGGCGCGGCAACGGTATTGCCGCCCGCGACCTTCACTGTCATGATCGGCAGGGCATCGTCGGCCTCAAACTCCCACGCAGTGCCGCCGCGACCACCAAACGTCCAGATACAAAAGGCAATCACCAGCACGGCAAGCACCGCAAAACCAATCGCGACCAACCCATGGTGCGCGCGGCTCTCCTCGGCCGATACATCCCATTGCGTCTCACGATATAGATGCTTGTCTTCCATGTTCGCCTCCCCACAGGCACGCTCGTTGGCCCAATCGTACCCATTCAGGCTATACTTGAGCCCATGACATAACGGGGAGCTTGCAGGACAAGACGGCAGGCTGAGATTGGGCGCGCCCGCCCTGACCCACAAACCTGATATGGGTAATGCCAACGAAGGGAGCCGTGCCAATGAGCACACAGACCGAGCCCAAGCTCGTCACGCAAATCGACTTCGCCCGCGCCGGGCAGATCACACCGCAGATGAAGGAAGTCGCCGAGCGCGAGCATCGCGACCCCGAGTACATCCGCGAGCGCGTGGCCGACGGCCGCATCGCCATTCCCGCCAACATCGTGCACATCAAAAAGGGCATGCGCGCCTTTGGTGTCGGCGAGGGCCTGTCCACCAAGGTCAACGTCAACCTGGGCATCTCGGGCGATAAGGCCGATGCCGCCGAGGAGTGGAAGAAGGTCAAGATCGCCGAGGACTTTGGCGCCGACGCCATCATGGACCTTTCCAACTCGGGCAAGACGCGCCAGTTCCGCCAGCAGCTCATCGACGAGACGCCGCTCATGGTGGGCACCGTCCCCATGTACGACGCCATCGGCTACATGGAAAAGCCGCTGGTCAAGCTTACCAAGGACGACCTGTTCGAGGTCGTGCGCGCGCACGCCGAGGACGGCGTGGACTTTATGACCATCCACTGCGGCATCAACAAGTCGGTCACCAAGACCTTTAAGGAGACCGGCCGCCTGATGAACATCGTCAGCCGCGGCGGCTCGCTGCTGTTTGGCTGGATGGAGGTCACCGGCAACGAGAACCCGTTCTATGAGTTCTACGATGAGCTGCTCGAGATTTGCCACGAGTACGACGTGACGATTTCGCTCGGCGACTCCTGCCGCCCGGGCTGCCTCTACGACTCCAACGATGCCACCGAGACCGCCGAGATGATCGAGCTGGGCAAGCTGTGCAAGCGCGCCTGGGCAGCCGGCGTCCAGGTCATGGTCGAGGGCCCGGGTCACATGGCACTCGACGAGATCGCCGCCAATATGAAACTGCAGAAGCGCCTGTGCCACAACGCCCCGTTCTATGTGCTGGGGCCGCTGGTGACCGATATCGGTGTGGGCTACGACCACATCACCGCCGCCATCGGTGGCGCTATCTCTGCCAGCTCCGGTGCCGACTTCCTGTGCTACGTGACGCCGGCCGAGCACCTGTGCCTGCCCAACGCCCAGGACGTGCTCGATGGCCTCATGGCCACCAAGATCGCCGCGCATGCCGCCGATATCGCCAAGAAGGTGCCGCACGCCCGCGACATGGACGACAAGATGGGCCAGGCACGCCGCAAGCTCGACTGGGATGCCATGTGGAAGTGCGCGCTCGACCCGGTTACGGGCAAGAAGCGCTACGAGGAGTCCCCCGCCGCCACCGAGGGCACCTGCACTATGTGCGGCAAGATGTGCGCCGTCCGCACCGTCAACAAGGTGTTCGAGGGCACGACGATCGATCTTGGCATGGAGGATTAGCTTTTACGAGGCAATCGCCCGCAAGTCTACTGCAACGCCCGTCAATTGTTGACTTGTGAACATTTGCTTACATTTGCGTAAAGATTGCATCGCCCGCTCGGGTTCGGCATACAGCCGGCCCGGGCATCTTTATAATGCGGGGTAAAAGACCCATTTGAATCCGTCCGGACAAGGGAGCGAACATGGATCGCAGTAAGGTACCCGCCGTTCTATCCATCGCAGGATCCGATTCCAGCGGCGGCGCCGGCATTCAGGCCGACATTAAGACCATCACGGCGCACCGTCTGTATGCCGAGACGGCCATCACCGCCATCACAGCGCAAAACACCCTGGGCGTCACCGCCGTGCAGGATATCTCGCCAGATATCGTAGCCGCGCAAATTGACGCCGTTTTTGACGATATCCGCCCGAGCGCCGTCAAGATCGGCATGGTTTCGTCCACCGAGATTATTGATGCTATCGCCGACCGCCTGAGCGCCTGGAACGCAACGAACGTGGTCGTCGACCCCGTCATGGTCGCCACCTCGGGCGCTCGTCTGATCGCAGAGGACGCCGCCGAAGCGCTTACGCGTCGCCTGTTCCCGCTGGCGACCGTCATCACGCCCAACATTCCCGAGGCCATGGCGCTGCTCGACTACGAGGTCGATTCCGAGCGCACGCAGCAAAACGCTGCCATGCTCCTCACCCGCCGCTTTGGCTGCGCGTCCCTCGTTAAGGGCGGGCATTTTGTCAACGAGGCCAACGATGTGCTAGCAGAGCCTGCGCCGCTCGATGACGAGGGCAACCACCTGGGCGATCCGCTCACCACGTGGTTCCGCCACAAGCGCATCGAGACCGACAACACACATGGCACCGGCTGTACGCTTTCGTCCGCCATCGCCTGCGCGCTGGCCCAGGGCATGGATCTTGCCGACGCCGTCAACGCCGGCAAGGCCTACCTAACCGGCGCTCTCGCCGCCGGCTTTGACATGGGCAAAGGTTCCGGCCCCGTCAACCACATGTGGCAGTATTAAAGCCCGCAGCCCAAAACCACCGCAAAGGGGACAGGCACCTTTGCGGTGGTTCCCAAAAACATCTCGATCTGTAACAGTTAGAGCCCATTTTTCGGCCCACCTGTTACAGATCGAGATATTCAAATTCCGCTGAGAAGATAATCTCGATCTGTAACAGTAACTCGGCAAAATCGACCCTAGATGTTACAGATCGAGACAAATGACCGATAT
>DBFBKG010000058.1:0-21486 GCA_048203815.1 Collinsella sp. | reverse complement strand
GTCCTGCGCAAGACGAAGAGCGCATTAAGTGCTCTTCTTTGCGTGCGGAACTTGTAGCGAACAAAGCCAAGCCGACCGACCCTAAGGTTAACTTGACTGATGATAACAAATACGACAAGCGAGATGCCTGCGACTTGCAGGCATCTCGCTTTATCTAAATAACGTGGTTGTGAATCAACCGCTATTTGTTACCCGCCCAAGCATGGTCGGGTTTTCCAAGTGCCGCAGATTGCCGTGAAAGAGGAGCGACGCGTACTTTGGTACGCAAGCGACGGTTTGAACGGCAAGGTGCGGTGCTTGGGAAAGACGCTTATCGATAGGAAACGCTCTGCTGAGAATCCTTTACGACAACGTCGTGGGCGCCGCCTTCGACGATGGAGGTAGAGCTGACCAGGGTCAGGCGTGCCTTTTCCTGGAGCTCGGGGATCGAGAGAGCACCGCAGTTGCACATCGTGGACTTAACCTTGTAGAGCGTGCCGCCCACGCCGTCCTTGAGGGAGCCGGCGTACGGGACGTAGGAGTCGACGCCCTCGACGAAGCTGAGCTTCGCGGCGCCGCCCAGGTCGTAGCGCTGCCAGTTGCGGGCACGCGCAGAACCCTCGCCCCAGTACTCCTTCATGTACTGACCGTTGACGTTGACGCGCTCGGTCGGGCTCTCGTCAAAGCGGGCGAAGTAGCGGCCCAGCATCATAAAGTCGGCGCCCATGGCAAGGGCGAGCGTCATGTGGTAGTCGTAGACGATACCGCCGTCGGAGCACACGGGCACGTAGACGCCGGTCTCCTCGTAGTACTCGTCGCGGGCGCGGCAAACATCGATCAGCGCGGTGGCCTGGCCACGGCCGATGCCCTTGGTCTCGCGGGTAATGCAGATGGAACCGCCGCCGATACCGACCTTGATGAAGTCGGCACCGCAGTCGGCCAGGAAGCGGAAGCCCTCGGCGTCGACGACGTTACCGGCACCGACCTTGACGTCCTCGCCGTAGTTGGCGCGGATCCATTCGATGGTGCGCTTCTGCCACTCGCTGAAGCCCTCGGAAGAGTCGATGCACAGGACATCGGCGCCGGCCTCAATGAGCAGCGGCACGCGCTCGGCATAGTCGCGGGTGTTGATACCGGCGCCGACCATGTAGCGCTTGTCGCCGTCGAGCAGCTCGTTGGGGTTGGTCTTGTGGCTGTCGTAGTCCTTGCGGAAGACGATGCCCATGAGGTGATCGTTGTCGTCGACGATCGGCAGGGCGTTGAGCTTGTTGTCCCAGATGACGTCGTTGGCAACCTTGAGGCTGATGTTCTTGTCGCCCACGATGAGCTGCTCACGCGGGGTCATGAACTCGGAGACCTTCGTCTGGTGGTCATCGCGACTGGGGCGATAGTCACGGCTGGTGACGATGCCCAGGAGCTTACCCTTGGGAGTGCCGTCGTCGGTGACCGGCATGGTGGAGTGACCGGTCTTCTCCTTGAGCTCGATGACCTGCTCCATGGTCATATCGGGGGTCAGCGTGGAATCGGACTGAACGAAGCCGGCCTTGTGATCCTTGACGGCCTTGACCATAGCGGCCTCGGACTCGGCGCTCTGGGAACCGTAAATGAAGGACAGGCCACCCTCGGTAGCGAGCGCGACACCCATGTCGACGCCCGAGACGGACTGCATGATAGCGGAAACCATGGGGATGTTCAGGGTGATTGCCGGCTTCTCACCGCGCTTAAAGCGGGTTAGCGGCGTCTTAAGAGAGACGTTGTTGGGGATGCACTGCGAGGACGAGTAACCAGGGACCAGCAGATACTCCGAAAACGTGTGGGACTCACCGGGAAAGAACGTAGCCATGTTTCTCCTTTTTCCATGCGACCGGTCGGCTGCAGGCCTCGTAGGACCCAGCCCAACCTTGGGCGCCCAATACTGGGGAAGTATCTTAACGCACTTTGACTGCTACAATGCATGATTTAAGAAGAGCACACGAGGGTTTGACGCAGGCTTTGCGTTTGCCCAGCAAACACTTTAGCGGGGAGACGTGGAGCACATGGAGTACAGGACGACGGCAAAGTTGGTCATTCAAGCGTGCGACAAGGATCTGCCGGGCGTGTTCGGTCACGGCTGCGTCTTGCTGCTGCAAGGCATAGCCCGCGAGCACTCGCTCAACCGCGCCGCCAAGAGCATGGGTATGGCGTATTCCAAGGCCTGGCGCATTGTGAACGAGGCCGAAGGTCAGCTGGGCTGCAAGCTCATCGAGCGCGACGGAGCCCGCGGATCCACCCTCACCCCCGCCGGCGAGCGAGCCATAGCGGTCTACGAGGAGCTGCAGGCCGACATCAACAACGTCATCGCCACCAAAGCCAACGCCCTCATCGCCAGCATCAAAGAGTAGCCCATTTGGGACGGGGCCTTATAGCCACACAACCCCTTCTCATAAGTTGCGGTGAAATAGGGACTGTTTATACGATCAAAGCCGTAAATCAATCCATATTTCACCGCAACTCATGGAGTTGAGGATGATTTAGCTAGTTGCGAAGGGCGTTGTCTAGGGTGGACGCTACGACCAGAGGGTCGTCGGTGCCGGCGAAGAGACGGATGGTGCTCCCCCGCTTGCCGCGTGGGGCCGAAAGACGCGTCGTTGCGCCGCCGGCGGATGATGTGCGGAACTCCCCCGGCAAAGCATCGAACAGCTCGCGCGCGCTGCGCTCGATAAGGTCAAATTCAACTGCAGGGCCAAAACCGTGCTCCAGGATGCCGGTCGCGATGGCATGGTCGGGATGCGAGGCCAGCCCGGGATAGCGCACGTTGCTCACCATCTCGTTCGCGGCCAAATATTCAGCCAGTGCACGCGCGCGGTCAAAGTGTGCCTGCATGCGAGTGTCGAGCGTGTCGAGCCCGCGTTCTAGAACCTCGGCCTCATCGGAGGACAAGTCGAGCGCGGCCAACCCGCACCCCTCGATCAGCGCATGCGCGCACTCGGCCGCGGCGTCCACACGATGGCGCTTGAGCTGCGAGCGTGCGACCGATACGGCAACGAGCTTGCGAGGAGCCTTACCGGCGCACACACGGTCGAGCGCCTCGAGCGACAGGACGGCACCCAAACGCAGCGGATCGCACCCAAAGAGGCCGGCCACGGTGTTATCCACCACGAGCAGCGCATGAGCCTCACGCGCTGCGCGGCCTAACGCGCGCAGATCGGGCACACGCAGACCAAACCCGCCGATAGAATTGACGAACCACCACAGGTGCGGCCCCTCGGCATCAAGCGAGGCATCAAAGCCCTCGGACGCGGCAACAAATACCTCGGCGCACGAATCCCCCACCAGCACAACATCGCGGCCATCAAAGCCACGAGCAAACGCATCGGCAAAGTCGTCCGCAAAAGCCACCAGGCGGTCACCGGGACGCACAATACCCAACAGCGACAACGCCGCCGGCACGTGAGGGGCCTCAACAAGACGCGCATCACGCGCGTCAGCCCTTACAGCCCAGGCCTCTTCTAGCTGCTGTACATCCACAAGGCACCACCCCTTCATAAACAAAAACCCACGATGCGGATGTTTCCCGCATCGTGGGCAACGGCTGCAGTATAGCGCCGACATGCGACGAATCGCCTAGATGTTGAGCGCGTGGTAGGTCACACTCGCACCCGGAGCATCAACGGACACGCCATAAGTCTCGGGATAGATGCGCGTCGAAAACACGAGCGCACCTTCGTTCACAAACACCTCGACCGACGAGACATCGCCAACAATGCGAACGTTGCGAACCTCGTCGACGGGCTCCCAGCGCACGGTACGACCGCAGCCGGCAGAAGCGCGACTCTCATCGGTAAATCGCATCTCAAAGCGCGAGGGCAGTTCGCCCTCAGCGGGCATAAACGCCAGCTTAAGCTCGCCATCAACGGTCGAGGTGAACGCGCCGTTGACACCGTCGGCAACAACGTCAAAGCAGGTATCGCCGGCAACCTCCAACGAGCCCTCCCCCACACGCACCGAGGCATAATGGCGCTCGATCTCGCGCGCCGGCTGCTGCAGCACCACGTCGCCGTCACCGGCCGTAAGCTCACGCGGCACCGTCATGCAATGCTGCCAGCCGCACACCACGGTGGGTGCGTTGCCATAGGTCGGCTCATCGGGCATGCCCATCCAGCCGATCAGAATGTGGCGACCGTCCTCGGCCGTGAACTCCTGCGGAGCATAGAAGTCAAAACCGGCGTCCCACAAGCGAAACTCGCCCAGCTCATAGGCACCGTCACCACCGGTAATGTCGCCCGTTACAGGCATGTAGCCAGCAGCGTATACGTTGCCGCGGTCCCAACGACCACCCTCGAGCCCCTGGGGCGAGAAGGACAGCCACCTCGCCGGCACACCACCATCGGCCTCAAGCTCAAGGTATCCCGGGCACTCCCACATAAAGCCAAAACGCTCGGGCGTAGACACACGGCTCTCGAGCTCCCAGTTCAGCATATCGGCCGAGCCATACACCAGGATCTCGCCCACATCGCGCCCGGCGCCCTCGCCATGCATGGCGCAAAAACGGCTCTCGACATGCGGCCCGTCAACGCAACGACGCACGCCTAGCACCATGTGATAGCGACCAGCCTCATCGCGCCACACCTTGGGATCGCGCACGTGGCACGTCAGATCCTCGGGATAGTCCTCCGACGCCAGCACCACGCGCTTTTGGCTAAACGTCTGTCCATCGGCGCTCTCGACATACACGGTATCGGCGCGACGACCGGTGTTGACGTAGTCATAGACACCGTCCGCATCGGGGAGCTTAACGTTGCCGGTATAGAGCACGCGAATGCGACCGTCCTCGACCAATGCCGAGCCCGAATACACGCCATGGCAGTCGAACGGCTCGTCGGGAAGCAGCGGCGCGCCAACATATTCCCAGTTCATAAGGTCGCGGCTCGTGGCATGACCCCACATCTTGACGCCGCCGTTCACATCAAACGGAGCATACTGGAAGTATGCGTGAAACACGCCATCGGCCTGGCAAAGCCCGTTGGGGTCGTTGAGCCAGCCCGTGGGCGGCATAATATGAAAATGCTGAGCATAGGGCCCATGACCGCGCTCGGCGGCCGCGGCATCCATGTTGGCAACGAGCTTGGCAAGATCGCGCTGAAGTGCGCTAGACATGTCGGTATCCAATCGAATTAAATCAACGAACGCTCAAATCAAGGGTTCCAGATAAAGAAAACGCCCACAGGATGCAGCCTGCGGGCGTTATATCTACGCGAATCCTACGCCTGCTCGGAAGCCTTGGGCTCGTCCTTGTATAGGACAAACGAGACGGCAAAGGAAACCAGCGCGGCGACCGCAAACATGATCACGTACTGCACGGGCTGGGCCAGGCACAGCAGGATGCCGAAGATACCGGTAACGCCCGTGCCGGAGGCAGCCAGCGAAGTGAGCGCGCAGACCAGGGCACCGCAACCGCCGCCGATGCAGCCGGCGATGAAGGGCTTAAAGAAGCGCAGGTTCACACCAAAGATGGCAGGCTCGGTAATGCCCATGAAGGCGGACAGGGCCGAAGGAAGCGCCAGACCCTTGATCTTGGCATCGCGGGTCTTAAAGGCAACGGCGAGCGCGGCACCACCCTGGGCGATGTTGGCAGCGCTGGCGATGGGCAGCCAATAGGTCACACCGTACTGAGCGAGCTGGCCCAGATCGATGGCGGTGTACATCTGGTGGATACCGGTAACGACCGTGGGGGCATAGAACAGGCCGACGATAAAGGAACCGATGCCAAAGGGCAGGGTGAGCAGGGCCTGAATCAGACCGAGAATGGCGTTCTCGGCCCAGACAAAGATGGGGCCGACGGCAACGAGGGTCACGAGCACGGTCACGAACACCGAGACAAGCGGGGTCACAAAGAGGTCGAACATCTCGGGAACGATCTTGTGCAGGCGCTTCTCCAAGAAGGCGAGGATGGCGCAGGCGATGACGATCGGGATCACGTGGCCCTGATAGCCAACCCACTCAAAGCTGTACACGCCGGGAATGACGGTGACCATGGTCTGCACGCCCTCGGAGGCAACCGTATAGGCGCTCTGCAGCGAGGAGTTGATGAACGCACCACCGACAACGGCGCCCAGATACGGGTTGGCGCCAAAGGCCTTAGCGGCGGAGTAACCGATCAGGATCTGCAGAATGCCAAAGGACGCGCCCGAGACCAGGTCGGCAATCTTGTAGATAAAGTTATTGGTGTCGAGCGCGATAAAGCCGTTGGAGGCCATAAAGTTGAGGGCGCTCATAATGCCCAGCAGCAGACCCGAGGCCACGATGGCAGGGATGATGGGGACAAAGACGTCGCCGAGCACCTTAATGGCGCGCATAAAGATGTTCTGCTGCTGCGCCGCGGCCTCCTTGACCTCGGCCTTGGTGGCAGCCTCGACGCCACTGAGCGCGATGAACTCCTCGTAGACCTTATTGACGGTGCCAGTGCCAAAAATAATCTGGAGCTGGCCCTGGGCTTCAAAGACGCCCTTAGCGCCGTCAATATTCTCGAGGGCCTCCTTGTCAACCTTCGCGTTATCGGCAATCACCAGGCGCAGACGCGTGGCGCAGTGTGCGGCCGAAACAACGTTGCCGGCGCCACCGATGTTGTCGAGCACCTCTTGGGCTGATTTGCGGTAGTCCATGACTTCCCTTTCCTCCAACGGGTGCATGCGCACCCGACTACCTTTGACACTTACACTGTAATCGTTTTCAGTTTCATATGTCTGTAATCGTTTTCATAGTAGGGTGAACGGTAGGAAAAAGCCGGCGAATGGTAGTTTTACCGCAAAAACAGGGGCCTCAAAGGCAGGCAGACATGCCCAAAGCCTAGACATTCATAAGTTGATGGCCGAGTTTGAGCGTCTTGAGACCGCTCTCCCCCTCCACGCCATCGAGCGTGTTGAGCAACATATTGGTCGCCTCGACGCCACTGGTCAGGTAGCCATAATGCACGGTGGGAATGCCGCCCGTCAGCGCGCGCAAAAACGCGTTGTCGCCAAAACCGCTCACGCGGTGTATACCCTCGCCCATGCCGCGAACCTCATCAATGGCACGCAGCGCGCCCGCCGCCATGGTGTCGGTCGCGCACGCGATAAACGAAACATCGGGGTCGACGGAAAGCAGTTCACGCGCCGCACCATAGCCCGAGTCGAGCGTAAACGAGCCCAGGCGAATCAAGGCGGCATCGAGCGGGTTGCCCGCGGCGCGCAAGCCGGCCTCAAAACCGCGACGGCGGTCATAACCGGCCGCACGGTCCTCTTCGGTAACTCCAATATAGGCAATCTCGCCGTCCACGCGACCCGCAAGCGCATGGCCCAGCTCAAAGGCGGCCTCGTAATCGTCGTGATAGACGCACGCCGCGCCCTCAACATTCTGACCGATCAGCACGATGGGCACACGGCACGATTCAATCGCCCGACGGTGCTCGTCGGTAATCATGGTTGCTACCAGCACAATGCCATCGACCGGGTGGTTTTGGAATAAATCGAGGTATTCGAGCTCGCGATCGGGGGCATTGTCGGTATTGGCAAGCAACATCTGGTAGCCACGACGACCGAGCACCTGGCCGATGCCGGCGGTAATGCGGCTCACGGATTCCGAGTTGATCTTAGGCACAATGACACCGATGAGTTTGGTGGAGCCGGTGCGCAGCGCGCGCGCCTGGCTGGACCGCACGTATCCGGTCAGCTCAATCGCCTGCTTAATGCGCTCGGCCTTATCCGCCGAGATATATCCACCGTTGAGGTAGCGCGAGACCGCGGCGCTCGAAACGCCGGCCAGCTCGGCCACATCTTTCATCTTTACCACGAGCACCCCTGTCATTGAAATCGCTTACACGATGATACCCAACCCATACCGACAAATTGAGCAAATGGGGCAAGCCACATGGATCATTTCAACAGCCCAGGTCAAGCAAACGTCAGCGAGCGCGCAGCCGCCGTGTCGAGGTGCCGCGAAAGAGGAGCGACGCGTACTTCATGTACGCGAGCGACGGTTTGAGCGGCAGATCGCCCGGCAGATGCGTGCGCAGCGTCGAGCGGTCCGGCGTTCGTCAGAACGCCGGAACAAAGTTAGCCGTGGTATTCGCCGTTGTACTGGATGAGCGTCAGGTCCTCCACGCCGTCTAGTGCACGGATGGCGTCGGCATAGGGCATGTCCACGCCGTCCGAGAACACCTCGACGGCCATCTCAACCATGTCACCGCGCATGGTCTTGGACTTAACGGTGAACTTGGTGCGGCCAAACGCGCGCACAATGTCGTCGCCCGTGGTCTGGCCCGTGTAGTGAATGACCATCATGTACACGCGCGCCTTGTCCTGATGGCTCGCAAAGCCGGCGATCATCGCCACGATCACCACAGCCGTCAGCCCCACGAGTGCATACATACCGGCGCCCGCCGTAATGCCCGTGGTAATGGCCCAAAAAAGATACAGCAGGTCGAGCGGGTCCTTGACCGCCGTACGGTAGCGAACGATGGACAGAGCACCGACCATACCGAGCGAGATGACCACGTTCGTCGAAATCGCGAGCGTGACCATGCAGGTGAGCACGCACATGCCCACAAGCGTCACGGCAAAGCTGCGCGAGTACACCACGCCGGTAAAAAAGCGCTTGTACACGTAGTAGATCAGGATGCCCATGGCGAGCGCCACGAGCAGCGACAGGCCGATCTTGGCAGGGTCGACCTGGCCAAACGCCTCCAAGACGGAGTTCTTAAAAAAGTCCCTGGTGCTCATGGTCTAAATATCCCCTCGGTTCTCAAAATCCGATTCCCAGTAATTAAAACCGCGCAGGTAGGCGGTCTTTTCGTAACACAGGCAGTACTTGGAAACCGCCGTGAGCTCGGCCGCACCCGGCGGCACCAAATCGCGCACCAGCTGCGGGCAAAACTCGGTAAACTTGACCTCCATCACTAGTTTGCCGGGCTCCAAGACCGGCAGCGCGGGCAAGGTCGCATCAAAGATATCGAAGCTTCCCACCGCGGCGCGCACGTTCATGTCAAACGTAATGCGCACGGTGCCTTCGTCCATCACACACGGCTCGCGCTCGTAATCCACGATGGTCCGCGGGCGCATCATATTGCAGATGCACTCGATGTAGAACTCACGGCAGAGTTGGTGGGGGCTCCTCAGCAAAAAGTCGTAGTCGCCAGCAAGAATCTGCTCAAACTCGCCGCGCGTAAGCGGCGCGTCCTCCTTGTAGATCCAGCTTCCGTACTTCTTTTTGCGCTCGAGCTTAATCACCTTGTCGCTGCCGTTATAGATGCGCACGCGATACTTTTTGCGCATGAGAATACCGGCGTCTTTTTCTTCGTAGGCCGAGTTGCAGTAGTCATCGAAGTACAGGCTGCGAATGGTGTAACCGCCCGCCCGCGCATGTTTGTCCAGCTTAAACACTGGCGCCATGCGGCAGGCCAGCGCAGCGTGCTCGCCCTCGTTAATGAGGTACTTGAGCTCGTGGCGGTAACACTCCTGCGTGGTTCGCGCGGGCGGAGCCGCCAGACGCTCAAGCAGCGCGCTAGCCCTCCTCATACGTGTCCTCCACGACCTTACCGCCGTCCTGCACGTAAAAACACTTCATGCCGTACTGCTTACCGTCATCGGTCACGTAGTAGTCAAACGCATCTTGCGTATAGCCGTCGGAGTTGGTGGCGCGCACACGCACAAAGTACTGGCCGGTGTCAGGCGCGTCGCACGTCACCTCGGGCAGCAGCACATCCTCGGCCTTAAAGACCACGTCGCTAATGGCGTAATCGCGCGCCAGCTCGACGGTATAGCGAATGTCGCGCGCATCAAAGTCGTACGCGGCGTCCCAGTTAACGCGCAGCTTACCGTTATCGATCTGCGGCACACCAATGTAGAACGGCATGGGCTTCTTATAGCTCTCGCGATAGCTCTTGTAGTTCTCCTCAATCTCGGAGGGGATGGCCGCGGCGATCTGCTCGTATTCATCCTTCGTCACGGGCAGATTCTCCAGGTCGGGCGCAGCAAAGACGAGCGGCTCCGTGACCTCGCGATAATGCTCGACCATCTTGCTCAGACGCTCTTCGGTCAAATACGAGCGCAGGTCCTTGACGGCGCTATCGAGTTCGCTGCGGAACGACTTGCTGCGCAACGCGCGGTTAAACAGCACGTTGCCCCAGTAGTTGCTCACGCCGCGCTCCCAGCTCGCATAATCCGAGAACCCCGTCAGGCTCAGCTCAAGCTTGCGCAGCATGCCGTCGTTGTCCCAATCCAGGATGTACCAAACCTTGGAGTTAAGCGGGCTGTACAGATAGCAGTTACGATTCTGCGTATCGCAATTACCCGTCAAGATCTGAAACGCCATCCAATAGACCAGGTTCTCGGTATCGAAGTAGGTGTCGAGCACGTCGTCGATCTTTTGCGTATCGTCGTTGAGCGCATCGAGCATCTCGATCAACTTGGTATGGTCCGAATCGCCCTTAATCTCGAGCATGCCCTCAAACGCCGTCTGGTTATAGTCGGGGTCATCGGCGAACTTGATGGTGTCTTCGAAGCGATGGAAATCGAAGTTGTTCACCTTATACAGATGCCCGTTCTTATCCAGACCGTGAGCCTTAAGTGCCGTCTTGTTGAGCTGCTCGACCTGCGTAAACAGACCGTAGTCCTCAAAGGTGTCGTTAGTTTTTTCGGTCTGGTCGCACACCCATAAGTGCACAAACTGCGTGCGCAGGCCCATCATCTGGGGAATGCCACGAATCAGATCGTAGGCCATCTTGTTACGAAAGCGCATGCCCTCGCCCATGTGCTTGTTAAGCGCAATCGCACGTTGCTGGCGCCACGTGCCCTTGCCCTTTTTGAGCTCCACCTTGTAGTTCTTTTGCGTATAGGTACTCGACGTCTGACCGCGCACCTGCACCGTGGCGTTGGGCGCCTCCTCGCCATAGCCCACCTCGCCAGCAACGGGACCCTTATCATCGCCTGGCTGCAGCAGGCCCATAACCTGATAGCGTGTCACGCCCATGTCGGCATAGTCGTAGACCGAGTAGGTATTGATCTCGGTCCAGCTATGATCGGTGTTCTCGGAGCTATTGCCGCACGAGACCGTCAGATACATGCATACGATGCCCGAGTCGTCGTAAACCTCGTACAGCTCATCCTTGTCGCGAAGATGCTTGGTCTCGCTAGACGCATCGGCCTTTTTAATCTTGTCCTGCTTCTTGGTCTTTTTTGTCGAGGATTCGTCCTGCGAAGAGCAGCCCGAAAGCAGCAATGTGCCGGCAGCCGCCTCGATCAAGCGGCGACGCGATATCATCCTATCGGTCATCAGGACCTCCCCAACGATTGCGAAACACGCGAACAACCGTGCGCTCAAACGCACCATGCGGCTCGCCCTCTAGACGCAGCTCCTCGTAACGCTGTTCGGCACGGTCGAGCAAGCAGCCCAGCTCCGTAAAGCGACCCGTCTTGTCGGTCGCCACAATGGGCTGCTGACTCAGGATACGATACGGCAAGTTGGCGGTATAGGTATCGAGCCGCATGAGCGCCACAACAAAAAACACCGCCGCGCCGAGCAAAAAGCCAAAGCCATAAAACTGCTGCGGAAAGAACAGCGAGACGATGGTCGCCAGCCCCGCCACGCCCGCGAACAGCCCGGAGGCAAGCACGGCGCCCTTGTAGTCGGTAAAGTACAGCAAGATGAGCATCACTGTATTGCCCACGGCATACAGGCCAAAGCCCACGCACAGCGTGCGGAAATACCCGTGCATCAGGTTGTTGAAGCCCAGTGGCAGGGCCGAGAGCACCGTGGTCTCGAGCGAGATGACCGCTGCCGTCACAAACAGCTGCTCGAGCGCGCAAAACCGCAGCTCCCGGTTGAGCGTGGCGAGCATTTCCTCCTCGGCCACCACGATGTCGCCCACCACGCCGCCGTCGTTAAACAGGCTGTAGTAGTCGCGGTAGCGCGGATAGAAGTTAACCTCGACCGACACCACAAAGTTGACGGTCGTGACCAGAATGGTCAAAAACGCAATGAGCGCCGGCACATCGTGGTAGGGTGCGCCATAAAACAAGCCCTTGACCTGCACACCAATGGGGCCGGCCCAAATAATTACCAGATGTGCAAAGAGTCCCAGGTTGGTAAACAGGCCCGTTAGCGCGAGCGGCATAAACTGGTCGAGCCAGCGCAAAAAGAGCCAGGGGCTGCGGTCGCTCTGCGGAAAATACCGGTACAGCAGCACCACGTCCCAGGCGAGCATGACGCCATAGCCCAGGGCGATTGACGCCAACAGGCCCTCGACCGGCGGCAACCCCAGCACCAGCGCGGCCAAGGCACACAGGCACGCCATGCCAATGGCCGCGGCAAAACTGCACAGAATACCGCGGTAATCCTTAATGGCCGTGAGGTAGCTCATGCCGTTCCAGTTGACAATCATAATGTTGAACAGCCACAGGCACAGCAGCCCCTGCAGCAGCGTGGCGCCTGAGAACAGCAAAAAGACGCCGTAGAGCACCGTGCCCGCAACGAGCATGATGGCGCTGGAGCCCCAAAACGAGGGCAAGACCTCTTCTTCGCACTCGGCAAACAGCATGTCAGCCAAAAAGCGCGTGACCGGCATGGAGAAAAAGCTCGTGAGCGTGAGCGACGCCAGCAGCGTATAGGTCACCATGCACACCAGCAGATCCTGGTTGGCACGGCCCACACCCCACAGGCCGCACAGCACCAAGATACCCACCTGGAGCAGCACGCCCAGCAGCATGGGGCCCGTACACACAATGCCGGCATAACCATAGGCGCGCATCGTAGCAAACAGGCCCTTGCGCTTAAACAAGCGCTTGAGCTCAAAACCGATTCCGGTCACCGGCTACTCCCCCTCTCTGGGCAGGTCAAACGCACGCGCCGTCTCGTCGTACAGCGCACGATAGTTGGCGAGCATCTGCTCGTGTAGGTAGTAGGTCGCCACGCGACGCTGGCCGCGCTCCCCCATTTCCAGACGGCGGGCACGGCTCGCGCACATGCGCTCCATGGCATCGGCCAGACCCTTGCGATACATGGGCGGGCTCACATATCCGGCAACGCCAAAGTCGTCGCCGGGGGCGCCCTCGAGCAGCTCGCGGCAGCAGCCGACCTCGGTCGTCACGCAGGGGCGACGCGCGCCCAGCGATTCCAACACGCTCAACGGCTGGCCCTCCGAGATGCTCGTCAAAATGGTAAAGTCGAGCTTTTCCATGTACTCGACCACGTTGACGCGGCCGGTAAAGATCAAGTCACGCACGCCCAATGTCTCCACTAGCGCATGGCACTCGGCGCCATATTCCTCGTCGTCCACGCCACCCATAATATGCAGGCGCACGTGCGGCAGGCGCTCGTGCAACTCAAAGAAGGCATAGATCATGGTCTTGACGTCCTTGATGGGCGCCAGACGCACCACCGCGCCAATGTCCACCCAGCCGTCATCGGGCTTTAAGGGAATGTCCTTAAAGCGATCGAACTGAATGCCGTTGGGGATAACCAGGCATTTTTCTGCATCGCAACCCATGTCGATCTGCGTTTTGCGCGCGTTGTGGAACAAACTCGTCACACGAAAAGCGCGACGGTAGATTTCCTCCGAAAGCAGGTAGAAAAAGCGGATCCAACGGTCCTTAAACGAGGGCACCACCCAGTCAGCGCGAATGATCTCTTCCTCGCGTTCGCGGGTATAGATGCCGTGCTCGGTCAGCAATGCCGGCGCGTTATTCATGCTGGAGCCCAAACTTGCGAGCAGACCGCCGTAGCCGGTCGAGATGGCGTGATACACGTCGGCCACCGGAACCTCGCTGCCCAGCAGATAGAGCACGGGCAGCAACATCGAACGCATGGTGTGGAAGGCGTCGGCGAAAGGCGTATACGGGTACTCGGCCAGACACACGTCGCGGAAGATGTCCATAAACGTGCGGCTCTGCAAAAATGAGAGCGGATGCACGTGGCGGCGCTGGAAAATGTCGAACAGCACGTCCCAGTCCGGATTGGAGAGCGAGACCAGACGGCGCAGGGCCTCGCGCTCGCGGTCGTCGAAGTCGACTTCCTCCTGCTCGCCCGAAAGACACAGGGCATCGTCCAGGAACACCTCGTGCACCTCGACGACGTTGCCGGGCAGATCGTAGACAAACTTGCCGCGGTCTTCGGCGTGGGCGCCAATCACCCACAGCACAAACTCGTGCTCGGGCATGGCCGTGATGTAGCCGTGCATCCAGGTGGACACACCGCCGTGCACGTAGGGATAGCAGCCCTCGAGCACCAAGCAGATTCTCATCGGTCGCCACCCTCCTTGCGCTCAATCGTCACGGTCTTATCCGTCGCTTTGACTAGGTACAGGTCGCCCGTCAGGTGTTTAATCTCGCCACCGGACGCCGTACCCGGCTCGCCGTTATTGGCACGGAACATAAGCCAAGCCTCGTCGTGGAAGTTGCCCAGGTTGAGCGTCCAGGCATCGTCGCTCGTATCCACGCTTACCGTCACGGACGAAAAACGCTGGATGGCACCCGAGCACTCCGAACCCGTCTGGTGGCGCAGGTCGGGCGCAGACTTGGTAAGCCAGTCCAGGTAGTCGGTCAGGCCGCCCTTGTAGACCTCCCAGCCCTCCTTAGCGCCGCGATCGGGATCCAGCAGGTCATCGGGATGCATAAAGTGAGTACTCACGTAGTGCATGTTGAGCTCGGACACCGCGGCCAGACGCATATAGGTGTCATCGACCATGCCGCCCGAGACGATACGCGGCTGCTCCACAATGCCATCGCTCGCCACGCCAAACTCCTGCACATACGGCAGATCAGTGCCATCCTCAAAATACGTACTGGAAATGGTCTTAATGCGCGGCACGTCGGTACCGATAATCTTGCGGGCGCGGGCCGAAAGGATATTCGACGGCGGCACGTAGACCGAGCCGTGCGCATTGGGCAGTACGTCGTCTTGGAAGGCGATAAGCTCGTTGAGCGATGCAACAAGCGTCTCTTTCTTCTTCCATGTCTTGTAGTCGTACAGCGTGCCATAGTCGGTGTCCCAGAGTGCCAGCGGCTGATGGTTGTAGCCGTGGAAGCCCAGCTCTCCGCCCATCTGCAGCAGCATGCCGCCAAAGTAGCGGAACTGCGTGGTATCGGCCTGGCGCGTGGGCTCGGTTTGGTTGACCACATCCTCGTAGTTTTCGATCATCACGCCGGTATAGCGAATGCCGTATTGCTGCGCGAGTTTTTGCAGGTCGGGCCACCACACCTTGGCATAAAAATCGGCGATAGAAAGGCCGTAGTCGCGTTTGACGTACGTGCCGTCGCCCGAGGGAACGGGGCTCGGGAAATCGTCCAGGTAAAACACCGCGCTATTGATGACCGGATAGGCCGTGGCATCGCCCAACAGGCTCACGGCCGCGGCATAGAAACCACGCATAACCTTGTCGTAGATACCGATATTGCACACCACGGTACGCCCGGTGCCGCAATCGCTCGACCAAATAAGCGGAGTACCCGTGTCGCCGGTTTTAGCCCACACGTGGGCCGTCTCACGCAGCGAAACCGAGAGCGACGAATCGAAGGGATCCGATAACTCATAACGCTGGCCACCGCCGATCATAAAGTCCTCGCTCGGCACGATGCTCTCTGCCGTCGTATATTCATAGCCGGCAGAATCGATGCCCAGCTTGGGACCGATCGCCTGCAGATAGCTCGAATTGTCCGGTGTCATGGCGAGCATCAGCGATCCGCCGGCGCTCACCCAGCTCATGATGTCGGAGAGGTGCGTACCGAGCCCATCGATCGAAGGCATCAGTAAAATCACGCGGTCGAAGGATGTGAGGGAAGGAATCGCATCAACACCATCGGTGGCAATATCCACATCACGGTGGGCAATTTTCATGTCGAGCAGAATCTGGTCAAACTGCTCTTTGACGTCCTCGACGCCATCTTGGCCCGAGTCGGTAATAACCAAGCACGTGGGCTTTTGGCCAAACATCGCCGAGCTTGCCGGCACCGCGTCGTTGGCAGCGAGCATCCCCAACTTATGCTGGCCCGCACTGTACTGTACACCGGCACGCTCCACCAGCAGCACGGCGGCCATGGCAATAAAGACCGCCCATACCACAAGCAGGCCCATCCAGCGAAAATGGCCCGCACGCTCGCGGATATGTTGTACCACGCTCATCGGGCCTGCTCTCCTTCACGCCAAAATGCCAGCCTCTCGCGATTGTCGGCATTCAAATACACATGCTGCTTGTCGATCGCGTCGATTACACGCCGTACCGCCTGCCCCTCGCGACGAATCACAGCCAAGCGCAAGCAGAGCATCCACACGTCCTGCTCGTCTGACGCATCGATCACCAACTGGCTAGCTACGTCCTCTGCCTTATCAATCTCGCCGGCATCGGCCAGCGCCGTGGCATAGCGAATGCGCAGCGCAGGCCCGTCCTCGCGTTCGCAACGACGCGCGAGCAAGCGTGCATACTGCTGACGCTGAATCTGTGCCACGCGGCCTTCTGTCAAACCCGAGTCCAGATAGGCGCCCAAAAAGTCACAATACGCTTCCAAGTTATGCGAGCTGGGATCTGTCTTAAACGCGCGCTCCAACTGCTGCAGCTTAAGGTCGGACTCCTTGGAAATCTGCGCCACCGACGTCGCGGCATAGTGCGCGACCTCAACATCGTCGTTGAGTTTTGCTGCCTGCAACTGTGCCAGGTACGCATCCGGATCCTCGGTAAGCATGGAGAGCATCAGACGGCGGCGGTCGCCCGGGTCGTTGACGATCAGTGCTTCCTCGAGCGGCACCACGCCATCATCGCCCTCGCGCCCCTGCACGAGCAAACTGCGATGCATGTCGTCGTTAATGCGCAGCGTCTCCAGCGTGGCGTCCTTAAGGTCGTCACCGAACACCGCGCTACGCACCGAGAGCAGTGCCACGAGCAACGGGCCCCACAGCGGTACGAGCACCATCACGGCAAGCATGTGCCCTCGAACCGGCAGCAAGCCCAGTTTCATAAGCGTCCACAGCACCAGACACACCAGAGCATGAATTAATAACAGTACGGCAGCAACGACGAGTGAGATCAAGCGGCCTCCCCCTCACCGTTGCCAGCGGGCGCGATGCGCTGCAGCAGGGCCACTACATCCTCGCTGCCGACGGGTTCCACCGTAATGTGCTTGGCGGCCATACGTTTACAAATAACGGGCAGGTCGGCCTCGGTCGCCTGACGCATGAGCAGGTAAAGTGTGTCTCCATCGACCAGGCCCGCAGCGTCGCTCTCGCGAATCGCCGACCCAATGGCACCGACCAGCTCGCCAACAGGCTCCATGCCCGGCACCACGCGCAGGAGCAAAAAGCTCCCCATCTTATTGTCCGCAAGCGCCTGCTCGGCGGCGAGTTCCTGGCCAAAGGCATCGTGGCTGAGAACGCACGTGCCGGCAACGCAGCGCTTATCCTGCGCCACGGCCTCGTAATCGAAGGCGCGTCCCAGCGCGCTTTCCACCAGGCCGCACAGAATGCGGAACAGGTTTTGGTAGTACAGAGTCATTTGGCTTTCGGCCACGTGACGCACAAAAATCAACACGGCGGGGGCACCATTGCGCTCGATCGCATAGCCAAACATCGGAAGCCCCGACGTCAGCGCGCGGTTCACCCACAAACCCGAGATCGCACCTTGGAACACGGGCGCAAGGTCATCGAGCGAGAGCGAGCGCGGCACATTGTTGGAAATCGCCGGGCTCGCCGCCACCAGGCGCGCAAATGCCCCGCCCGAAACATGGTAGATCGTCACCGAATCGTTCTCGAGAATCTCGCCCAGCAGCTCGCAGCACTTGCGGTATATATCGCGCGGGTTGAGTACGTCGAGCTCCTGCGTCACGGCAAAGATCTTGCCGAAGCTATCGTGGCGCCCGACAATCTGTCGCTTATAGGCACGCTTGTCCTCAATCGCGTCGCGATAGAGCCGCGTTAGGAACGTGTTGCGGTTTCGCACAAGCTCGTTTTCGTCACGCTCCGCCTTAACGGCCTCGCTGTTGCGCAGCTGTACATAGCCGCACACGGCGCCCACCACAAAGTACGCAATAAACGGCAGCCAGTTGGAAGGCTCATAGAACAAGCCCTGAAAGGTATAGCCGTACAGGGCAAAATAGCTCACGGCCAAACCGATAGACGCCAGCAGCGCGGCGACCAGGCCAAAGTCGAGCCCGTAGAGCGTGCCAATCAGGACTACATAGAGCAGTCGATAGTCGAGCACGTTGAGCTGGGCCGATTGGGAGAACAGACGCTCCAGCACCTCGAACAGCACCCATGCGAAGCCCGTCTCCAGGCATTTAATGGGCAGCGTGCGCAGCTGGATGCGATCGATGGCCGCACGTAAGGGATTGGCCTTTTTGGTGCGGGTGTTAGCCCAGCGGGCGTGGATGGTCGAAAGGTCGCGCAGCAGGTCGTACCGCTGAAACCAGCCATAGCGTTTGCGAGCGACATCGCCTGCGGGCAACGCATAGCCGGTCGACTCTCCATAGGCAACGGACAACCCGGGGAACAGACCCTGGAGCGCGCCGCCCAAGTCGCCCGTCGTGCGATGGAAAGCATCTGCGACGTCGAGCGACTCAAAAGTCGCATCCCAACTGTCAAAGACGCGATGGACCAGTACCGCCAGCTCCTCAGCGCACAACAGGGGAAACGGCGCGTCCGCGGCACCTTGGAGCGCGACCGACCCGGTCGAACAGGCTTCGAACAGCGACACCAAGAAGGGGTCGTTGAGCGCCGCGGAGGCGGTATACAGATAGGGCGTGCACAGGATCTTGACCTGGATGTCGTCTTGCGAGGCATAGTAGCGACAGAGGTCGTTGGCCGCGCGGGCGATAATGCCTTTGCCCGTTTGGGCGGCAGCATCTGTGGCATCAAGCGAATCGGCATTGCTTGACGCGCCGCCAGCACCCTCCGCACCTGCAGGACCCGCCACAAACAGCAGCTGCACACGGCGGCCCATGCAGGCACGAAACACCAAGCGCAGCAGCTCAATGTCGCCAAAAGTCTCGGTATGCGGAGTGAGATACGTGGAGAGGTAGACCACGCGGTCGAACTCATAAGCCTGGTCCAGGTGGCGCAGCAGCTCTTTCCACGAGCCGTGGGACGATGACTCGCGCTGCGCATCGTCGGCAGCTACAACCTGAACATGGTCACCGGTGTTAGCGTCGGATTTTTTTAGCCAAATATAGTCGGCCGAGATTGACCAATCCCGGCCGACCCATTTTAGCCAACACGCCCGCATCTATGACTTTCCTATCGCATTCCTACATCCCCTCGGGCTGGATCCCCCTCACCTTCACCGCCTGGGGGACGGCCTCCACCGAGTAGGTGTCAAGCCCCCTGCCGCGGTAGCTCGGGCCCCGCATCACGAACACCGATGCCTTGTCGAACAGCCTGTCGAGGGCGCAGAGGAGCGTGTCGTCGCCCGTGAAGAACTCATCCCACCCGCTCGGGGCGATGTTACTCGTAAGGACCATCGCGTTCGGCCCCTCCTTCTCGTAGCGCCTGTCGACGACATCGAAGAACAGGTCGGTGCACGGCCTGTCGTAGACGCATCTTCCCACCTCGTCAACGATGAGGCACGACGGCTTGACGAGCGAGGAGACGACCCGCGAGGTGTTTCCCCGCTGGACGGCCTTCTGGAACCTGTCCCTGAGCTCGGTCGCCTTTATGTAGTAGGTCTTGAGCCCCCGCATGCAGCACTCGCGCCCGTAGGCCTGCGCGAGGTGCGTCTTCCCTATGCCGCCGGGCCCGACGAAGGCGACGTTGCGGTGCGCGTAGAGGTCGGCCAGCGACGGGAGCTTGCCCAGCGCGGCCGCGTCCCGGCCCTGGATCCTGGAGAAGTCGAAACCCTCGAAGGTCTTGGGCTCGCGCCTGGGCAGCCTGCTCAGCCTCAGCAGCGTCTCGATGGAGGCGAGCCTCCTCCTCTCCGCAAGGTAGGAGAAGGTGGCTGCCACGGCGGCCATCTCCCCGTCGCCGAGGTCGAGGTCCGAGGCGAGGGTCGCGAGCTCCTCCGCCCCGACGGCGATCCCGAGCCTCGACGCGGCGTCGCTCGCGAGCTCGTAGGGGCTCGCCCCCGCGCCCGCCATCATTCGGCCCTCCCGAAGTCGAACCTCTCGAAACCGGGCTTCGCCCGGGGCGGGGCGATCTGCTCGACCACGGTCCCGACCGGCTGGGTCGGCAGCTCCTCGGGCTGCGCCGGCGATGTCTCCCACTGCCCCTCGCACCAGCTGTCGGCGCCGGCGCCGACGGCGTGGGCGACGAGCTCGCGGGAGAGGTCGTCGCTGTATATGTGCACCACGCGCCCCTCCCGGCTCACCCTGCACTCGCGGCGGCCGTACCAGTAGGGCACGCCGTAGCGGTGCCCCTCGAAGCTCACGAAGCCGTCGAAGGAGATCTTCCGGCGCGGGCACAGGTACCGCTCGACCTCGGCCGTGACCTCGAGCGGCCTGGTGTTCGCCGAGCACGCCGCCTCGTGCTCGCGCATCGGGACGCATGCCGCCGCGCGCCGCCAGCGACCTCCCTGCTCGGCGCACCAGAGGGCGGCCTCCCGGTTGAGGGCGTCAAGGTCGGTGAAGGACCTTCCCGCGAGGAAGTTCCCCTTCACGAAGCGGACGAGCCTCTCCACCTTGCCCTTCGTATAGGGGTGGCGCGGCCTGCACAGCCTGGTGCGGAAGCCGACGACGCCCATGAACTCGGCGTAGTCGGCCTGCCAGACGGGCCGGCCGTCGGCATCGCGGCGGACGACCACGCTCTTCATGTTGTCGGTGAGCACGGTCGCGGGCACGCCCAGCGCCGAGAACGCGTGCAGCATCCCGATGAGGAGGTTCTCCTGGCGCGCGTTCGGGAAGAACTCGACGTGGGCGCTCCCGCAATGGTGGCAGACCATGGCGAAGCAGGCGATCCGCGCCCGCTCGCCGCCGGGGCGCTCGACCGCGACGAAGCCCCAGTCCATCTGGTAGGCCTCTCCGGGCGCCGTCCTGAAGCGCTGCCCGCGGCAGCCCTGCGGGGCCGCCTGCCGCCTCTTCGCGGGCACGAGGTCCCGGTGCGCGGCGATATAGGTCTTCACCGTGGTGAGGCCGCCGGCGTAGCCCTGGCCGAGCAGCCGCTCGAATATCACCTGCGAGTTGGTGACGCCCTTCCGCAGGAGGTCGTCCACCAGGCCGGTGTGGCTGGCGAGCACGCCCGGCGCGGCCCTCCTCCCGCTGTTCCCGTGGGGCAGGACCCTGAACCCGTGTGCCCTGACCGTCCTCGCACGGGAGCGGGTGAGCCCCGTCCTCCTGCAGAACTCCGCGAGGTTGCATGCCTGCGGGTCGAACCCGTCGCCCTCCTCCGCGGCCATCTCCCGGAGCGCCGCGTCTATAATCTCCTGTAGGTCATCGTGTCTCTCGTTCACCTCAATGGTCCTCCTAACGCCGGCGTGTTGGCACCACCAGCGTAGTGGCGGCGGGGAGGCACGGTGGCCATTATTCGGTGACCGGGATTGGTCAAAATAGTTTGACTATTAGCGGCTAAAATCGCCCGGCGCTAACA
>DBFBKG010000057.1:0-5623 GCA_048203815.1 Collinsella sp. | reverse complement strand
ATGCAATCCCAACGGATCTTTAATCGTCT
Source organism: Collinsella sp. (assembly GCA_048203815.1). Classification (GTDB taxonomy): domain Bacteria; phylum Actinomycetota; class Coriobacteriia; order Coriobacteriales; family Coriobacteriaceae; genus Collinsella. The sequence continues at coordinate 5,594 of DBFBKG010000057.1, read as the reverse complement.
TCGTAAATTCGACCATGTCCCCTCCCACGACATCGCACATTCGGCCGGCAAACCCAGCCACGTGGTAGCTATTGTAGCGTTAGATGCTTGTTGAGGGCGGGACGGAAATCGCATCCCATTTCGAGCGTCAATGATGGGACACAGTTTCCGCCAGAAGGCTCAACCGGAAAGTGCGACCCGTTATTTGGCTGGATTCTGGGACGCAGTTTCCGCTGAGCGACCCTGGCGGAAAGTGCATCCCATTCTGGACGCAAATTCCGGGACGCAGTTTCCTCGACGTCCGGTCACCCCATGCCCTCACAACCTCGGCGCATAAAAAACGAGGGAAGGCACGCGTCCTTCCCTCGTTACGGGCAATATGTAGCCGCTTGCCTACATCAGGCGCAGGCTGACGTCCTTGAGCTGGGCGCCACTAACGGCACTCGGAGCACCCGACATAAGGTCGGAGCCGCTGGCCGTCTTGGGGAACGCCATGACGTCGCGGATGGAGTCGGAACCGGTGAGCAGCATGCACACGCGGTCCAGGCCCAAAGCGAAACCGCCCATCGGGGGCGCACCAAACTTGAGGGCCTCCATGAGGAAGCCGAACTGCGACTCGGCGCGCTCCTCGGTAAAGCCCAGAAGCTTGAGCATGGACATCTGCATCTCGGCGTTGTGGATACGCATACCGCCGCCGCCGGCCTCAAAGCCGTCCATGACAAAGTCGTAGGTGCACGAACCGGCTGCCAGGGGATCGGCCTCGATCTTGGCGATGTCGGTCTCGGTCGGCAGGGTAAAGGGCTGGTGCTCGGCAGCATAGGCCTTGCGATCCTCGTCCCAATGGAACAGCGGGAAGTTGACGACCCACAGGAAGTCGTGACCCTCGCGCTTGATCTCGAGCGCATTGGCCATGTGCGAACGCATGCCGCCCAGGATCTCGTCGGAGAGCAGGCGCGGGCCAGCAGCGAACATCACAAGGTCGCCGGGCTCGACGTCCATGCGCTCGCGCAGAGCAGCCATCTCCTCGTCCGAGAAGAACTTGACGATGGGGCTGTTGGTGGAGCCGTCCTCGCGGAAAGCGATCCATGCCAGGCCCTTGGCGCCAAACGTGGAGGCCACGCCGGCGAGCTTATCGATCTTGGCACGTGCCCAGGCACCGGCGCCCTTGGCGTTGATGGCCTTGACGACAGAGCCTTCCTCGTTTGCGGCAGTCGCAAAGACCTTGAACTTGGAGTTGGCAAAGATGTCGGTCAGGTCGACCAGATGCATGCCATAGCGGGTATCGGGCTTGTCGGAGCCATAGGTGTCCATGGCCTCCCAGTAGTTCATGCGACGCAGCGGCGTGGGCATCTCGACACCCATGCGACCGAAGGCATCGGCAAGAACCTCTTCGAGCGCGCTCATGACATCGTTCTGGTCCACGAAGGACATCTCGATATCGACCTGGGTGAACTCGGGCTGACGGTCGGCACGCAGGTCCTCGTCGCGGAAGCACTTGGCAACCTGGTAGTAGCGCTCAACGCCACCGACCATGAGCAGCTGCTTCAGAAGCTGCGGGGACTGCGGCAGGGCGTAGAAGTTGCCCGGCTGGATGCGGCTGGGAACGATGAAGTCGCGGGCGCCCTCGGGCGTGGACTTGAACAGGGAGGGCGTCTCGACCTCCATGAACTCACGGTTGTGCAGTGCCTCGCGAATGGCAAAGGTAAAGTCGGAGCGCAGCTTGAGGTTGGCCATCATCTCGGGACGGCGGAGGTCCAGATAGCGATAGCGCAGGCGGGTGTCCTCGCTGGTCTCGATGCCGTCCTCGATCTGGAACGGCGGGGTGACGGACGTGTTGAGAACCTTGGCGTGGTCGGTCAGGACCTCGATCTCGCCGGTCGCGAGCTTGGTGTTGGTGGTCTCCTCGCCACGGGCGCGCACGACGCCGTGAATCTTGATGGGCCACTCGGGACGCATGGTCTCGGCGATCTTAAAGGCATCGCCGTCGGAGTGCTCGGGGTCGAAGGTGAGCTGCGTGATGCCCTCGCGGTCGCGAAGGTCGCAGAAAATAAGGCCGCCGTGGTCGCGGCGACGGCTCACCCAACCGGTGAGGGTGACCTCTTCGCCCACGTTCTCGAAGCGAAGCTCGCCGCAGGTACGGGTGTGCATGGAATGCTCATCGATGGGACGGGTCTGGCTCATACCAGTGATCCTCCTTTATGGATCTGTGCCGCCCCGTGTCGTTCCGGGCGGCGTCGTACAGATTTGCCCAGCCTGCGTAAACCGCGCAGCCGGACATGGCGTTCTATCTTATCGCACCCACGTCGATGTGCCGCGGAAAAGTAGCTCATGCCCAAAGACTTGACGGAGACGAAACAATTGATGCGCCGTGGCCGTCGCCAAGGCGCGCCGCGTGCGACAATGTGCCCCAATACAACTGCACTCGGAAAGGCCCGCCATGACTGCACGCCTCATCGTTATGGATATCGACTCTACGCTCATCAACCAGGAGGTCATCGACCTGTTGGGCGAGGAGGCCGGCGTGGGCAAGCAGGTAGCGCAGATCACCGAGCGCGCCATGCGCGGCGAGCTTGACTTTAAGCAGGCGCTCGAGGAGCGCGTGGGGCTGCTTGCCGGCCTGGACGAGAGCGTGTTCGAGCGCACCTTTGCGCGCGTGACGTTTACCCCCGGCGCGCTGGAGCTTGTGCGCTCGGCGCACAGCAAGGGCTGGAAGGTCGGCGTGGTAAGCGGCGGCTTCCACGAGGTCGCCGATAAGATCGTGGCCGCTGCGGGCATCGATTTTTGTCTAGCGAACCGCCTGGAGGTCGTAGACGGCAAGCTCACCGGTAAGTTGGCTGCCGACATCGTGACCAAGGAATCCAAGCTCATCCAGCTGCTGGATTGGGCAGTTGAGTGCGGCGTCGATATGGCCCACACCGTCGCGATCGGCGACGGCGCCAACGACATCCCCATGATTCAGGCCGCGGGCACGGGCATCGCGTTTTGCGCCAAGCCCAAGACGCGCGAGGCCGCCCCGTTTGCCATCGACGAGCGCAATCTGATGCTCGCCATGGACATCATCCTGCGCGACTAGTCAATCCGTCTAACAACAGAATCAATTCCTCTATGTCTAGTTTCCGAACGATTTTGTTCTAATGTTCGGAAACTACCCTTCTCGTGCTAGACTTTGCACCGTCGAAGGGAACATATATGGATAAGCGAGATCTTGAGCAATTGCTGAGCGATGTTGCCGACGGAACAGTCACCCCGGCAGTCGCCCTCACGCGCATCCAGACGGCTCCAACCGCCAATCTGGGTTTTGCGCAGCTCGATCTTTCACGCGGGGTGCGCCAGGGAGCCGGCGAGGTTGTCTACGGCGCCGGTAAAACCGCCGAGCAGATTGCCGCCATTATCAAAGCATTACTCAATGCCGGCCAGGTGCGCATCCTGGTCACGCGCCTGGACGCCGAAAAGGCAGCCCGCGCCTCGAAGCTCCTCGGCAACGGCATCGACCTGGGATATGTCCCAGACGCACAGCTCGCCCTCGTGGGCGGCAAGCCCTCCCCTACCGGCAACGGACGCATCGTTGTCGCCTGCGCCGGTACGAGCGACCTGCCCGTCGCCGAGGAAGCCGCGTTGACGGCCGAATTCTATGGCAACGAGGTCGACCGCCTCTACGACGTAGGTGTCGCAGGCCTGCACCGCCTGCTCGCGCATGCCGAGGAACTTGCCCAGGCGCAGGTGGTCATCGCCATCGCCGGCATGGAAGGCGCCCTGGCGAGCGTTATCGGCGGTCTGGTGAGCTGTCCGGTCATCGCCGTTCCCACCAGCGTGGGCTACGGCGCAAGTTTTGGTGGCGTAGCCGCACTGCTCGCCATGCTCAACTCCTGTGCCAGCGGCGTATCGGTCGTCAATATCGACAACGGCTTTGGTGCCGCCTACCAGGCAAGTCTTATCAATCATCTGAGCGCCGGCACACCCCGCGCCCGCTAAGGAGCATTCCATGTCCAATCATCAGCACACACTTATCATCGACGGCACCTCGGGCATCAGCGGCGATATGACCGTCGCGGCCCTGCTCGACCTGGGCGCCAGCGAGGAGCACCTGCGCGAACAGCTCGCTACGCTGCCGGTCGACGGCTTTACGATCGCCGTCACGCGTGCAAACAAGCATGGCATCGACGCCTGTGATTTTGACGTCCAGCTTGCAGAGGAGCTCGAGAACCACGACCACGATATGGCCTGGCTCTACGGCAACGAAGCAGCTGCCGAGCACACGCACGAGCACGAGCACGGGCATGAGCATGAGCATCACCATCATGATCATGGCGGGCACGAACACGAGCACTGCCATGAGCACGACCATGAGGGCCACGCCCATGAGCACGAAGATCATCACCACACCCACCACCATCACCACCGTTCTTTGGCGGATGTCGCCGCCATCATCGATGGCTCGCAGTTAAGCGATGGCGCCAAGCGCCGCGCGCTCGCCATCTTTACCGCGCTCGCCGCCGCCGAGGCCAAGGCCCACGGCAAAACGCCCGAGACCGTCATGTTCCACGAGGTAGGCGCCATCGACTCCATCGTCGACATCTGCTCGGTCGCCATCTGTCTCGATGACCTGGGTATCGAGGACATTGTCGTCGAGTCGCTCTCCGAGGGTCACGGCACCATCCACTGTGCCCACGGCCTTATGCCCATCCCGGTGCCCGCCGTCGTCAACCTATGCCAAGCAGGCAATATCGCCCTCACGCCCGCACCGGTCGCCGGCGAGCTCGTGACGCCCACGGGCGCCGCCATCGTCGCCGCACTGCGCACGTCCGACCAACTGCCCTCACGCTACCGCATCGAGGCCGTCGGCTACGGCGCCGGTAAGCGCCCCTACGAGGGTTGCTCCGGCACGCTCCGTTGTCTGCTCGTTCACGTGGATGCATAGCCATGGATGCCCGCAAAGAAAAAAGCCGCGCTGCCATCGTTGCGGCGTTCTCCGAGCTGCTACGCGAAGTGGACTACGGCAAGATTACCGTCGGCGACATCATCGCGCGCGCCCACGTAGGCCGCGCGACATTCTACGGCCTCTTTAAGAGCAAAGACGACCTACTGTCCGAGCTCGTGAGCGACATCTGCACCCACGCCCTCGACGACGATGGTACGCCGCTCGACGACCCACTCGTGCAAGTCGAGCATATCCTCAACAACCTCTGGGAGCGCCGTCAGGGCGTACGAGCCCTCGTAGCCGGTGCCGGCTCACGCGTCTTCGCCGACTGCTTACGCAAGACCATCATGTCGCGCGCAGCCGAAATCGTCCCCGCCGACCCCGCAGGCCCCGCCGGCACCATGGACCGCTGCTTCTTACTACACCACATAGCCTCAAGCTTCGTAGGAATGGTCCAATGGTGGGCCTGGCACAACTTCCAAGCAGCCAAAGCCGACGTAGCCAAAGACTACCTCTCAGCCATAAAGCCTCTCTTCAGATAGACGCCTCCTCCCAAGGCGTCATCCCTTCCCAAAGTATCGCCCTCATCTCAACGCCCCCCAACAGCAACAAGCCCCTCCCATCCAAATTCAGATATATGTTGAGTTGCTTGTTCCAACGCGACTAAGATCCCGCAGCCGGCCGCATGGGGTAACTT
>DBFBKG010000056.1:0-3690 GCA_048203815.1 Collinsella sp. | reverse complement strand
CCATCGGCAATCTTTGCCAGCGGGTTGTCGAACGCATCGAACGACGCGGGCTTGGCGGGCGCGCAGCCGTCAAAGTACTTGCCGCTCATGTTGAGCGAACGCGAGATGAGGTTGCCCCAGCTGTTGGCCAGGTCGGCGTTGTAGACCTGCTCCATGCGATCGAAGCTGATGGCGCCGTCGGTGCCGGGGACGACGTCGGTCATGAAGTAATAGCGATAGCCCTCGACGCCCAGCATGTCGATAACATCCTGCGGAGCGATGGCGTTACCGCGGCTCTTGGACATCTTCTCGGCCTTGCCGGTCTCGGCGTTGCGCACGGTCAGGAAGCCGTGGGCAAAGACGTGCTCGGGCAGGGCTTCACCGATGGCCATGAGCATGGCAGGCCAAATAACGCAGTGGAAGCGGATGATGTCCTTGCCCACGATGTGGAACTGCGCGGGCCAGCGATAGGCCAGCTCGGCACGGGCCTCGTCGGTGTCGACACCGTAGCCGACGGCCGTCATATAGTTGAGCAGCGCATCGAACCACACGTAGGTCACGTGACCCTCGTCGAACGGAACCTGAATGCCCCAGTCAAAGCTCGTACGGCTCACGGAAAGGTCGTTGAGGCCGCCTTCGACAAAGCTGCGCACCTCGTTCATGCGGAACGCGGGCTCGACAAAGTCGGGGTGCTCGTCATAGAGCTTGAGCAGCTTGTCCTGGAACGCAGAGAGCTTAAAGAAGTAGGACTCCTCCTGCACGCGCTCGAGCGGACGGTGGCAATCGGGGCACAGGTGTTGGCCGACGCTGCCGTACTCTTCGTCACCCTTCTGGACCTGTGTATCGGTAAAGTAGGTCTCGTCGGGCACGCGGTACCAGCCGTCGTAGCTGCCCTTATACAGGTAGCCGGACTCCTTCATGCGCTCCCACAGATACTGCACCGCATGATGCTGGCGCGGCTCGGTGGTGCGGATGAAGTCGTCGTTGGAGATCTCGAGCTTGCTCCACAGCTCCTTGAAGTGCGGAGCCTGGCTGTCGGTCCACTCCTGCGGCGTCATGTTGTGCTTGGCTGCAGCCTCGGCGACCTTCTCGCCATGCTCGTCCATGCCAGTCAGGAACTTGACGTTATAGCCGGCGGAGCGACGATAGCGAGCCTGGACGTCGGCGATGATGGTGGAATAAGCCGTGCCCAGATGCGGATCGGCGTTGACGTAGTAGATGGGCGTCGTGATAAAGAACGAAGGCTTGCTTTGATCCATGGGGTTTGTCCTCCAGAAAAACGTTGCATACAGGGGATGATTCTAACGCAAGGGCTGGATATCCTCCATCTATTGCATATCGAGCACCATGGCATAGACATCGCGCTTGCGGCGCGAGTACTTCTGTGACAGGCGCTTTGCCACCGCGGAGGCGGGCTCCCCCTCCTCGAGCGCGGTGCGAATGTCCTCGCGCAGGGCTTCGTCGGGGTCTACCGCTGCGGCTCCAACCGGCGCAATGCCGGCATCCTCATCCTCGCTCGGCGGCGCGATGACCAGCGCAATCTCACCCTTTACCTCGCCACGGGCGCGCAGCTCCTCGGTTAGCTGGGCGGCGGATCCACGCAAGACTTCCTCGTGCAGTTTGGTGAGCTCGCGACAGACGGCAACCTCACGCTGGGGAAAGACCTCCGCCACGGCCTCGAGCGTCGCCACGATGCGATGTGGAGACTCGTAGAAGATGAGCGCGCCGGGGACGACGGCAAGGCGCTGCAGTCGGCGCACGCGGTCGCCGTGCTTGCGACCCAAAAAGCCTTCGAAGAAGAAATGCTCGCAGGGAATACCGGACGACACGAGCGCCGTGACGCAAGCAGAGGGGCCGGGAATAACCTCGACGGGCACATCGGCCTCACGTGCCGCCTCGACCAGCGCCTGGCCGGGATCAGACACACTCGGCATACCGGCGTCTGAGGCAAAGGCGAGGGTCTCCCCCGCCAGCAGGCGGTCGACCAGGCCGGCGGCGCGGCTGGCGATCACATTCTCGTCGCAACGGACAAGCGGCTTGGAAATGCCCAGGCGCATCAGCAGCTTTGACGTCACACGCGTGTCTTCGCAGCAGATGGCATCGGCGGCGGCAAACGCCTCGCCAACGCGCGGGGACAGGTCGCCCAGGTTGCCGATGGGTGTGCCGACCACATAGAGTTTGCCCGTATGGGCGCTGTTTTGCGTCATATCAACCTATTCAATCATGCCACGCTCGAGCGTGCCGAGCGCCGCGCGGGCGTCCCATGCTGCAATACGCTTCTCGGTCTTCCACGTTTGGAAGAACCAACCGGCAGCCGGCGCAAACGAAGCAAGCTGGTTGGCGATAAACACGCGCTCGTAGGCATTGCGGCCCTCGGGCGTAACCGACGAGTTGGCAAAGATCGCCGCGCCCGACCATTCGCCCACCAGCACGGGGAACCCAGTCGAAATCGCTTCTTTAAGCTCGCGCTTGTTGCGCGAAATCGCCGTCGTCAGCCCGCGGGGGCTCGTGATGTCGAGCGCATACTCGTCGCGGTAATGGTACAGGTGAAGGTCCATGTAGACGTTCTTGTACTTGGCGCCGCGCATAAAATGCTTCCACTCGCTGGGATGCCCCGAAGACGAAAAGACGACGATCTTATCCTCGGGCATATACGAACGGACGAGCTCATAGGCATCGCGATAGAAGTTGCGCAGGTAGTGCGCAGGAATGCCATCCGTCATGGTGAAGAGGCTCTTGCGGACACTCATCTGCGGCGTATCCAGCAGCTCAATGCCCAGCAGGCTCTCGGCCTCGCCGTAGCGATCGGCCAAGCGCTCGAGCACGTCGAGTGCGACATGACGACCGTTGGTGGACGAATGCCACTCGGCAACAGCCTCTGGCGTGGCGGGCGAATCGTTGGAATCGCCCTGGCCACCGGGCACAGTTGCTAGATCAAGCAGCACGCGGATGTCATACTTGGCAGCCCACTCAATTGCACGGTCGATGTAGTCGACAACCGAGATGTAGGACGCATCGGACTCCTGTGAGCCAAAGGCATACCAAGGCACCGGCAGGCGCACGGCGTTGAGGCCGATCTGCGCCATGCGACGGAAATCATCCTCGCTCACAAACGTCTCGTAATGACGGCGCATGCGCTCGTTATAGGCGGCGGTGCCCATGGCCTCCTGCAGCTCGGCCGCATTGGATGCACCGGTCGCCGCGTATAGCGACGGGGTCACCCAAGGCTCGGGAATAAACCAGCCAGAGAGATTAACGCCGAGTATCCTCTCCATCACTGCCCCCTTTTGAATCATACGGGCTAAGCCCGCATCGCTCTTGCATGACATATCTATCGATTTGAGTATACCCGCGCATGCAGACAGGCGACCGAACGGTCTGTAAAGTGACGCGAAAGTGGGAGGAATATCTGGGAACAGGCGGGCTCGGGATGGTGCGACGAGATGTGCACGCACGTCGGAAGTAAGCGCCGGAAAGCGCATCCCGCTCTGGGTCAAAATAATGGGATGCATTTTCCGCGGAACCCCACAAAAAAAGAAAAAGGACCCCTTTGCAGAGGTCCTAGTCAATTCAAGGTGGCGGGAAAGGGAATCGCGTCCGCGCGCTGCGCGGACGGACCGCTGCGGCGCTTACGCGCCTTGCGAGCTGCGCTGGCAAACGCTTACGCGTTTACTCAGCTCCGCGCCCTCACGGGGTTCGATTCCATGTGGG
>DBFBKG010000055.1:0-2522 GCA_048203815.1 Collinsella sp. | reverse complement strand
AGGTCGCCCCACGGCAGGTTGTTGGCGTCGGCCTCCTTGTAGATCTTGATCTCCTTGCCGTCAACGGTGATGGAATCCTCGCCAGCAACGACCTCGTGATCGCGAGCGTAGTTGCCCTGCGTGGAGTCGTACTTCAGCAGGTAAGCGAGCATATCGGGAGAGGTGAGGTCGTTGATAGCGACGATCTCGGAGCCCTCATGACCGAACATCTGACGGAAAGCCAGACGACCGATGCGACCGAAGCCGTTAATAGCAACCTTTACTGCCATTGTGTCTCCTTTCGTAAGGCCCCCGCGAGCTACAGCGCCCGCCGTTGAGGCCCACAAACTAACCACTCGCCTAATATACCTTTTTTTTGACTTGAATTTCACGAGAATGCTCGAAATTGAAAATCAAATTTACGTTAAAACGTTTTAAAGAATAAAATAGCAGCTAAATCCGTATATAAGTCGATACTTCAAACTACTTGTTTGCTTCAATGAGCTTTTCAAGCCTCAAAACGCGATGGTACAGGGCAGACTTCGACAAGGGAGGGTCAGCCATCTCGCCCAGATCGCGCAGCGACAGATCGGGATAGCGCTCGCGCAGGTCGCAAAAGACTGCCAAGGCGTCCGGAAGCGTGTCGCGCAAACCCCGCTGTTCGAGCTCATCGATCAACGCAAGCTGATGCTGGGCGGCACCCGCACTTCTGGTCTGATTGGCCAGTTCGGCATTCACGCGACGGTTTACGTCGTTCTTAACCAATTTGACCGCGCGCGCCTCCTCAATCTCGGCAACGCTGCGCTTGGCACCAATCAGCTTTAGGAGCTGCTCGATCTCCTCGGCGCTCTTAATGTAGACAGCAAAGGATCCGCGCCGCGCGTTAACGCGCGCATGGACCCCAATCTGCTCCAATAGATCGCAAAGTCCCCGAGCATACTGCTCGCCCTGCACCGCGATCTCCAAATGAAAGTCGCCGCGGGGATCGGCCACGAAACCGCCGGCGATGAGCGCGCCGCGGATGTAGGCAAGCCTGCAGCAGGGACGGGCAACGATGTGCCGGGGAACACCAGCGACGAGCCCTCCCCTGCGGTCGAGAATGCCCAGCAGCACCAGAGCCTTGTCCAGGTCGGGCTGATCGGGCAGGGTAATGAGATAGTTACGGACCTTATGCAAGACCGATTTACGAACGGTGAATTCCGTTTTGAGCTTAAGGATGCGATGCGTCAGTGTGATCATCGTGCGCGCGACGGCACCCGTCTCGGTCGCGACCGTCAAACGATACCGCCCGGAGCCGGCCAGCGAAAGTGTACCGCTCACACGCGTCAGGGCGGCAAGCGTCGACAAATCGCAGTATTCACATTCGGGTTCGCAGCGCGCGAGCTCGTCACGCACCTCGGCGGTAAACGACATGCAGGCCTATGCTTTCGTGTTGGCGCGCGACAGGTCGCGATGGGAAATGCTCACGTGATATTGGGCGCCTTCCAAATAACGTGCCGTGGCCTCGGCGATGGCAACGCTGCGGTGTTGACCGCCCGTACAGCCGATGGCGATAGAAAGCTGCGGCTTGCCCTCCGCGATATAGCCCGGCATCACCGTATCGAGCAGCTGTGTCCAAGCCTTCCAAAACTCCTGCGTCTTGGGATGGTCCAGAACAAAATCAGAGACCTTTTTATCGAGACCGGTCATCGTGCGCATCTCGGGATCGTAGAACGGATTGGGCAGGAAGCGGACGTCGATCATAATGTCCGCCTCGACGGGCATGCCGTGCTTAAAGCCAAACGAGAACACGTGAACGTCCATGAGCTGCTGGTCGGACAGCTCGGAGAACGCCATGCGCAATTTATTGCGCAGAGCAGAAGTGCGCAAGCGGCTCGTATCGATAATCATGTCAGCTCGGTCGCGAACGCCCTGCAGCTGCAGGCGCTCGCGCTGAATCGCATCGGCCGTAGTCTCCCCCGGCTTGGCAATGGGATGGCGGCGGCGGTTTTCGCTATAACGACGGATCAGCACCTCGTCAGAGGCCTCGAGAAACACGATGTCACAGCTCATCTCGCGCTCCTCGAGCGCGGCAACGGCATCGAGCAGCTCATCGAACAAGCCCTGGCTGCGCAGGTCGCAGGTGACGGCAAGATGCCTGCCCACGCCCGTATTGATGCCGACGAGTTCGGCAAGCTGGGCGATCAGACGCGGAGGCAAGTTGTCGATGCAAAAATAGCCCATGTCCTCGAACACATGCATGGCCTGCGTTCGGCCCGATCCGGACATTCCGGTGATGATGACGATATCGGGGATGCGCTCCGAGCGCTCCGCCGCATCCATGGCATCTCCCTTTTGCATGTGTGCCTCCTAAAACAAGCGCGGGACCCGGCCAGCGGATCCCGCGCGATCAATTGCCTTTATTGAGTATACCGCCCCAAGCGGATACGAGGCCTGTCTTACGCCTCAAGCGCAGCCTTGAACCAACTTGTAATACTCGTGGGGTGCGTGATGGCGGTGCCGACGACAACGGCCCAGGCGCCCGCATCAATCGCGGCGCGGGC
>DBFBKG010000054.1:0-2768 GCA_048203815.1 Collinsella sp. | reverse complement strand
ATCTTGGTGATCGTGCCCTCGGCGTCGGTGGTGCTGGTGGCGACGGCGATGGCGTTGGTGTCCTCGCCCTCGACGAGCTCGAAGGAGAACTCGCCTTCCTTGAGATCGCGCCCGGTCAGGACCTTGGTCGCCTTGATCTTGTCGGTGACGCTGGAATCCTTGGGCGTCACGTTATAGGCGTTCTCAAAGATCGCCTTCTTAGCGTTCTGCAGCTTGTGCTCCACGCTGAGGGTGCCATCGCCGTTGTCCTTGACGATGGTCACGATGGTGTACTCAGCGGTGCTGTAAGTAATGCCGTTTTCGGTGGTGCCGGCCTTGGTCTCGCGCAGCGTGTAGGTGTGCTCGCCAGCCTCAGTGTAGGTGACGGGATCCATCACGATCTTGCCGTCGGCATTGTTGGTGCCGGTGGCGACCACGTTATTGCCCTCAACGAGCTCAAAGCGGAACTCGCCAGCCTTGAGGTCGCGCCCGTCCAGGACCTTGTCCGCGGTGATCTGCTCGGTGACGCTGGAGCTCTTGGGGGTCACGTTGTAGGAGTTCTTGAACTCGGCAACCTTGACGTCTTTCAGAACATGCGTGGCACTGAGCGTACCGTCGCCGTTGTCGGTGACGGTCGTCTCGACGGTGTACTTGGCATCGCTGTAGGTGATACCGCCGGCGTTGCCCTTGACCTCGCGCAGCGTATAGGCATGCGTTCCGGCCCTGGTGTACTCGATGGGGCTCATCGTGATCTTGCCATCGGCGGCGTTCTTGCCGGTGGCAACGACCTTGGCGTCCTTGCCCTCGCCCTCGACGAGCTTGAAGGAGAACTCGCCCTCAGCCATGTCGCGGCCGGTCAGAACCTTGGTCGCGGTGATCTGGTCGGTGACGCGCGTCTCAACAGGCGTCACGTTATAGGTGTTGGTGAACGTAAATGCCACATCGCCGTGCGGGTCGCGGGATACCCTCAGAGCACCCTTGCCGTCATCAGTCACGGTGTAGGAAACCTTGCGCGTGGCGTTGGCGTCGTTGGTCACGCCAGCGACCTCGCCGGACTCGGTCACGGTGTAGGTAAAGGTATGCTCGCGCTTCTCGGGCTTCTCGCCCAGAGCCTTGTTAAGTTCGTCGAGCGTAAAGGTAATCTTGCCAAAGTCGACCTTGCCCTCGGCATCATTGGTTACGCTCGCGTTCGCGGGCATGGGTGCGCCCTCTTCACCGGTCACGGTAAAGGTGAACTTGCCGGCAATGTCAGCCGGGGTCAGGCCATCAGGAACCTGCAGATTCTTCTTGCCCACAAGCGATGCCTCGACAGGTGCGGCAGTGTAGGCGTTCACAAACTCGTTGCCGGCATCGCCGTAGACAGCCGTCGCCGTCAGGGTACCATCGCCGTTGTCGACAACGGTTACACATGCGTCAATTGCCGACACGGTGGCGCTCACGCCCGCAGGCAGCTTGCCGGTCTGCTCGGCAGCGATGTAATGAATGGTCCACGTGGGTTTGCCTGAGCTAGCATCAAGCGATGCCTTGTCTTCCTCGACCAGCTTGGCGAGCGACTTGGTCGTGTACGTCAGCGGACCGAACTCAACCTTGCCACCCTTGTTGGCTGCATTCAACAGAACCTCGTCGTGCCCCGCATAGCTCAGCGCAAACTTGAATTCGTCATCGGCCATCGGACGCCCTGAGAGCGTCTTGGTAGCCTCAAGAGTCAGCGGGGTTTCCGTCTTGGCGCTATAAGTGTTCTTGAACTCGCGCTCGCCCGAGATCTTTTCAACGTCAGCCTTAAGCCCACCTGTGGCCTTAACCGCCACGGTCACCTTGAACGTGGCAACGTTCTCGCTGTAGGTGATGCCACCGGCGCCGCCCTTGACCTCACGGACCTCATAGGTGTACTCACCCGGCTTGTTGTAGGTGATCTCACCGAAGTCGACAGCAGCCTTGCCCTTGTCGTCCAGGTCGGCATTGGTCACGGTCGCGGTCGCGGGTGCGGGCATCGGGGCGTCATTCTCGGACGTCGCTGAGAGTTCAAACTTAAACTCATCCGCATCCGTCCAATCACGGCCCTCGAGCACCTTGGTCAGGCCAAAGCTCGTCTTGGTATCCACCGTTGCCGGCGTCACGTTAAAGCTGATCTTGCCGTTGTTGCCCAGGTGAACGTCAACCTCCGTGGCGTTCGACTTGGCAGATGTGTTGTTCCACTTGGGATTGAGCACGTCGGCCGCAGTGCCGGTGGGGTTACCGCCCACGCGCTCCTTGGTGGTGTGGAGCTCGTCAATAAAGGCCAGGCGCGCGGTTCCCTTGCTAAACGACAGGTTTCCGCTCGCGTCGGGCACGATGGCGCCCTCAAAGCTCGCGGCGTCTCCGCCGGTAAACTCAATAACGGCAATACGGGATTCGGCCTTACTGTCTGCGCCCAGCGCCTCGAACTCATCCTTGTAGTAATAGATGCCCTCGGCAGCCAGCGAGCCCGTCGCAGGCGTTGTGCAGTTCTTATCCGTGTAAATGGGAGTCTGCTTCTGGAAATAGTAATAGCGGTTGGTGTCGGCAGGCTCAAAGTTCGCGATCGTATCGCCCAGCGCGCCAGCGTTCCACTTGTTCGCGTAGAAGTTAACGGTCTTGGAACCGTTCTCCGCGGTGGTCGTATTGCTGCTCTTGATGTAGTCCTCGAGCCCTTTTACGTTCTTGGGCGTAAACAGGTTATCGAGCGCTTCTTTCTTAACGCTTGAGGTGTAGTTCACCTGAATGGGCTCAGTATTGTCGACCGTAAGCACGCCGTCGGTGATCTTAAAGTG
>DBFBKG010000053.1:0-6266 GCA_048203815.1 Collinsella sp. | reverse complement strand
AGAAACCACCAGCCAAACGTCGCTGGCGGACACATCTACATCAGCGACTCCGTTGTCAAGGCTATAGCCCGCTATGTCGAGTCCGGTAGCGACGGCCCCGATCACTACAGCAACGACCAAAGCGGCGGGGTCATCCCTGAGCCTAGGGGTCTGAACATCGGTATCTTCGCCCAGACCTACGAGGGCATCGCGCCCGCGAGTATCTCGATCGTCCGTAGCAAGCTCACGGCCGAGGGAGACACGGCGGCAATCTTCGCTCTTGCCATAAGCGAGGATGGCAAGGCGATCGGCACCATCGAGATCGAAGGCGCTCCCATCCAGACGCCTGCAGGCGGCAAGATCATTAACTATCGCTACGAAGAAGAGTACGGCCCCAGCATCTCCTACGAGGCAGGTCAAACCATCGGCACGGGCGACACCACGATCGACTCCCCCTATAACGAAGCTGTCGCCAAGAGCACGGTCATCATGCCTCCCGAGGAGATCAAACCCGAGGAGAAGCCCGGCGAGACCAAGCCCGAGGGTTCCAAGTCCGAGAGCACGAAGACGACCAAGACCGTTGCAGTTGCAGCCACGGGAGCCAAGACCACCGGCAAGCTCGCGGCAACCGGCGACGCCTCGAACGCAGCCATCGTGGCAGCCGCCCTTGCAGGAACAGCCGCCATCGCCGCGGGCGCCGTGGTGAGCCGCAAGCGCTCGTAAACACTTTTTCGCACGGGACGGGTGGATCGCGGCCCTTGCCTTCCTCGTCTACTTCTTCGTAGCGTAAGGGCAAGGCTGCAAAAGCTGAACAATAAAGCGCGGAGTCGCCATGCGGCCCCGCGCTTTTCTTTTAGCGCCGGTCCCTGCGCCGGCGTGCGGCCTATTTCTCCCCCATTTTGGCCATTTTGCCCTCCAAACGGCACTACCGCCGGCAACATCCAGCAGATACGCTGAATCTAGTCGTATAGGCCCTATGAGAACGGGAGCAACCATGGCAGCCTTGTTCACGACCCCCAAGCGCAATGACAAAACCTCTGGAGCCCATTTTGTCGAGCCCGACGTGCGCCGTCGCACGCTGCTCGCACACGGCAGCTGGCGCCGCGTGACGCGCCGCATCGTCGCGGGCGCCGTGTGCGCGCTCACGGTGAGCTCGCTGCTCATGCCGAGCGTCTCGCTCGCAGCGGAATGGGTCAAGGTCGGCGGCAACAAGTACAACACCGCGGCGAGCGACGAGGCCGGTACCTGGTCGTGGGACGGCGCCGACGACTTGAAGCTCAACAACTATAACGGCGGCGAGATCCAGGCCGCAGGCAAGCTCAACGTGAATTACTCGGGAACCAACATCGTCACTGCCGAATGGATCGAAAGCATCAACGTTTCTCATGGCACTAACGAGAATGCCGAGCTCAATATCCAAGGCGACGAGGGCGGCACGCTCAGCGTGACATCTACTGAGGACGCTATCCTCTCCACGGGTAATATCAACATCGACGGAGCCGGATCCGTCTACGCCACGAGCACTGGGTTTGATGCCATCAATGCCGGAGGTGATCTCGCTATCAAAGGTTCGGGCAACGTCAACGCCACGGGTGCATCGGATGGCATCAGGGCAAACGGCAATATCACGATTGACGACAGCGGAGCCGTCACCGCCAGGGCTACCAAGGACAAGGGTATTGGAGCCGACAAGAACCTCACCATCAAGGGTGGCGGGACGGTCGAGGCAAGCTCCGAGAAAGACGCTGCCGTCGAGGCCAAGGGCAGCCTCGCAGCCACAAACGCCTCCCTCAACGTAAACGGTGTTGAATATGGCGTCTATGCCCACAAGGGCATCACCCTCGATCATGCAAACGTGACGGTCCGTGCAAGTAAAGGCAGATACGGTGGCGCCAACGCCCTCTTCACCTACCAGGACGACATCGTCGTCAAGAACGGCTCCACCGTGGACGCGTTTGCGGAAGGCGAGGTTTCGGCTGCATTCTCCACCAGAAACGATCGACCCAACGAGAAGGGCGGCCACATCTACATCAGCGACTCCGTTGTCAAGGCCATAGCCCGCTATGTCGAGAACGGCGACGGCCCCATCCCCTACAGCGAAAACCAAGATGGCGAGACGAGGCGCGAACCCCAAGGCGAGAACATCGGCATCATCGCCCAGACCAGCGAGGGCGTCACACCCGCAGTCATCTCGATCATCCGCAGCAAGGTAACGGCCGAAGGAGATACAGCGGCAATCTTTGCCCGTGCCATGAGCGCTGACGGCAAGACAATCGGCACCATCAAGATTGAGAACGCCGCCATCCAGACGCCCGAAGGCGGCAAGGTCATTGACTATCGCAAGCTCCGTGACGGCATCTACGAGGCAGGCCAGGCCATCGGCACGGGCGACGCCACGGTCGACTCCCTCTATATCAAAGCAGTCGCCAAAAGTACGACCATCGCACCTCCCGAGGTAGCCAAGCCGGAAGACCCCAAGCCCGACGAGACCAAGCCCGCAGAAAGCAAGCCCGCGGAGTCCAAACAGAACCCCAAGCCTGAGGGCTCAAAGCCGACCAAGGCCGTTGCGGCTTCAACCACGAAAGCCAAGACTACCGGCGTGCTCGCGGCAACCGGCGACACCTCGGGTGCGGCCATCGTGGCAACCGTCCTTGCGGGAACAGCCGCTATCGCCGCAGGCACCATGGCGAGCCGTAAGCGTTCTTAAACGCCTCTGCGCACATGGCAGCTCCCGCGAAGGCCCCGAGCCCCAGCACCGTTTAACAACGCCACCGCCGAGCTCCCCTCCGGCGGTGGCGTTTTCCCGTTCGCGCTCGCGCGGCGCGCATGCGATTGTTCTTAATGCAGCCCAACCTGTATGTGCCAGCGTGCGACAATTGGGACTGCCAATATCGCAACACTGAGAGAAGCCTGCCTTGGAAGCGCAAAAGCAGATAACCGTTCATTCGGAACGCACGGAAGGTGCGCCCGTCATCTACCTCCCCGTAGTCATGGGCAACGGCGGCGAGGTCTATGACCGCTGCCGAGAGCTCGACTGTCCGCCATTCGCCCTCGTCACCATTGGCGGGCTCGATTGGAATCGCGAGCTGAGCCCCTGGGCATGCGACGGGACCGTACGCGATGCCGAGCCTTTCGGCGGCCAAGCTGCCGATTTTCTTGATGAGCTGCTGAATCAGATAATCCCCCAGGTCGAGTCGTCGCTTCCTCAGCCGCCCACCTGGCGCAGCATTGCCGGTTACTCGCTCGCGGGCCTCTTCGCACTCTGGTCCCTCTGGCAAACCGACGCCTTTGACCGCGCCGCGAGCGCATCGGGGTCGCTATGGTTTCCCGACTTTGTCGACCGTGCCAGCACGGCCCCTTTTGCCGGCAGCCCGCAAGCCGTCTACCTGTCACTCGGCAAAAAGGAAACCAAGACGCCCAACCGCATGATGCGGCATGTACTCGACGACACACGCGCGATGGAAGCGTTGCTCGTCGAGCGTGGCATTCCAACAACGCTGGAGCTCAACCCCGGCAATCACTTTGCCCAAACCGACTTACGCATGGCCCGCGGCATCCACTGGATACTGACACATTAAAAATGGTGCCCACACGCATATACGCATGGGCACCATATCTTGTTTTAGCTGAACGCAGCTGCTACTCAGCAGCCTCCTCAAGCTCGGAGACATCAAACTCAAAGTCGTTACCCGGCAGGATGGCGTTGAGCACAATGCCCACCAGCGAGCCCACGGCAAGACCGGACAGCGAAATGGTCACGCCGCCCAGCTCCAACACGATGGCGCCGGCGGTGCTGTACGCGATGCCGAGCGAAAGCACGAGCACCAGCGCGGCAACCAGCACGTTGCGGTTGTTCTGGAAATCGACCTGGTTCTCGATGAGGTTGCGGACGCCCACAGCGTTGATCATGCCGTAGAGCACGAGCGACACACCGCCGATTACACACGCCGGCATGGCCGCAATGACAGCCGCGAACTTGGGGCAGAACGAAAGCACGATGGCGCAACACGCGGCAATTCGAATTACGCGCGGGTCGAACACGCGCGTCAGGGCGAGCACGCCGGTGTTCTCACCATACGTAGTGTTGGCCGGAGCGCCAAAGAGCGAAGCCAGAATCGTGGCAAGGCCGTCGCCGAGCAGCGTGCGATGCAGACCGGGATCGGCAATGAAGTTGCACTCGCAAGTCGAACCGATAGCAGAGATATCGCCGATATGCTCGATCATGGTCGCGAAGGCCAGCGGCATGATGGTGATGATGGCCGTCGTGGCAAGACCGCTATCGAACTGCGGCCCAAAGAGTGCAAACACGGTGTTGTCCCACACAATGGGCAGACCGACCCACGGAGCGGCGGCAACGCCCGAGAAATCAACCTCGCCGAGCGCAGCCGCAACGGCATAGCTCACCACAACGCCCAGCAAAATCGGCACGATCTTGACCATGCCACGGCCCCAGATGTTGCAGATGACGATAACGGCAACGCCAATGACAGCCACAAGCCAGTTGGTCTGGCAGTTAGCAATAGCGGAACTTGCCAGGATCAAGCCGATGGAAATGACGATGGGGCCAGTCACCACCGGCGGAAAGAAACGCATGACACGCTTGGCGCCAAACGCGCGGAAGAGCGCCGCCAGCACCGGATAGAGTAGACCGGCGCAGGCTACGCCCAGGCAGGCGTAGGGCAATAGCTCGGCCTCGCCGTTGGGCGCGATTGCGGCATAGCCTGCGATAAAGGCAAACGATGAGCCCAAAAATGCCGGCACCTTACCGCGCGACAAGAAGTGGAACAGCAGCGTGCCCAAGCCGGCAAACAAAAGCGTCGCCGAAACCGAGAGACCGGTGAGCACGGGCACCAGCACGGTGGCGCCAAACATGGCAAACAGGTGCTGCAGACCGAGCAGGAACATGCGCGGGCGGCCAAGCGACGATGCATCGTAGATGGCATCGGTGACGGCGGGCGTCGAAGACTGGGACATGGATGTCCTTTCGAATGGAAGGGCGATCGGGCATATCGGATAACCTGCCCGAACGATACAATCCGAACCATTGTACGCGATACGCCATGCCTCGCACGCGCCGTCACCTGCGAACGTTACCGCTATTTCCAAACGCGCTCGGCAACGCGCTTGACCAGCGCGATCTTTGCCCATTGCTCGTCCTCGGTCAGCTTGTTGCCAATCTCGCAGCTGGCAAAGCCGCACTGAGGCGACAGATACAGGTTCTCGAGCGGTACGTACTTTGCGGCCTCACGGATGCGCTCGACGATAACATCCTCGTTCTCGAGCTCTGCCGCCTTGGTGGTTACCAAGCCCAGCACGACCTTCTTGCCCGGGGCAACGTACTTGAGCGGCTCAAAACCGCCGGCGCGCGGCGTATCGAACTCCAGGTAAAATGCATCGACATCCTCGTTTGCGAACAGGTACGGCGCGATGGGGTCATAGCCGCCCTCGAAGGCATAGGTGGAGTGGTAGTTGCCGCGGCACACATGCGTGTTGATGACCAGATCGTCGGGCTTGTCCGCGATGGCGGCATTGTTGAGCGCCACGCCCAGCTCGCTTACCTTTTGCAGGTCGACCGGGCTCATGCCGGTTTTGGCGACAAAATCGGTGTCGCAGTAGATGCCCCAGGTGCAGTCATCAAACTGGATGTTGCGGCAGCCTGCTGCGTACAGGTCGGCGATCACCGTGCGATAAGCGGCTGCGATGGCGTCGGCAAGTTCCTCATCGGTCTTATAGACAGCGCGCAGGCTCTCCTGCTGGCCGTCGCAGCGGTCGAGCGTGACTTCGGAGAACGTCTGGATCGGCGCCGGAATGGTTTGCCGCGCGACTTGGCCCTCCCCCTCGAGCGCCTTGACAAATTTAAAGTGCTCGACGAACGGATGGTTCTCGCCGCTAATGGGGCCGGTTACCACGGCGGTGTCGGCTGTGGTTTCCTCGTCGTGGAACATATAGCCCGTACGCGAGGTACGGCGTTCAATGCCGTTGAGCCCCCACATAAAGTCGAGGTGCCAGTAACTGCGGCGAAACTCGCCATCGGTAATCACCTGCAGGCCAGCGGACTTTTGCTTGTCCACCAGGTCGCGAATGGCCTCATCCTCGACGGCCTTAAGGCCGGCGGCGTCGAGTGTGCCCGCAGCATAGGCGGCACGGGCGTCCTTTACGGCCTGTGGACGAAGAAAGCTGCCGACGATATCGGCGCGAAACGGCGCGTTCAGCGTGGTTAAAGCACTCATAGATATCTCCCTTTGCATTGGTTGCTTTACTGGGACAAAGTATGAGCGCTCATATAG
>DBFBKG010000052.1:0-34197 GCA_048203815.1 Collinsella sp. | reverse complement strand
CTTCACAGGCATCGACTTTGTACTTGCCCAGATTCGCGTTGGCAAGTACGCTATGCGCGATAAGGACGAGAAGATTCCCCTGCGCTATGGCGTTCTTGGCCAAGAGACCTGCGGTCCTGGTGGCATTGCTTATGGCTTGCGCTCCATTGGCGGCGTACTCGAGATCCTTGACTACATGGAGAAATACAGTCCCGACGCATGGATGCTCAACTACTCCAACCCCGCGGCAATCGTTGCTGAGGCGACACGCCGCCTTCGCCCGGATTCAAAGATCATCAACATTTGCGACATGCCAATAGCCCTGATGGATATCATGGCTCAGATGTGTGGTCTCAAGGACCACAACGACCTCGTCGTCGGCTACTACGGCCTCAACCACTTTGGCTGGTGGACAAAGATTCACGACCGTGCAGGCAATGACCTTATGCCCACTATCAAGGCCCAAATGGCTAAAAACGGTTATGCTGGTGAGGATTCTGGCCTTGAATTCGTCGATGCGTCTTGGGACCAGACGTTCCGTAAGGCTAAGGATGTTTACGCGCTCGATCCGAATACCATCCCGAACACCTACCTCAAGTACTATCTCTTCCCGGACTATGTGGTTGAGCACACCGACCCCAACCACACCCGCACCGACGAGGTCCGTGAGGGTCGCGAGAAACGCGTCTTCGGCACCGCTCGTCAGATTATCGAAAAGGGCACGTCTGAGGGTTTCGGCCTTAAGCCAGATACCCACGCTGAGTACATTGTCGATCTCGCTCGCGCTTTGGCAGAGAACACCCGTGAACGTTTCTCGCTGATTGTTCCCAACGACGGGGCTGTGTCCAATTTTGACCCAACGGCTATGGTCGAGATCCCCTGCATCGTCGGCAGCGACGGCTACGAGAAAATTTGCCAAGGTGAGATTCCGCAATTCCAGAAAGGACTTATGGAGGAACAGGTCTCGGTCGAAAAGCTTGCAGTGTCTGCTTGGGTCGACCATTCCTATCAGGAGCTTTGGCAGGCGCTGACGCTTTCGAAGACGGTCCCCTCTGCCTCCGTTGCAAAGAAGATCCTTGACGATCTCATTGAGGCGAATAAGGAGTTCTGGCCAGAACTCCACTAGCATCGGAAATCAATTTAGTGAATGATGGCGGGCGGCCGACCTTGGACAGGTCGCATGGGAGGAAAACCATGAGCGAAAGCAAAGAGCTTGCAAATCGCAAGCTCGGCGAGGACGTAGTTGGCCTCGTCGGCGGTAAGGAAAACATCCTGAGCATCTCGCACTGCATGACGCGTCTACGTTTCAAGCTGCGAGACGATGCGAAGGCCGATACTAAGGCAATTGAGTCTCATAAAGGCGTCATTCAAGTAATCAACGCGAATGGCCAGTATCAGGTTGTTGTTGGCATCAATGTGATTGAGGATGTTTACGATGCCGCGGTTGCCGCTTCTGGTGTCGAGGGGCTGGGCGAGGTTAATCTTGATGGTGAGCCCGTCAAGAAAGGAAACGTTGTTAGTGCCCTTATCGATACTATTTCAGGCGTAATCCAGCCGATTCTTGCGGTGCTGTGTGCCGCGGGCATGATCAAGGGTGTTTTGAGTATTCTCGTCGCCCTCGGATGGATCACGGCGACAGACGGCTTGTACCAGATTCTATATGCGGCTGGTGACGGCTTCTTTTACTTCCTGCCGATTATCCTTGGCTATACCGCGGCAAAGAAGTTTGGCTGTAGTGAGTTCGTTGGCATGACGCTCGGTATCGCACTTACGTATCCGGCGATGGTCAACATCACATCGGGCGATGTTTTGGGAACGGTGCTTGCCGGTACTCCCTTTGCCATGAACTACTACACGACTTTCCTCGGCATACCCGTCATCATGCCGTCTTCGGGTTATACGAGCTCTGTCATTCCGATTATCATCTCTGTTTGGTTCGCGGCAAAGCTGGAGAAGTGGTGCCGCAAGCATTTCTCTGAGTATGTAAAGTTCTTCTTTGTGCCTACGTGCGTGCTCGTTGTGATGGTCCCCGCTACCTATTTGATTATTGGCCCGATTGCCACCCTGATCACGAACCTCATGAGCCTGCTGTTTAACTCCCTCTACAGCTTGCCTGTCATCGGCGGCGCGCTCGGCGGCATCGTGCTTACTGCCATTTGGCAGCCTATGGTCATCTTCGGCTTCCACTGGAGTGTCATTGCCCTCATGCTGGTGAACATTGCCTCCCAGGGCTGGGATATTGTCATGGCGCCGTACATGGTTTGTTCATACGCTCAGTCCCTTGCCGTCCTCGCTATCCTTCTGAAGACTAAGGACGTAAAGCTCAAGCAGCTTGCATGGCCGGCGTTCATCTCGGGCTTCTTCTTCGGCATCACCGAACCCTGCATCTACGGCGTGACCCTGCCGCGCAAGAAGCCTTTTATCATGAGCTGCATCGCCTCTGTGCCCGGCGGCCTAATCATCGGCGCTCTTGGCACCAAGATGTTCGCCTTCACCGGCGGCGGCTTCTGCGCCTTCCCGGGCTTCATTGACCCGTCCGGTGCAATGGGCGCGAACTATCTGATTTACGTAATCATAGCCATCGTGGTTTCCAGCGTGATTTCGTTCCTGCTTACGTATGCGACGTACAAGGAGGACGTGCCGGCGGTAGAGGCTGCAAAGTAGCCAAAGAAGTGGAGCTGCGGGACAAGTATTTCCCCGCGCGCCAGCAATTAGACGAGGTCGTCCTTGGATAAGCGTCGAGGGCGACCTCGTCTTGTACTGATTTCGTTCGAGAGGCAGTGGTTGAGGGTGCCTAATATTATCTTTGACAATAAGATGGGCGAGGCGTGCCTTGCGGCGTGGAGGTCCGCAGGTGTGGAAGTCCGCTCAGTCGTGGTCCGACAAGATGGTGAAGTCGTCTTCGAGCATGCGGCTGCGCCGTTTGCCCTCGAACACGTTCACCCGCTCTATTCTGTGACTAAGTCCTTCACCTCGGTTGCTGTTGGGATGTTGGTGAATGAAGGACGGCTGTCGCTGGCCGATCGCTGGATTTCATACTTCCCGGAATATGAAGGCGAGATTGCGGATGAGCGCTTTCACAATGTGACGGTTCGCAATTTGCTGACCATGACGATGGGGCAGGAGAGTGACCTTTCGTATATTGGCGCGGGAGACGACTGGGCACATGAGGTTCTTCATCGTGAGTTTGACTGGAAGCCGGGCGAGGTCTTTCACTACGATTCGCTGTGTTCACATTTACTGAGCATGCTCGTGCAACGCATAAGTGGAACGAAAGAATCCGATTATCTCGCCGAACGTTTGTTTACGCCGTTAGGCATTAGAAATTGGTGGTGGGAAGAGGACCAAGCCGGTCATACGACCGGAGGTTTTGGTCTTCACCTTTCGACACCGGATTTGGCTAAGTTTGGTCAATGTTTGCTAGATGGCGGCAAGTGGCGTGGGGAACAGATCATTCCCGCGGAATGGGTTGCCGAGGCGACGAAGATTCAGGTGGAAACGAGCCCCTTTTATCCGTCTGAGGCGACTGAAGACAGCAATGGCTATGGATACCAGTTCTGGATGTGCCGGCGTGGCGGGTTCAGATGCTCTGGTCTTTTTGGGCAGCTGTGCTACATACGGCCCACAGATGGCCTTGTCATCGCCTGCTCGAGTTCCACGACAGGAAGTAAGGCGCTGCTTGATCCGCTGTATGAGGTATTGTTCAAAGAGTCTAGTGTTCGGGAAACGGTGGCTTCCGAACGTGACTTCGATAGCATTCCCGTGCCAGTTGGGTTGGCTTCTGGTGGACGTTTGAGCTCATTACGCCTCGAGGGCATTCATCATTGCATTTTCGGGGATTTTGAAGAAATCGATATTCGATTTCATGAGAATGAGTTGGATTTGTCTCTGTTGCGCGATGGTCGTGAGTACGGCGTGAGGGCCGGCTACAAGTCTTGGGTTTGCAAATCGGGCGATGGGGCCGGAGTCGGAGACCTCTTTCCTTTCGTGACTCATGAAGCTGAGAGGGACGATGCCCCCGCATGGGATGTTCGCAAGTTGTTTGCAGCGTATGCCTGGACTTCGCCAACGAATTTACAAATCGAGACCAGGGAGCTGGACTACACGCGGCGCTGTTTTATCGATGTACGGATTGGAGGTATTTATGCTGTGTGCAGGGTGCGAGTTGAGGGAATGTGCTGTTTCCCGGCACCCTCGGAACTCACAGCGATTTTGAAGTTGGGATAATTTTCAAGACGTGCGATTGATAAGAAAGCTTGTCAACATCACGGCTAATGGAGACGGAGCTGTCTCCAGGCAATGTTTTTCGATACGGACGTTTCAGATATCGTATTGCTAGGGACTAAATTAATCACTTGTTAGGGTCGAAGCGTAGGTGCATCTTCTCGGCTTCGCACCCTGTTGGGCTCGAATCCCGGCGCATGGCAGCAAAAAGCCCGCTATCGTGAGGATAACGGGCTTTTCATTTCAAATGGTGCCCCCAGCGGGATTCGAACCCGCGATATCCACCTTGAAAGGGTGGCGTCCTTGGCCGCTAGACGATGGGGACAGCGGGAAAGAGTATAGCAGACTTTTTTGCCGGCGCGTATATCGTTGGCAAACTGGAAAACCACCACATAGGAGCTGGCTCTCTATCCCGATCTTCAAATATCTCAATCTGTAACATCTGGGCGGGCAAATCGGTTCCATCTGTTACAGATGGAGACAGAGGCGGACGTCAGGACGAATATCTCAATCTGTAACAGCAAGACGACTTTTAACGGTCTAGATGTTACAGATTGAGACAAACCGCTGGGATGGGTCAAAACCACCACAAAGGTGCCTGTCCCCTTTGTGGTGGCAGGGCGCTAAGGGAGGAGCTTCATGGCGGCGTCGTGGGCGGCGTGCTCGTAGGTGTCGTCGAGGGGCTTGAGCGGCAGCAGAGCGTTGGCCTGTGCGTCGCCACGGCGCTCGAGGGCGTGGGCGATGAGCCAGTCGGCGAGCTCGGGGTTCTTGGGCAGTGCCGGTCCGTGTAGGTACGTGCCGATGACGCCCTTGTAGATGAGGCCCTCAAAGCCATCGTCGCCGTTGTTGCCGGTGCCCGTGACGACGGACGTTCCGAGCGGCGTGGTATCGGCGTCCAAAAGGGTGCGGCCGCCGTGGTTCTCGAATCCCACAAAGGGCTCGGGTGCCAAGTCGGTCTTGACGGCGACGTTGCCGATCAGACGGTCGGAGCCGCGCACAGTCTCGGCGGCAATGACGCCCAGGCCCTCAATGCGATCGTCGCCCATGTAGTACGAACGGCCGAGCAGCTGATAGCTGCCACAGATGGCAAGCAGTGTGCCGCCATTCTCAACATAGGCCGCAACCTTGTCTTTTTGAGCGAGCAGCTCGTGTGCCACGGCCAGCTGATCGCGGTCGGAGCCACCGCCCATCATGACGATGTCGGCGTCGGTGAGATCGAGCGACTCGCCCATACGGACCTCGTCCACGCGCACGGGAATGCCACGCCAGGCGCAGCGGCGCTCGAGGGCAATGACGTTGCCGCCGTCGCCATAGAGGTTGAGGGCATCGGGATACAGGTAGACGATGCGCAGGGGGCACGAAAGCTCGACCGGCGCAATATCCGTGGGGACAGCGCTGCCATCGGCGCGCGTTACGGCGCGGGAGGCGACCGAGCTCGCATCGGTGCCCTTAAGCTCGTCGAGCTCCTTGACCAGCGGCGGGAAGGCCGTGTAGTTGGCGACGGCGTAGAAAGTATCGCCAGCCTCCTCGTCCGCCACGGCGCCGATCGCCCGCTCGATATTCGAGATGATGGCGGAGTCGATACCGGCGTACTTCAGGCGTACCTGCATATCGTGCGCGCGCGTACCTCCGGCAAAGGCGACAAGCCCTGGGGTATCGGCGATGCGCTCGAAGTCGACGTCGTAGATCCACGAGACATCGTGGCCGTCGGCGTCGTTGTCGTTCAGGAAGAAGGCGCAGAGCCTGCCGCCCGCCGTTTTAATGGACTGGATCTGGCGATCAAAGCCCACGGGATTCTTGGCCAGGTTTGCCTCGACGGTACGGCCGGCGATCTCCCAGCGACCCATGCGTCCGCCGGCGGGGACGTAGGCATCGAGCGTGGGCTGCAGATGCGCCGCGCCCACGCCCAACTCGCGCGCCGCAAAGAAGGCGGCGGCAACGTTATAGACCATGTACAGGCCGTTGTAGCGCGTGGCGATGTGCGTTGCGGGTGCGTCGGCGTCGGGTCCAAAGTTCAGTTCAAAGCCGTAGCCGTCGCAGCCGAGCTCCACGCCCGTCACGCGACGGACAAGCTCAGGGCGGGCCCAACCGCACGAAGGACAATGATAGGCTCCGAGCTGGCCGTACTGCACGTAGTCGTACTCCAGCGGAGCGTTGCACTGCGAGCAAAAACGCGAGTCGCTAATGCGATCGGACTCGGTGCCCGTGGCGCCGTCGATGCCAAAGGCGATGCTCGTGTTGGGGACGCGCGCGGCGATCGAGGCGCACAGCGGATCGTCGGCGTTATAGATGAGTGTCGTTGCCGGCGAAAGCTCCAGCGCGTGGGCGATGACGTCCTGGGTGTGGTCGATCTCGCCGTAGCGGTCCAGCTGGTCGCGGAACAGGTTGAGCAGCACAAAGTAGGTCGGCTTGAGCTTGGGCAGGACACGCACCGTGTAGAGTTCGTCGCACTCAAAGACGCCTACGCGCTTGCTGCTGGCGGTTCGCTTAAGGTTGCCGCGCGCCTCGAGCAACGCGCCCACCACGCCCGGCTCCATGTTGTTGCCAGCGCGGTTGCATACCACGGTGGCGCCGCTGGCGGCAACGGCGTCGGCGATGAGGTTGGAGGTGGTGGTCTTGCCGTTGGTGCCGGTGATTACCACGCTGCGGTCGACAAGGCCCGCGAGGTCGCTTAGCAGCTCGGGGTCGATCTTCATGGCGATGCGGCCGGGGAGTACGCCGCCCTGGCGCTTAAGGACGGAGCGCAGCCCCCAGCGGGCGATATCGCTCGAGGTGCAGGCGAGAGATGAGCGGAAGTTCATGAAGCCGTTCCTAACGTGAATGACATGGTTGTGGCGTTTGCGCCGTTAAAAGCCGTAACGGCGCGCAAATTCCTGGGCAAGCTGCGATACGTCTTCGCAAGCGTTGGCCCAGGGGGCAAAGTCGGGAGTATCCGAGATGATGCCGTCGGCCTCCCAAACTGCCTGATGCGAAAGGTCCCAGGGGTCGTGCGGTTCGGGCCGGCAGGGAAGGTACGGCGTCTGATACATGGGGTTCAGCAAAAAGAACGCGCCGCCCTCGCAGCGGTTGGCAAACTCGCGCAGCGCGCGTGTCGCCGGGCGCATCTTGTTCGTTTTGAACAGCAAGATCGTGCGGGCGAGTAGGTACCAGGGGGAGTTCTCGAGGGCATCGGCCCCCATCTGCTCCTCGAGCTGGTGGGCCAGGGCAAAAAAGCCGTCCTCGTCTTCCAGGCGAGCGAGGGCGAGTAACACGGTGCCTGCAGCTCGGGTGGGATAGCCTTCCGCCTTAAGAACGCGGCGAGAATAGTTGGCGGCAGCACGGTAGCGAGCGCTCGCCATGCACAGCTGCGAGATGGCCTCGAGCGTGTGGAGCCACCCGATAAACGCCGGCTCGCTTACGGTGAGATCGGCCGCTGTCACACCGTCTGCCAGGACCTTGTTGGTCCAGTAGTGCGGAGCTTCCATATCGAACCCGGGCACGCTTTGCTGCAGGTAATCGGCCGTGGTCGCTTCGAGCTTCAGCAGGTCGCCCAGACAGGCGTCGACGGGCGTGTCCGCCAAAATGATGGCGAGCAGCTGGGCATCGAGGACATACGCATCGATGCGGACGATCTTGAGCAGCTCATCGCGCATATCGTCGAACAGGCGGTTGCGCGTCTGCTCAAACTCCTCGTCGCTGCCCATGTCCTCGATGCGATGGAGTTCGTCGACCAGGTGGCGGTGAACGCCGGCATAGGACAGCAGCGCCTGGGCATGCTCGGTCTGCGCATACTTATGAGGGTTGACGCTCACGTCGTTATGGACAAGTTCGCGTGCTGCATCGGTGAGTTCGGGGTGCGACACAACGTAGGCGCGCTCCAGGTAGGCGGGGATGTAGACGCTCGGATCCATTAGAGGTCTCCTCCCTTAAACGGCAAGCCCTGCTCGGCCGCCCGCAGGATGCGCTCGTCGATCTGGGAACGCACGATATCGTTGGTGGCGACCCAGGCGGCAAAGCTGGCGTTGTCGGGGGCGCCCAGGCCCTCCTGCAGTACCGGCGTTGCCTCGGACAGCGCAAGGACAAGCTCGTCGGTGGAGCCCACGCCCACGTTGACGCGGGCATAGACGCCATCGGGAAACTCGGTTTGGAAGTAGAGTGCCTCGGCTGCGTGCGGGCACGAGCGTGCAAGGATGCGCAAGTAGTGCTCGGCACCCTCGTAGTCCAGCTCGCGCCAGGCAGCGCTCATCAGCGCGATGAGCGTCCACGGGTCCAAGTCGCGCTCCGCGTCCTTGGGACGACGGCGCAGCGGCGTGTTGGCAAGATAGGGGACGGAGTGGACGGAACGAAAACGTTTGAGCTCCTCGGCGGGGTATTCAAGCTTTGCCATGGCGAGCATCGCGGTGTGGCGGACGCCGGCAGGATCGTTGGGGGCAAAGTCCAGGCTGCGGTTTGCGGCTTCGAGCGACATGCGATAGCGGCCGCTAATGAGGGCGCGCGATGCCAAGGCGGCAAGCCAGCGCAGGTAGGGACGGCGGGTCAGATCGCCTGCGGCCTCACGCTCGTAGGGGTCCTGCGCCGAGGCAATCTTGAGCGCCAGGTCGTGCTCGACTTCATCGCGCTTGGATACCAAGTACTGTACGTACTCCTCGTTGGAGTTGGCGGTGAGGGCGGTCAGCATGCGCTGGGCGTCCCAGTTGGTGGGGTCGAGCGCGGCTGCCTCGCGAAGCATGTTCTCGGCAGCGGTCTCTTCTTGCTCTGCCTGGGTATCGTCAGGGATAAAGGGAATGCGGTAGTCGACAGCCTCGACCACCTTGGCAATGAGGTGCCCGGCGCGGTCGCGGTCGTGCACGATGAGCGGCGCGGGGTTGCGGGTGAATTGTTCCATCAGACGCTCTACGGCGGCACCGTCGGTGAGCGGGATATTGTCGCGGCGCAAGGCCTCAAGAACGAGGCGATGGCAATCCTCTTGAATGGGATCGAATGCCATGGGGCCTCCTTTGCTGCGGTTAGGGTTCAAATGTCTCTATATAAGGTTCTAGTTTACCCGCATGTGGCACACCGGGGGTGCCGCACTTGGACATGCACCTTTGCACCACGAAGACGGATGTCAGACGGATGTCGCACAAATGTCGGCACCTTGGACGGCTGAGTGGTATCACGGTGCCGCAAACGGTCGATTTTTGGCGGCGAACGGGGCGCATTTTGGAGGGGCACAGCCCTGCCCGGGATATGTGGTCAATCTTGATAAAACGTTTGCCCAGCTTGGGGGTATGAATGCCCCACAAGGGTCTTCAGGGATAGAAAAAACGTTTCATCATTGTCGGCTTTAGGTGAATAACTGACCAACCAGAACGGTAAAATAGTGTTTGTCTGAGCGTTGAGACGTTTAGACATCGCGCATTGTCATCGCCGGCAACGCGCAAAACGGTCCTAACGGAGCCAATCGGGTGCTCCGTTATATACGCAAGTCTAAGAGGGGCTTGTTTAGGAGGCACAGTATGGGACGTTTTACCAATCCTCGCGATCTGTACTTTGGTGAGGGCGCTCGCCACGAGGTGAAGAACCTCAAGGGCAAGAAGGCCATCATCGTTTCTGGCGGCAGCTCTATGCGCCGCGGCGGGTTCCTGCAGGACGTTGAGGCCGACCTCAAAGAGGGCGGCTTCGAGGTCAAGCTGTTCGAGGGCGTCGAGTCCGATCCGTCCATCGAGACGGTCATGAAGGGCGCCGAGGCCATGCGCGAGTTCGAGCCTGACTGGATTATCGCCATCGGCGGCGGTTCGCCCATCGATGCCGCTAAGGCCATGTGGGTCTTCTACGAGTATCCCGAGGAGTCCTTCGATAACATCATCCAGCCGTTCAGCTTCCCTGAGCTGCGTCAGAAGGCTCACTTCTGCGCCATCTCCTCTACCTCCGGTACCGCTACCGAGGTCACTGCCTTCTCCGTCATTACCGACTACGCCAAGGGCATCAAGTACCCGCTGGCCGACTTCAACATCACCCCTGATGTCGCCATCGTCGACCCCGAGCTCACCTACACCATGCCCGCCAAGCTGTGCGCTCATACCGGCATGGACGCTCTGACCCACTGCATGGAGGCCTACGTTTCCACCTGCGCTTCCATGTTCACCGACGCCAACGCCCTGCACGGCATCCGCGAGATCGTCGAGTGGCTGCCCAAGTCCTATGCTGGCGACCATGAGGCCCGTCAGCACATGCACGAGGCTCAGTGCATCGCCGGTATCGCCTTCTCCTCGGGCCTGCTCGGTATTGTTCACTCCATGGCTCACAAGACCGGTGCTGCCTTCGAGAACGGCCACATCATCCACGGTGCTGCTAACGCCATGTACCTGGGCAAGGTCATCCAGTGGAACTCCAAGGATCCCCGTGCTGCCGAGCGTTATGCTTACGTGGCCAAGGAGATCCTGCACCTTCCCGGCGAGACCAACGAGGAGCTCATCGCCGCGCTCGTCCAGAAGATTCGCGACCTCAACGACCAGCTCAACATTCCGCAGTCCATCAAGGATTACGCGAATGGTGGCGTGAAGGTCGACGCCGAGAACCCGCAGATGGTCTCCGAGGAGGAGTTCCTCGCGAAGCTCCCCGAGATCGCCGCGAACGCCGAGCAGGACGCCTGCACGCCGGAGAACCCGCGTGAGACCAAGGCTGCCGACTTCGAGAAGATCCTCAAGGCCTGCTACTACGACACCGACATCGATTTCTAATCGACTCTTGTTATCGTAACGAGGGGCTCCGCACGTATCTGTACGGAGCCCCTTTCTTTTTTTAGAGAATGGGATAGTTATGGCTGCAATTTTCAATAGCCCCAGCAAGTACATCCAGGGCCCGGACGAGCTGGCCAAGCTCGGCTCTTACGTTGAGCCGCTCGGCGCTAAGGCCCTCGTCATCGTGACGCCTTCGGGCAAGAAGCGCGTCGGCACCAAGATCGAGGGCGGTTTTGCCGAGGCTAAGGCCGAGCTGCTGTTTGAGGACTTTAACGGCGAGTGCTCCAAGGGCGAGGTCGATCGCCTGGTTGCGCTCGCCCGTGACAACGGTTGCGACATCATCGTCGGCGTCGGTGGCGGCAAGATCCTCGACACCGCGAAGGCCGTCGCCTATTACCTGGAATCCCCGGTTATCATTTGCCCCACCATTGCTTCGACCGATGCCCCGTGTTCGGCGCTTTCGGTGCTCTATACCGATGACGGCCAGTTCGACAAGTACCTCTTCCTGAAGGCAAACCCCAATATCGTCCTTATGGATACGACGGTTATCGCGGCGAGCCCGGTGCGCCTGACGGTTTCCGGCATGGGCGATGCGCTCGCAACCTACTTTGAGGCCCAGGCGACGCACGATGCCGACGGTGGTACTTGTGCCGGCGGCAAAGGCGGAATGGCCGGCCTGGCGCTCGCCAAGCTCTGCTACGAGACGCTTATGGCCGATGGCGTCAAGGCCAAGGTCGCGCTGGAGAAGGGTGCGCTCACGCCTGCCGTCGAGCATATCATCGAGGCCAATACGCTGCTTTCTGGCATTGGCTTTGAGAGCTCGGGCCTTGCTGCTGCTCATGCCATCCACAATGGCCTGACGATGCTGCCCGAGTGCCACGGCATGTATCACGGCGAGAAGGTCGCCTTTGGCACCATCGTTCAGCTGGTACTCGAGGATGCCCCGACCGAGAAGCTCGAGGAAGTCTTGGGCTTCTGCATTGAGCTGGGCCTGCCGGTCACGATGAAGGAACTTGGCGTTGCCGAGCTTACGCGCGAGCAGGCCATGATTGTTGCCGAGGCCGCCTGCGCGCCCGATGACACCATGTGCAACATGCCGTTTGAGGTGACGCCCGAGATGGTCGCAAACGCCATCCTGGGTGCCGACGCGCTGGGCCACTACTATCTCATGGATGAGTAAATCAAGCTAAGGAAGGGGCAAAGCCGGCAGACGGCTTTGCCCCTTTTTGCTATGGTGCAAAGGGGTCAGGTTGCTTTGCACCAATTGTTGTTGATGAAAGGGCGGATTCTCGTATGGCGCTTCCCATGGTTTATGGCGGTCCCGGACGATATGTTCAGGGGCCGGGTGAGCTCTCGCGTCAGGGCAGGTATTTGTCATGGTTGGGCTGCGCTGCCTATGTCTTGTTTGACCAGGGCACCGAGGATCGGCTGTGCAGGCAGATCGTCGATGGATTTCTGGATGAAGATCTAAGCGAGCCGTTCTTTAAGATTTACAACGGTCCGTGTACGGAAGATGCCGTTGTCGAAATGGCCAAGGAAGCCCGAGCCGAGTATTGCGACATGGTGGTGGGCATTGGCGGCGGCAAGATGCTCGATATCGCCAAGGCCGTTGCGTTTTATGCCGAGTTGCCGTTGTGCGTATGTCCCACGGCGGCGTCGATGGACGGTCCGTGCAGCGCGATTTCGGTGCTGTATCACGAGGATGGGTCGTTCGACCGCTACCTGATGCTCGAGAAGAATCCAGACTTGGTCGTGGTCGATACCAACGTGGTCGCGGCGGCCCCGCTGCGTATGACGGTCGCTGGTATGGGCGATGCGCTGGCAACGTATTTCGAGGCGCGTTCGTGCGCCGCGGCGCACGGCGCCAACGAGCACGGTGGCGCGCCGGGACACTTGGCCCTGGTCGCGGCACGTGCCTGCTACGACACGCTCATGGAGTGTGGCGTCGCTGCCAAGCGCGATCTCAAAAAGGGCCGTATATCGCCGGCGGTTGAGCGCCTGATCGAGTGCAATATTCTGCTCTCGGGTGTTGGCTTTGAGAGCGGTGGCCTAGCACTTGCCCATGCCATAGCCAACGGCCTGACGATTCTGCCCGAGTGCAAGGCCATGCATGGTGAGGCCGTGGCGTTTGGCCTGGTGGTGCAGCTGCGCCTGGAGCGTGCGCCCGAGCTTGATCAGGTGCTCGAGTTTTGCCAACGCGTCGGTCTGCCGACGACGCTTGAGGAGCTGGGCCTTGGCGAGATTTCGGATGCCGATTTGCAGAGTGTTGCAAATGCGGTCTTTAGAAATGAGCGTAATATGGCCAACGAGCAGGCAAAGATGACCAAACAAAAGCTCGTGCAGCTCATGTGCGAGGCATAGTTGGCGCTTGATTGACCTTGTGCAATCGAGGCGGCGATAGGCCATAGACTATTTGCCTCAAAGGCGCGCCGCGTGTAATTTGCCCGAGGCGTGGGCCGATAGCGTATCATTATCTCTTGCTTGTTTGCACTGCTCAGGGAGGGGCCGCGCATGGCGCAGGAACACGATCTGTTTGATGACATTATCGAGATCAGCAAGGGTTTCGACTTTCTTAAAAACCCGCTTGGCGGCGTGACCGATGCACTCGATCCGTCGGCGCCGCAGTGGAATCCTGCCGACTACAAGGAGCGCCCGCGCGGCAACACCATTCCGTGCCTGACCTGCAAAAACGAAAAGAGCGGCTGCACCGCGTGCATGGACGTGTGCCCGGTCAACGCCATCGAGGTCGAGGAAGACGCTATCGAGATCCTCGACTCTTGTCGCAAGTGCGGCCTGTGCGCCGCTGCCTGTCCGACCGAGGCGATCATCTCGCCGCGCCTGGCGCCCAAAAACGTCTACGACGACATTGTCTCTGCGGCTACGAGTCACGAAACCGCCTACGTTACCTGCACGCGTGCCCTTAAGCGCATGCCGCGCGAGAACGAGGTTGTCGTTGCCTGCGTGGGTGATATTACGGCCGAGACCTGGTTCTCGGTGCTGGCCGATTATCCCAACGTGAGCGTGTACCTGCCGCTGGGCGTGTGCGATAAGTGCCGTAACACCGGCGGCGAGGGCATTCTGGGCGAGGCCATTGCTACCGCCGAGGAGTGGGCGGGTACGGGCATGGGCCTGGAGGTCGACCCCAAGAGCCTCAAATGCCATAAGCGCCGCGAGTACGAGCGCAAGGAGTACATGGATAAGATTGCCCGCACCACGGGCCTGACGGTGACCAAGCTCAATCCGGCGACGGCGGCGCTGGCCTCGGTGACGCAGAAGTTGAAGGCTCACCGTCACCAGATCACGCAGCTCGAGCGCACGCTCAACACCATGTGCGGCACCACGACGACCAAGCGTCGCCGTACGCTTACGCACGGGCGCCAGCTGGTGCTCTCGACACTGCAGAACCATCCCGAGCTTGCCCAGAACATGCAGGTGAGCACGCCGGAATGCGATTTTGACAAGTGCACGTCGTGCGGCGAGTGCGTCAACGTGTGCCCTACGTTTGCCTGCGATTTGGTGGGAAGCGGTCGCTTTGCGCTGGAGTCCACGTATTGCCTAGGTTGCGGAGCCTGCGTCAAGGTGTGCCCCGAGCATGCGCTCAAGCTGGTCGAGCACGATGCGTCCAATCTGGTCGTTGTCGACCCCGAGGCCGAGGAAAAGGCCGCTCAGAAGGCCAAGGCCCACGAAGAGGCCCAGAAGGCCAAGGCCGAGGCAAAGGCTAAGCTTGACAAGATGCTCGATCAGGTGGAGAAGCTCGCGGACTAGTCAGCGAGCTCTATCTCTGCTTCATTTGCGCCGTCGTGGTGTCCGGATTCGCCCGGATGCTGCGGCGGCGCTATACTTATAAAGTTTGAAGTACCTGTACCAAAAGGAGCTGTCGTGTCCCTTTCCATCGGTATCGTGGGCCTGCCCAACGTGGGCAAGTCGACGCTGTTCACCGCGCTTACCAAAAAGACCGGCCTTGCCGCCAACTACCCGTTTGCCACGATCGACCCCAACGTGGGTATCGTCGACGTGCCCGATAGCCGCTTGCAAAAGCTTGCCGACATCGTTAACCCGGGCCGCATTGTGCCGGCGACGGTCGAGTTCGTCGACATCGCAGGTCTGGTGAAGGGCGCCAACGAGGGCGAGGGCCTGGGCAACCAGTTCTTGGCCAACATTCGCGAGACCGATGCCATCTGCGAGGTCGTGCGCTACTTTAAGGACCCCAACGTCATGCGTGAGGTGGGCCGCACGGGCGAGTTCGTCGATCCCGCCGGCGATGCCGACACCATCATGACCGAGCTCATCCTGGCCGACATGGGCACGCTCGAGAAGCAGCTGCCCAAGCTCGAGAAGGAGGCCAAGCGCGACAAGGAGCTCATGCCCAAGTTCGAGGTGGCCAAGCGCCTGCTCGCTTGGCTCAACGAGGGCAAGCGAGCCGCGTCCATGGAGATGACCGACGAGGAGCGTGCCGCCGCCAAGGGCCTGTTCCTGCTCACTATGAAGCCCATTCTGTACGTGGCCAACGTGGACGAGGATATGCTCAACGAGGACCTGGCGCCCATCGATGGCGTCAAGCCGTTGCCCATCTGCGCCAAGATTGAGGCCGAGCTTTCCGAGCTCGATCCCGAGGACGCCGCCGACTACCTGGAGAGCTTGGGCCTGGAGCAGCCCGGTCTGGACGTGCTCGCGCAGGCGGCCTATAAGCTGCTCGGTCTGCAGTCGTTCTTTACGGCCGGCGAGATGGAGGTCAAGGCCTGGACGGTTCGTCAGGGCGCGACCGCCCCGCAGGCCGCCGGCGTCATCCACACCGATTTTGAGCGCGGCTTTATTAAGGCTGAGGTCATTGGCTATGACGACTACATCGAGCTCGGCGGCGAGCAGGGCGCCAAGGCTGCCGGCAAGCTGCGTATTGAGGGCAAGGACTATGTCATGGCCGATGGCGACGTCGTGCACTTCCGCTTTAACGTGTAAGGGCGACGCATATGTTTAAATACGGCAAAAAAGCTGGCTACATGGGTATTGCGCTGCTCGTACTTGCGGTGATTCCGCTGGTGGTTGCAGCGTGCGTTGTCCCCAACATTGGTCCCGAGGTGGCAAC
This sequence comes from Collinsella sp., assembly GCA_048203815.1. GTDB lineage: Bacteria > Actinomycetota > Coriobacteriia > Coriobacteriales > Coriobacteriaceae > Collinsella. The sequence continues at coordinate 18,210 of DBFBKG010000052.1, read as the reverse complement.
GAAGTTTAACGCCGCCGGCGAGGTGACGCGCTGGGGCAAGAGCTACGAGTTGCTGGCGCTGCCGGTGCTCAACCTGCTGCTGAGCGTGGCGACATACTTTACGGCGGGACGTCAAGCTAAAAACAATGATGACTCCGCCGCCATGGCGCGCATCGTGTGCGAACGCTACCTGCGCAACGGTTGCATCACGGGTGTGTTCCTCAACGTGATCAACGTTTACTTTATGTACTCGGCGATTACCGGAACGGGCTTTGGCTTTGGTTTCTAGCTTGTCCTTTTAGGCAACGAGTCTGCACACATATTCGATAGCTGCTGCGAGGCCGCCGCTCGATCGTGGTTTAAAGACCATGTCGGCGGCGGCCTCGTTTTCGTATCCGGCGCCGCGAAGGGCGAGTGCGATACCGGCTTCCAGGAGAAGGGGCAGACCGCGTTGGCTGGTTGCGATCACGGCAGCCTGATTGAGCGAGCAGCTGTGCGCCTGGCATTGGATAGCAAGTTCACCTTGCGCCGGGCAAGGGACCAGAACGGCGGCGACGCGACTTGATAGCAATGCAAATGCTGTGCGCTCATCGGGCGAAAGACATTCAGCTTCAACGATGACGAGCTTGGGCGGTGCGCTGTTTGTGCGAAGCGTGGTTCGGTACATGCGGACCGAAGAACCCGACATAGAAAACTCCTGTGTATTCGGCAAAACGTAAACTATAGTTTACGTTTATGTTCGGCTCCATTTCAAACTCGGCTGCATGGACGAACGTGCGAAACAGATTCTTGGCAGGCGGGTCGAAGAGACACGCAGGGACCTTGGTATCTCCAAGGTTGATTTTTGTGTGGCGACAGGAATCAGCCGACCCTACCTCGACCGAATCGAAGGTGGGACGGCAAATTTCACGCTTAAGGTTCTATTTAAGATCGCGCCCGCACTCGGCATGACGGTGTCAGAACTTCTCGAGGGTATCGAATAGGGGATACCCGTCGACAACCGAATTACGCCATCGGGATGCGGTCGTGGTTGACTTGGCTGTAGAACAGGCGCTGAATCTCGGCCGCATCGCGCGACTGGCCGAGTGCCCACATGGTTTTGGCCACGAGCGTCTCGGTGGTCATGTCATCGCCGCGCAGGATGCCCGGATGATCGGCGTAAGCACGGCCGACCTCATAAACACCCAGGTCAAGGCCCTCCTCGGGGACCTGCGTGGTCATAACGACGGTGCGACCCGAATCGACCCAGCGGAAAATTGCCTCTTGGAACGACTCGCCCGACTCGCCAAACTCGGGGATACCGCCAATGCCAAAGGTCTCCAGAATCACGGCGTCGTAGCTGTCGGCAAGGGCGTCGAGGATGCCCGGGTTCACGCCGGGCGTAAGCTTGAGTACAAATACGCGCGGGTCGATGCTGTCGAAGAAACGCACCGGGTTTTCGCCCTGATGCGTGCCGTGAAGCCCGTTGCGCACAATGCGGTCGTTGCGGATATAGGCGATGGGCGGATAGTTGACGCTAATGAATGCGTTAAAGCTCATGGTGCGCTGCTTGCGGGCGCGCGTGCCGGCAATGGCGACGCCGCCAAACACAATCGACACATCGTGCGAGTGCTCGTCGAGCGCATAGAGCAGGCTCTGATACAGGTTGAGCTTGGCGTCAGTAAAGGGGTTGCCCATGGGCTTTTGCGAGCCGGTGAGCACGATGGGCTTGGGGCTGTCCTGAATCAGATAGGAAAGCGCCGCCGCGGTGTAGCTCATGGTGTCGGTGCCGTGCAGAATCACGAAGCCGTCGTGGTCGGCATAGCCCTCGACGATGACATCGCGGATGCGCATCCAGTCGCTTGGGCGCATATTGGTGCTGTCGATGTTCATGGGCTGTACCACGTCGAGCTCGCAGAGCCCCGAGATCTCGGGGACGCTCTGGGCGAGCTCCTCACCGGTCAGGGCGGGGGAGAGGCCGTTGCCGTCCTCAGTCGATGCGATGGTGCCGCCCGTGGCGATGAGAAGGATGCGCTTCATGCTGGTATTCCTATCGTATTTGCCGCCGCAGAGGCGGAGCCGTTCGGCAGTATTGTGGCACAGGGCGTCCAATGTTCAAACGTATTACATCATCTGTAACGTCTGGTAACACTTCAATTGCCGTCAAATAGGGGCCCAGGTCGTGCGTTTGCCGTGCGCTGATGGCTGCGAGGGACGAGAAACCCCATATAACGTGTACACTATGGAAGTTATTTTCGTTCATTCATGCGGGTGGGCACCGGCTCCCCGCCAACAAGAGGGGGAAACCATGGATCAAAAGGCTTCCGCAAAGGTCCTCGTACTCGACTTTGGTGCGCAGTACGGTCAGCTCATTGCCCGTCGCGTCCGCGACCTCAACGTGTATTCCGAGATTGTCCCCTGTGACATCTCGGCCGATGAGATTCGCGAGATGAACGCCTCTGCGCTCATCCTTTCCGGCGGCCCGGCTTCTGTGTATGCCGAGGACGCTCCGTCCATCGATCCTGCCATCTTTGACCTGGGCCTTCCCGTCTTGGGCTTCTGCTACGGCCATCAGATCACGGCCATGACGCTCGGCGGCAAGGTCGGCCACTCCGAGGTGGGCGAGTACGGCCGCGCCACCATCACGCGCACGGCCGGCGCCAAGCTCTTTAACTCCACGCCCATGGAGCAGACCGTGTGGATGAGCCACCGCGACGCCGTTTCCGAGGTGCCCGAGGGCTTTACCGTTACCGCCAGCACTGACGTGTGCCCGGTTGCTGCCATGGAGTGCGTCGAGCGCAAGATTTTCACCACGCAGTTCCACCCCGAGGTCAAGCACTCCGAGTACGGTCAGCAGCTGCTGAGCAACTTCCTGTTTGAGATCTGCGGCCTGGAGCCCAACTGGAGCATGGACAACCTGGTCGAGACCATGACAGCCGAATTCCGCGAGAAGGTTGGCGACGACCGCGTGATTCTGGCCCTGTCCGGTGGCGTCGACTCCTCCGTCGTGGCTGCGCTGGGCGCTCGCGCCGTGGGCAAGCAGATGACCTGCGTGTTCATCAACCACGGCCTGCTGCGCAAGGGCGAGCCCGAGCAGGTGGAGGAGGTCTTCACCAAGCAGTTTGACGTCGACTTTATCCACGTCCACGCCGAGGACCGTTATGCCGAGCTTCTGGCCGGTGTGACCGAGCCCGAGGAGAAGCGCCGCATCATCGGTACGCAGTTCTGGAAAGAGTTCTTCGCCGTGGCGCAGCAGCTCGAGACCGATGGCAAGCCGGTCAAGTACCTGGCTCAGGGCACCATCTACCCCGACATCATCGAGTCCGGCGCTCGCAAGACGGGCGGCAAGACGGCCACCATCAAGAGCCACCACAACCTGATCCCGTTCCCCGAGGGCGTGCACTTCGACCTCATCGAGCCGCTCGATCATTTCTTTAAGGACGAGGTCCGTGCACTTGGTCTGGCGCTCGGCCTGCCGGGTCACATCGTGTTCCGCCAGCCTTTCCCGGGCCCGGGTCTGGCCATCCGCATCATCGGTGCGGTCGACAAGGAGAAACTCGAGATCCTCAAGAACGCCGACGCTATCGTGCGCGAGGAGCTCGACGCCTACAACCAGCGCCTGTTTGAGCAGACCGGCGAGCGCAACTCCGAGCACAGCTGCTGGCAGTACTTTGCGGTCCTGCCCGACATTAAGTCCGTCGGCGTCATGGGCGACGAGCGCACCTACCAGCGCCCGATTATCCTGCGTGCCGTCGAGTCCAGCGATGCCATGACCGCCGACTGGGCCAAGCTGCCCTACGACGTGCTGGCCCGCATCTCCGGCCGCATCGTGGCCGAGGTTCCCGGCGCCAACCGCGTGTGCTATGACATCACGTCCAAGCCGCCCGCGACCATCGAGTGGGAGTAGTTGATATCTAGCGTTTCCGAGCCCCTGACCTGCACAAACAGGTCAGGGGCTTTTCGTTTGGCAATCGCTGGACAACCTTTATGGTTTCGCGCCCCGTGAACAGGGGACGTAGCACTGTTCACGTCTGGGCCCATGTCGGCACCGATCATTGCCCGCGCTGCTTCTGCTTGCGCTTCAGCTTCCGCCGCTCGAAGCACGTCGCCCGGAGTTCCTCGCCAGAGGAGAGATGGCCGTTCCCTATGAGACTACGGAACCACCTATATCCGCTTGCTGCGGGCTTGCTTGAGCCAGTTCCTCTTGAAAGAGCCTATACCTCCGAAGAACTTGTTGTATGTCTCACCGTTCTCCTTGGCTTCGTACTTGACCAAGGCAAGTTCGATAGTGCAGAGGTAATCCGCCACTTGCTCGAGGCGGTAGTCGGTCATCGAGGTCTTGCGGCGTCGGACGACCCCTTTTGAGAGAACCTTGTCCACCGAGCGGTCGAGCGCCTGCTTGACAATGTCCTGACCGTTGTCGTAATAGACCTTCACATCGTCGAAGGACTGGAAGAAGCCCAGGTGTTCAATCATTGCGGAGGAGATGTCGCGCCCCATGCGCTCCATTAGCCTTGCCGGGTCTTCGAACTGGCTGCGGCGGTAGACGAACGTGATATAGGAAATGGGAAGTTTGCGGACGAACGAGGAGAAGTAGGCGAGCATCACCTTGCGCTGCTCGATGTCAAGAAACTCATAATCCTTGTGCCCGTTCATGAGAGGCTCGGAGTGAAACGGAATGTTAGGGAGATCGGCCCTGGCAAGCTTGGCCTCATAGCCCGTGACCGCCTCGGCGATGCTGTCTGCCTAGTCGTGAAAGACGAGTGTGAGCAGATAGTAGCGAGCTTTGCCGCCGCGGTCGCCGCTCTCGTCGACGAAGATGCTGAGCTCCTTGGCCAATGGGGACTCCTAATGGAATGGATAAAAAAATAGCCGGGGGACTCCCCCGGCACTTGGAGGTAGCTTAATGAGCCACCAATAACCTTATAGCATGCTCTGACGGTAAGTGCAAGGGAGGGCGAGCCGGTACATGGCGTTGCGGCTGATGCGCAGCATCGCGCGCCTCGTCGGCGCCGAATATCGCGTTGGTCGATGCGATGAGCCTTACCTGGCTCCTGCTAATGCTCTTGGTCATGGTCGTCCTCGAGCTCCTTTCGTCTCGAGGCTCCCTCGCGTGCCCGGCCGCGGGCGGCTCCCGGGGCGGTCGCCGCCGTCATTTGCGACGTGCTTGAAGCGGAGGCATCCGATCAGGCCGGCCTTGCGTCCTGGGTCGCCAACATCCGTGCAGCGGCGGACGAGATGGCGACTCGCATCGCCGACATGCTCATGCATATGGACGGCGACTAGCCAGGGCGATCCCCGCAACGGGCATTATTATCCGGGAAGCGTTTGGTTGCGAGGCACGCCGGTGTGAGGGCCTGAGTCGTCAGGCCCTCACAGGGGGACCGCGATGGTGGCCACCGCGCCGCCCGAGGGGCTGTTGGCGAGCGAGACGGAGCCCCCGTGGGCGCTTGCGGCCTCGGAGGCGGCGTGGAGGCCGAGCCCGTAGTGGCGGCCTCCGTCGCGCGAGGAGCGGGAGGAGTCGTCTGTGAAGAGGCGCTCGCAGCCGCGTTCGAGGGCGGCGGGAGAGAAGCCCGGTCCGTCGTCGGACACCTCGATGACGAGGTGCCCGTCCGCGACGTCGCAGGAGACCGCCACGCGCGAGCGCGCGTGCTCGGCGGCGTTGGCCACGAGGTTCGCGGCGGCTCGCGCCAGGGCGGTTCGGTCGAGCGGGGCCTCGGGCGCGCCCGCGACAGCGGGGCCCGTGGCCGCGTCGAGCGTCACGCCTCGCGCCCGGGCGATCTGGGCGGCCTCGGCGAGGACCTGCTCGCAGAGCTCGGCCGGCCGCATGGGGGCCCTCTCCGCCCCGCCGGACCCGTGCGAGGCCTCGATGAGCAGGCGCACGTAGCCGTCGAGCCTTTCGACACTGCCGGCTATGTCGCGCGCGGCGGCCGCGAGGTCGGCGTCTTTCTCGTCTTCCAGCTCCTCCGCCACGAAGTCGGCGTTGGCACGCAGCACGGTGAGCGGCGTCTTGAGGTCGTGGGCGAGCGACGCCACCTGCTCGCGCTGCCCCCGCTCCGCGGCCCAGCGGGCTTCGAGCGACTCGGCGAGGGAGGCCCGCATGGCGTTCATCGCGGCGAGGACGTCGTTCACCTCGCGCACGTTGGTGCTGCCGACCGCGAAGTCGAGCTCCCCCGCGCCGACGCGCTCCGCCGCCTCCGCGAGCGGCGCCATCTTGCGCGAGATCACGCGGCTCGCGCGGCGCGCCACGAGCGCGAGCGCGAGCGCGCTTCCCGCAGCGGCGCCGACGAGCATGAGGTTCTGCGGGTTGGGAAGCAGGCCGGCGAGGTCGCGCGAGACCCACTGAGGCAGGTACTCGCTGACGAGTGCGCAGGCCCCGCCGCCCTTGAGTGGGAACGCGGCGTAGGTGAGGCCCGAGCCCCCGCCCTCGATCTCCACTGTGCCCGGATCCGCGGCAAGTGCCGCACGGGCCATTTCCTTCGCGCCCTCGAGCCGTGTGCCCTCGAGGTCTGTCATCAGCACGTGTCCGTCCTTGTTCAGGATGAGGTAGCGGTACGCCGTCGGCACGTCCTGCTGCCCGCAGACGCCGTCGCGTGCCAGGCCCTCCGCGACCTCGCGCGCATTGGCCGGCCCCCAGCTTGCCTCGTAGACGAAGCCCGCGTTGATCGCCGCGGAGAGCGCCATGAACGAGGCGAGCCACGCCGTGGCAACCGCCGCGAACGCGTAGGCGAAGTAGCGCGCGATGACGAAGGAGAGCGGCATGCCCCCGCGACCTCGCGCCCCGGTCCTCAAAGCTGCCACTTGTACCCCATCCCCCAGACGGTCGCGATCGGATCGGCGCCGGCCTCGGAGAGTTTCCTCCGGGCGCGGCTGACCTGCATGGATATGGCCGCGTCGTCGGCGTCGCTCTCCCAGCCGAGCACTGCCTCGCGGATCTGCGCGCGGCTCATGACCTGCCCGGGGTGGCGGGCGAGGTACTCGCAGATGGCGTACTCGGTGGGCGTGAGCGGAACGGCCTCGCCGCCCACGGCGAGGCCGCGCGCCCCGAGGTCGATCCTCACCTCCCCGAAGGAGAGGGCGTGCGAGCGCGGCCGGCGCTCACGGCGTAGATGGGCCGCGACCTTGGCGCGCAGCTCCGCGGCCCCGAAGGGCTTGCGGACGTAGTCGTCGGCTCCCAGGCCGTAGCCGGCCACGGCGTCCTCCTCGGCCACGCGCGCGGTCAGGAAGATGATGGGCCCGTCGAAGTCCGGGCGGATCTGCCGCACGAGCTCGAAGCCGTCGAGCCCCGGCATCATGACGTCACAGAGCACGAGGTCGAAGCGCGAGAGGTCCATCCCCGGGACCGCCGTCGGGTCCGTTGCCTTGACGACCTCATGGCCGTCGCGGCCGAGGACGCGCGCGAGCGCGTCGAGGATCGCCCGTTCATCATCCACTGCCAGTATTCTCGCCATGTTCGACCTCCTGAAACTCCCGTCGGCATTGTACTTGCGCCGCGCTCAGCGGTCCAGAGCCCCGCGCGCAGCCGCGGGCGCGGGCGCCCACATGGCAATCTCAGGGCTGGGCAGCACGCGGTCGGCGATCGAGCGCAGCGCCGACCCCCAGCCGGCGTCGAGCAGGGCATTCCCGCCCAGGACGAGCGCTGCGGAGAGGAGGGCGGGCACGGCGGCGAGCGGCTTCCTACGCATCTACCCTCCCGTCCTCGAAGCGGCAGAACCAGGCGAGAAGGACGGCGTCGGCTGCCAGGGTGAGCACGAGGCTAGCGAGCGCAGTCGTGAGGAGAGGGGCCGCCGCGCGTGCGGCGTCGATGAAGGCCTCCACCCCGAGCGACCCCAGGCGCGCGGGCCAGGCGAGCGGCACCCAGCTCAGGGGCGTTGCCAGGGCACCGGTGAGCTCGCCGGTCATGAGGCCGTGCGCAAGTCCGCCCACTGAGAAGAACGCGAGGAGCATCCCCGCCGCGCCGGCGCCGATGACGGCGTTGCGGCCGAGGCGCAGGGCCACGCCGAGCCCCAGCGCGTAGAGGGGCAGGCTGCCCAGCACGATGCCCGCCCAGGCGGCCGCAAGCGGAGCGGGCCCGAGCGGCAGGCGCCCGGCGACGGCGAGCACGGCCCCGAACACGCCGAGCGCCACGGCCAGCGCGCCCGCGCCGAGCGCCGCAAGGGCGAGCAGCTTCGCCGCGACGGCGCGCCCGCGCGAGGGGACCGCCGTGAGGTTGGCGAGGCGCCCGGCAGCGCGCTCCTCGTCCACGGCGAGCCCGCAGACGATGGCGGACATGAGCGGCATGAGGGCGCCGAGGAACTGGACGTAGGCGTCCGCGCCCAGCGCCGGGTCCCATTGGGCTACGGAGAAGTACTCGCCGCAGGCAAGACCGGCTGCTAGGCCGCAGACGAGGTGCACCGCCGTGAGCGGGGAGCGAGCCAGGCGCAGGGTCTCGGAGAGCAGGGCCCGCGAGAGAGTCATGCGCGGCGTCGGGTCGGAGAGTCGTGTCATGGCCATCACCTCTCCTCGGAGCGCGCGAACCAGGCAGCGCCCGCCGCCGTGAGCGCGGCGAACGCGAGCGCGCTGACCGCAAGGCCCGCCAGCGTGAGCACGCCATCCGCCGCGAGCGCCCCGCCGAGCGCCATGTCCGCCGCGAGTGGCTCGCCGCTCGGCAGCACGGGGATGAAGCTCGTGGGGATGACCATGCTCGCCGACGGCGGAAAGAGCTGCGGCAGCGGCACCAACGACCAGGCGAACCCACCCACGAGCTGCACGGCGAGCGGGCAGAAGATGCCCGCGAGCATGCCGAGTCGCGCCGTGAGGAAGAGCCCTGCGGGGATCATCCACGCCGCGGTCACCGTGTTGACGAGCGCGCAGAGGAGCATCGTGAGCGTGCCCGCGGCTGTGAGGCCCTGCGAGGAGAACGCCGATCCCGTGAGGTAGATGCCGAAGACCACGAGGTTCGAGAGCGTGCAGAGCGCGAGGCACCAGAGCGCCTTGGCCCACCAGGCGCGCCCGAGCGGGAAGCCCAGGCCTAGAAGCCCCCGCATCCGCGTGCGCGCGTCCGCCCGCGCGACGCAAGCCACCACGAGCGAGAGAGCCACGGGCAGGAAGAGCGCGTACCAGTAGTTCCACGCGCTGAAGATCTGCACGCCCCGGTAGGGCATCGCGCCGAGCAGCGGCATCGGCAGCGCCATGAGCACGGCCAGGCGAACCGGTGCCGCGTGGTGCGACTTCAGGGCCTCGGCGCGCAGGCCCGCGAGCAGGCCGCCTTTCTCGCCCGTCATGCCGCCACCTCCCCGCGCGCTCGTCGTCCTTCCCGGCAGAAGCTCATGAAGAGTTCCTCGAGGTCCTGCCCGGGACGAAGCGCATCCTCGTAGGCGAGGCGCCCCCCGCAGATGATGCCGATGGTGTCCGCCATCTGCTGCACCTCGGAGAGGATGTGGCTCGAGACGATCACCGTCGTGCCCGCCGCCGCGAAGCCGCGGATCTGGTCGCGCAGCTCCTCGATGCCGATGGGGTCGAGGCCGTTGGTGGGCTCGTCGAGCACGAGCAGGCGTGGCCGGGCGATCAGCGCCAGCGCGAGCCCCAGGCGCTGTCGCATGCCCATCGAGAAACGCCCGGCGCGCTTCTTCCCGGTGTCCCCGAGGTCCACGGCGGCGAGTACCTCATCTATGCGGCTCTCGGGAAGGCCCAGCAGCGTGGTACGCACGCGCAGGTTCTCGCGCGCGGTGAGGTTGGGGTAGAGAGGCGCCTCCTCGATGAGGCTGCCGATTGCGTAGAGGTCCTCGCGGCGCCAGGCGTGCCCGGCAAAGAGGATCTCCCCGGCCGTCGGCCGCAGCATCCCGCAGATCATCTTGAGCGTTGTCGACTTGCCGGCGCCGTTGGGGCCGAGCAGCCCGTACACCTCGCCCTCGCGGATATGAAGGCTCACGTCGGCCACGGCGTCCTGCGCCTGGTCGCCGCGGCCGAAGCGCTTGGTGAGCCCGCGCGTCTCGAGCATGTAACCCATGGGTTCATCCTTTCTCTTCCGGGCGCGCGGGCCGAGTCGCCGTGCCCGCGCGCCTTACCTTTCGGGTTCACCATCCATGGTGGGACGCGTTTCTAACGAAGCCGTAACGGCCGTTGGGCTCTTTTGGCGCCAGCCCTTCTCGACCCGTACGCCACTCATGGTATGTTTATCGCGATAACAAGGGCGGAGGTGCCCGTGGCACGCAATAAGTACCCGGAGGAGACGGTCGAGAAGATCAGGGGTGACGCCCGGCAAGTGTTATTTTGCGAGCTATGCGCATTGAAAGCGACCTTTCGTGGTATAAACTACTTGCCGGAAGCCGCGGCTTTCAGAGTACGGCTTACGTGTACGTTTAACCTCCGTGGGCGACGGGGTGCCGCAAGGCGTAGAATATCGCCCACCTGTAGGGGCCTGCAGCGATGCGGGCCCCGCTTCGTATGAAGGGGGCGTAACCGATGAAGATCGTATCCATCTCCCAGGACTTCTTCGACCTCGTCGATGGCGACCGTGAGCTCATGCTTAAGCACAATCGCCCCTGCATCGTGGTGGTGAGGCTGCGTTTCCGCGGAAAGCGCAGGGACTTCGCCGTGCCGCTGCGTTCCAACATCGCCCCCAACGTGCCCAAAGACCAATACTTTGCACTGCCACCCCGCCCCACGACGCGCCCCGGCTGCCGCCACGGCATCCACTACATCAAGATGTTCCCCATAACCAAGGCCTACCAGCGCCGCTTTAGGACCGAGGGCTCGGCCTACTACGAGACGCTCCAGCGCATCATCGACAGCAACACCAAGCGCATTGTCTCCGAGTGCCAGACATACCTCGACCGCTACGAGCGCGAGGGAAGGCCTCGCTTTGCCGTCGACATCGACCGCATCGTGGGGCTGCTGGAGGGCGAGAAGTAGGGCACCTCGGCTCAGTCTCGAGCCATGCGGAGTCGCTCAGCATTTTTGAACGCCGAGTGTGCGTCCCAAATACTTGAGAAACAAGCTGTGAAGTGCGGTGGCGCGCCCGTGCCCGTGCATAGCCGTCACCGTTAGCGTCTACGCGGCGTCGGCTTCATGTGGAATTGACGCCGCTGCTGTATATGGTTTGCCTTGCTGCAACTGGCGATCAATGCCCGCGATGCTTCTGTTTGCGCTTCAGTTTTCTCTGCTCGTAGCGCGCATCAGCCTCATCCGCGCGGCGTCGGCTTCTTGCATGAGCTGACTCCTGCTTCATCGCTTCTCTCTGTGCCGCGAGCGCCTGCTGCGCCTTGGTGCTCATCGCTGGCCGCTTGAGGGTTTTCGCCGCCTCGCGAACGCGTCGCTTGGGGTTCTTTGCGGGCTTGCTTGCCTCAGCCGGTTTGCCACCGAAGAACGAGAGACTGACTCCCTGAAAATAAAAGGCGCCCATGAGGACACCTACAGGCTATCTTCGAACTACTTGATTTGGAGCAGACGGAGGAAAAAATAGGGCAGAATCGCTTTCACGATTCTACCCCGCAAACCCGAGGGTTTCTAACTAGTAACTATTATGCAGCTAAACGCCCCATTATCAATCCCGCGGGTATTTGGGTGCGCACGCATTGACCGTGCCCTTGCACGCCCAATGTGTGCCGTAAAAGCCGTCTTCTTCAACGTCAAAGTGAGCGCGCTTCATTTTTGTCTCTCAAAATCTTATTTTCACGATTTGCATTTTCATCCCGTTGTCACCGACCCTTGCGAGAAACCGGAAAAAGCCGCTGACAGAAGGGTCCCTCAAATCGTTGTAGCCCAGCATATAGCCGCGACTTGTGACCTGCAGACGGCTGTCCCACGTGCCGATTTCCTTGGCGGCATCCGAAACCGCAAAATATGCCCCCACATCCTTGATTTTTGCAGTCTTAAGCCATGTTTTTGCGATCATCTTTACAGCCGTCCGATTGGCAGCATCAAAGACCAGCACACCTTCGGGAAAAGCGTCCGCCATTCCCCGCACCAGTTCCCGGACCTCCTGGGTTAGAAAGTAATAGAACACCCCGGAGGCAAAGAACACCGCCCCGCCGGAGGCATCGATTTTGCCAAACCATGCGGTGTCTTTCAGGTCGCAGGGGATATTATGTTCCCGATCCCCGGCGGGCAGTAGCTGCTGCCGCAAGGCAATCACATCCGGGAAGTCCAGATTGTAGATCTTGCATCTACCGTTGTCGCAGGCTCTGCCGGTGTTGTCCAGCCCGCAGCCCAGATTGACCACCGCCGCATTGGGGTGGCCCTTCAGGTAATTCCGCACCTCGAAAGCAAGATCACTCTGCCGTGTGGCCACCTCCAGCGCACCAAAGCGCTGCATCAGGCTGCGGGAGTTTTTCTCTGCCTCTGAAAAGTCGTAGTCGATTTGGTCGAGCAGACGAACCGCTGTTTCATCCCTGTAAAGGTTCGGGTACAGCTCCGTACACAGCTTCCGGGAATACAGCGGGAGGATCAGCGTCTCCTGCACGGTGCTTTTCTCAATTTTATATTTCATAGGTTTCTTCCTCAGTGAATAAAAACTGTCACAATTGCCGCCGCCGCAGCCGCAATCCAGCACCTTGGCATTTGGCGCAAGTCGTAGAAATCGAAGTCCCCATCGCGCCACAGGGCTGTGGCCCAGATTCATCATGGCAACCATAAGTTTTCCGCCGAGTCCCACGGGCTTGCGGGTGTTTTCAAAGAACGACATCTGGCCTCTCCGATTTCGTGCATTCCGCATAGGTCAACGGGAACGAGGCCTTCAGCACCGCGCTTTTCTGCACCGCCCAGCCGTTTTGACGCAGGAAACGTAGGTATTCCTCGCTTGTCCACCTGCTGTGGAGGGGGAATCCCGCCATACTCATGAAAAAGGCTTTTGCCTTGCCGGAAACCGAGCTTCCCGCATGGGTGAAGGTTGGCGCGATGAGCACGCCGTCGTCCTTCAGCACCCGCCTGATTTCTTGCAGGGCCTTTTCCGGATGCGGCACTATGTGAAGCGCGTTGGACGCGATCACCACTTCGAAGGACTTCTGTGCATAGGGCAGGCGGAACATATCTTGTACGGAAAAGTGCAGCTTTGCGGATTGATTGTCCCGCTTTGCTTCAAGGATCATCTTTGCAGAAGCGTCTGTAGCTTCGATGTGTGCCGCCGCATTCACGATGCTCTTTGCGATAAGCCCCGTGCCGGTGGCAACCTCCAGTACGGTTTTTGCTTTCACTACCGGCCTGATCAGCTCATACATCTTCTCATACGCCGCCCGGTCCTTTCGCATGAAACGGTCGTACCGACCGGCATTCTTGTCCCAGAAGCCCTTGCGTTCGTGCATGGCTATCGCCCCCCAAACAGTTAGAGCAATCTAACTATAACACACGAACCATGAAGTAAGATAAGGCTAACCTTATTTCTTGGCCAAGACGCATCTCTCCGACCCTTTGAATCGCCCCTTTTCACGCCACCCGCTACGAACCCCGGCGGAAACCAGGGAGTGATTAAAGGAGCGACCTGCGATTTTGCGAATCAATTGAGTCATTCCCGAAACCGCGAATCAAGGGCCTGATTCGCTCAAATTGCGCACGAATCAGCCCTCGCGCGGTACGACGCGACACGCATCGACAACACTCGGACTGGATTAGTCATCGAGTGGGAGAGTAATAGAACATTTGCTTTTGTTTTTCATACGGTTTCGTACGGTTCCGATGGCGACCGATGGGGGCGTTTCGCAACCGCCGCACCTGCAAGCCACATGGTTTTACAATCGGGCAAAAACTCAGAAGGCTCCTCGTGAAAAACGAGGAGCCTTCCTGTTTCCTTCGGCGCGGGCGGATTGGGACCGAGCGCCGATCTAGAGGCACTCGGTCAGAATCTGGAACACCTCGCTGCGCTCCAGTTTCTTGGCGCAGCCGCCGGTGAGCACGCAGGTGTCTGCAACCTTGTGCAGCGTCTCGTCGGACGCGTCGGAGCCCATCTCGGCGAAGCTCGTGGGAAGCCCCATCTCGCCGATGAACGTCTGCAGGCGGTCGATGCCCTCGAGTGCCACCGTAAGGTCGTCTTTGCCCTTGGCGTCGACGCCCCACACCTCGCGCGCCCAGCGGGCGAACTGCGCGGGTGCCTCGGGGGCCAGGTGGCGGTAGAGCGCAGGATGGATGACCGCGAGGCCCATTCCGTGGTTGGTGTGGGTGTACGCGCCGTACTGGTGCTGGATCATGTGCGCCTGGAAGTCCGTTGACTTGCCGATCTTGAGCACGCCGTTCTCGGCCATGGCGGAGTCGTATACGAGCTCGCTGAGCGCCTCGAGGTTCTGATTGTCGCCCGCGATGATCCGCATGTTGCGGATGACGTTACGCTGGATGGCGAGGTTGATGTCGTCGGTGACGTTGCGTCCGCGCGGGCTTCCGAAATAGCTCTCCATGCAGTGCGAGAGCGTGTCGAACGCGCCGCTCATGAACTGCGCGTGCGGTACGGTGAGCGTGAGCGCCGGGTCGAGCGCCGCCCACATGGGCATTGCCCCCAGATAGGCGCCCTTCATGTGTGTCTCCTCGTTGGTGATGACGGCGCCGTTGTTCTGCTCGGCGCCCGTGCCGGAGAGCGTAACGATGCAGCCCATGGGGATGAACGAGCTCGGCATCTTGCCGTCGGCGTGCTCGAATTTCTCGATGCCCTCGTCAAGCATCGCCTGCGCGGAGACCACCTTGCAGCAGTCGAAGACCGACCCGCCACCGACGGCGAGAATGAAGTCGACCTGCTCCTCGCGTGCAAGCGCGGCGCCTTCCTGGCACTTCTCGTAGGTCGGGTTGGGCATGATGCCGCCGAAGTCCACCACGCGCTTGCCCGCGCTCGTGAGCTTATCGACCACGTGGCCGTAGACGCCGGTTCGTTTGACCGAGCCTCCGCCGTAGGCGAGCATCACTGTCTTGCCCACGGCGCCCATCTCGGCGTCGAGTGCCTGGTCCATGGCCCCCTCGCCGAAGTAGTTCCTGACCGGGTAGTCGTACGTGAATGAGTTCATGGCAATTCCTCCTAGTAAGTTATCAGTGCGGTCTGACCGCTCGTCTACACGTTGCGCACGAGCCCGGACATCCATTCGATGGTGGCGGGGTCGTGGTGGTCGAAGAACGCGCTGCGCCCGGTGTCGAGTGCGGCGATGGCGACCATCTCGTCGTCGCCCAGCGCGAAATCGAAGACGTCGAAGTTCTGCTCCATGCGATCGCGGTGTGTGCTCTTAGGGATACAGACCACACCGCGCTGCAGCAGCCAGCGCAACACGACCTGGGCGACCGTCTTGCCGTGCGCCTCGCCGATGCGAGCGAGGACCTCGTTGCGGAAGAGGTCGTTTCTGCCCTCCGCAAAGGGCGCCCAGCCCTCCATGGCCACCTCCTTGCCGGCCATGTACTCCTGCGCCTCGCGCTGCTGGAAGAACACGTTGCACTCGACTTGGTTCACGGCGGGGGCGATGCGGTTGAACGAGATGAGGTTTGCGAGGTGATCGGGGTAGAAGTTAGCTGTGCCTATGGCGCGGATAACGCCCTGCTCGTAGAGCTCCTCCATGGCGCGCCACGCGCCGAAGACGTCGCCGAACGGCTGATGGATGAGGTAGAGATCGACGTAGTCGAGCCCCAGCCGCTTGAGCGACGCGTCGAAGCCGCGCTTGGCCCCCTCGTAGCTCACATCCGACATCCACAGCTTGGTCGTCACGAACACCTCGTCGCGCGGCAGGCCGCTCGCACGAATGGCGGCCCCGACCGCCTCTTCGTTGCCGTAGCTCGCGGCCGTGTCGAGCAGCCGGTAGCCGACCGAGAGCGCGTCCTCCACGGCGCGCTGGCATCCCGCGGCGTCCGGGATCTGGTACACGCCGAAGCCGAGCTGCGGCATCCTGACGCCGTTGTTCAAGGTGATGTAGTCCATGGTGCCTTCCTTTCTCGCAACTTGACGTATCCACCATACGAGGGGTGCCGCGCCGGCGGAAGTTTCCGTTGGTGAGGGTTCTATAACGCTGGGGTGCGCACGGGGTTATAACCCGCAGGTTCTAGGCGTCACCTCAAAGAGATCGGCGCCGAGCTCGTCGGCAATGGTCTGAGCTACGACAGCGGTGTGGCTCTGTGCCGAGTAGTAGGCCACGAGGACGTTGCCGTCTGCAGCGGGCACTGCGGCGGGCTCATCCTCGACAGTCGACTGGTCCTCGGCGGCGGCTTGGTTGGTCCGTTGTCGTCTGAGTGCTACTCCTGCGCGTTGAAATCGGGGCGTATGGCCAGGTAGCCCGCGAGTGCTTCCTCAGTGGCGGTGTAGTAGGTCATGGTCCCGTCGAGCTTGGCAATCTCGGCCATCTCGTCTTCGGTGAGGGAGAAGTCGAAGATGTTCGCGTTGTCGGCGATGTGGGCGGGGTTTTTGGAGCCGGGGATGATGGAGGTGCCCATCTGTACGTGCCAGCGCAGGATCACTTGGGCCGGGGTCTTGCCGTACTTCTCGGCGAGAGCGACGAAGACGGGCTCCTCCAGAAGACCTTTGTCGCCGTGGCCGAGCGGGTACCACGCCTCGATCACCGTTCCGTACGGCGCAAGGTAGGCGCGCAGGTCGCGCTGGGCGTGGTAGGGGTGGCACTCAACGGTCACGAGCTGCGGCTTGATGTCGGCGACCTCGATGACCTCGGCGATCTTGTCTTGCGGGAAGTTGGAGAGGCCGAGGGCGCGCACCTTGCCTGCGCGGTACGCCTCTTCCATCGTGCGCCACGCGGCCAGGTAGTCGCCTACCGGTTGGTGCAGGATGAGCATGTCGACGTAGTCGAGCCCCAGGCGCTGGAGCGTGGCGTCCACCGCCGGCATGCCCGCGTCGTAGACGCTCGGCCAGAGCTTGGTGGAGACGAAGATCTTGTCGCGCGCGATGCCGCTCTTGGCGATGGCACGGCCCACGGCGCGCTCATTCATGTAGGCGTTGGCGGTGTCGATGTGTTCGTAGCCAGCCGCAAGCGCGGCGGTTGCGGCTGGCTCGGCCTCGGTCGGGGTCATGAGGAAGGTGCCCAAACCCTCGATGGGCATCTCTACGTCGTTGTTGAGCTTCAGATACTCCATGGTCTCCTCCTTAATGGTGACTTTTCTAATACAAGGCTACGGCGTTTACTGACGTGCGAGAAGTTCACGTTGGAATGATAGATATAACCATGGGGTATATACGGCACATAATGCGTGACAGGAGGATCGATGTACAACCCACAGCTTGACACTTTCATCCGTGTGGCGGAGGCGGGCAGCTTCTCCAAGGCGGCACAAGAGTCCTTCATCACGCCCACGGCTGTCATCAAGCAGATGAACCTGCTGGAGTCGCGGCTAGGCCTTACGCTGTTCCACCGATCGCATCAGGGGCTTTCGCTTACGCGAGCAGGCAGGTCGCTGCTCGCCGACGCCCGCCATATCGTGCAGTACTCCCAAGAATCAATCGCACGCGCCCGCGTCGCCGAGCGTGGAGAGAAGCGCATCATCCGCGTGGGAGTGTCGCTCATGACGCCCAGCACGCCGCTCACGAAGCTATGGTCGAAGGTGAAGGAACGTTGCCCTGGCATGAGCCTTCAGGTGGTCACGTTTGAAAACACACCCTCGGCGGCGCGCGGTTTGGCGAACCTCGGGCAAGACATGGATATCGTGGTGGGGATTTTCGACGATGCCTTTCTTAAAGAGCGTGGGTGCCTGGGCCTCGAGCTTTCGCGCGAGCCGCTCGGGTGCGCCGTTCCCGTCGACAGCGAACTCGCCAAACGCGACATCGTCACATTCGACGACCTCCACAATCACAGTCTTATGCTTATACGCCGGGGCTGGAACACCGAAATCGACCGCGTGCGCGACGAGATACTCTTGCATCATCCTCAAATCGCGCTCGTAGACTTCCCGCAATATCGGGTGGAGGTTTTCAATCGCGGCGCGAACGAGGACCTCGCGCTTGCGACGCTGCCGTTGTGGGCCAACGTCCACCCCATGCTCGAAACCGTTCCTACCGATTGGGACTGTCTCGTGTCTTACGGGCTGCTTCATTCGCCGCACCCCGCAGACCATGTGCGGGAGTTCCTCGATGCGGTGTCTGCCGTGCTCGAGGTAAAGCATCGATAGGCAGTTGCGAGCAGATGCGCTTATGCCTATGGGAACAACGGCCTCCGGACCCTTTGGTTCGGGGGCTTTCTTTTTCGTTTTGCCCAGAAAGAGCTCCTTGCCGGAGTCCCATGGGTAGCGAACGGCTTTATCAAGCGTGCGCGTTCTCGTAGGCGCCGTTGATTTCTTCTGGCAAATTGTCGGGAATCAGCGCCTTCAGCCTATCCT
>DBFBKG010000051.1:0-21093 GCA_048203815.1 Collinsella sp. | reverse complement strand
GACGGGCTGATATAGGGAGAGGGCCTGACCCCATATCGTTGGGGCCAGGCCCGATTTTGCCTCTTGACAATGTCCTGCTCATATTAAAAGGAACGTCCCTATCTGTCGCCCAGCAGTTTGGCCATCCAGGCATGAGGCTGGCCTTCGTCTTCGTAGTCCACCGGGGCAATCTGCGTGTAGCCGGCCTTGGCATAGAGCGGCAGCACGTACTCCTGTGCATGCAACTTTATGAGCTTGGCGCCGGCATCGCGCGCAGCAGCTTCGCTGGCTTCGACAATCTTGCTCGCCAGACCGCGACGACGCATGGTGGACAGCACGGCAACGCGCCCCATAATATAGGTCTCCCCCGCCACAACGCCTTCGTCCAAGTCGCACGCCGGCGAAACCGGAGCCTCTGCATCTGCCGCGCGCTTCAGTTCCTCGGGAAACACGCGTGAGCAGCCGGTGAGTTGACCATCCACGTACAGCGTCACATGAATGCAGTCAGAAGCCTCATCGATCTGGTCGAACTCGATTTCGTAACCCTGTTCGTCCACAAAGACGGCGCGGCGCACCAGCGCTGCATCCTCAAAGCATCCCGCCTTGATTTGAATATCCATGGTCGCCCCTCCGTTCAAAGCAAACGTTAGGGACAGATTTTAGCGAAAATGAGCGCCTCGCACGCTAAACTTGGCCCGCGCCTTTGCTAGGTAATCGTAGTGACGAACATTGTGGGCGTCGCTTGCGATAAAGCTGTACAGGCCCTTGTCAAACAGGCGCTGCGCCGGCTTTTTCTCGCGACCAAAGCGCCCGCCGGCAATAAAATCAGCCGAAGCCTGCAGCTTACAACCCATATCGACCAGACGCTCGGCAATGCCCACGTCCTTTTGAATGGCGCGATAACGCTCGGGATGGGCAATAATCACCTGGTAACCGCGGCACTGCAAGTCGTAAATCGTGTTCTCGTATTCCTCAAAGTCATACGAATCGGCACGTGTCGAGAGCTCAAGCAAAAACTCATTCGATCCATCAAAGTGCAGGCGATCGGACCATTCGATGCCCAAATCCATAAGCTTGGCGTAGTTGACCTCAAAGCCCATCTGGAGCTGCATATCGCCCGCATGGGCACACAGCAACCGATAGGCCTCCCACATGTTGGCGTAGTCAAAGTATGGGTCCCGACAGTGCGGCGTGCACACCATGTGCGTTACGCCGACGGCGCGAGCCGCCTCGAGCATCGCCAAGCTTTGCTCGAGGTTTGCCGCGCCGTCATCAACTCCGGGCAGGATATGGCAATGGATGTCTCGCATATCGCCCTCTTATCTGCGTCGTTGCTTATTTCTTAAAGCGTTTCGCCTTCGCAGGGGTGCCCGTTGCAGCCGCGCCGCCGACAGCGGGATTGACCCCAGCCGCAGCGTCGTTCTGCCCCTTATCCCCGCCATAATACGAGTAGTAGTAGTCGTGGCTCGAAGTCTCGCAGCAGTTCATGACCGTACCGATCACGTTGACCTCGGCCTTGTTAAGCTGATCGAAGGCAGCGAGGATCTCATTGCGCTTGGCAAAGTCCTGACGGATGATATAGATGGTGCCGTCGGTGATCGCAGCGACTTCGGCAGCGTCGACAAACGTACCCACAGGCGGAGTATCAAAGATGACGTACTGGTACTTTTCCTCCAGCGCGGCGACAAGCTTGGCAAAGCGGCGCGAGGCAATGATGTCTGCCGGATTGGGAATGCGCGGCTCGGCGTCGAGGAAGAAGAGGTTGGGCTGGCCGGTGTCGATAACGGCCTCATCGATCGACATCCGATCGGAAAGCACAGCGTACAAGCCGCCGGCATGACGGACGCCCAGCATGTTGGCAAACGTACGGTGGCGCATGTCGCATTCAACGAGCAGAACGCTCTTGCCGCTGGTTGCGATGGCCTGGGCCAGGTTGAGCGCGATGGTGGACTTACCCTCGTTGGGAATGGAGGAGGTCACCGTAATGGACTTGATGGGCGTATCGACACTCGCAAAGCGAATGTTGGCGAGCAGCGTCTTGGCTGCATTGTCAAAGGCAAGGGTGTCGTCGGTTTTCTTTTTACGGGCCATGGATTACTTACCGCCCTTCACAACGGGGAAACGGCCGATGACGGGCACGCCGAGCAGTTCGACGGCGTCATCGACAGAACGGACACGCGTGTTGAGCATGTCGAGCAGCACAACAATCGCGACAGCGACAAACAGGCCGGCCAGGGCGGCAACTGCAATGTAGAGCTTGCGGTTGGGGCCGCTGGGCTGGGCGGGAACCTTTGCCTTGTCGATGACGTTGACGGCCTGGGCGGCGTCGACGTCCTGGGCGACGGTAGAAACCGAGTTGGCCATGGCGTTGGCGACAGCGGCGGCGCCATCGGGGCTGGCACCGGTCACAGACAGCGAGATAACACGGGTCGTGGTTTCGCTCGTAACGCTTACCTTATAATCGGCCAGGCTGGAAAGGCCCAGCTCCTTGGCGGCACCGCTCTTGACGCTATCGCTATCGAGCAGCGTGGCGATGTCGTTGGAGAGCATCTGGCTTGCAGACAGATCGTTGTAGTAGCTCGTCTGGCCGCCATCGGTCTTGGCGAGAATGTACATGCTCGTCGTGGCGGTGTAGGTGTTGTCCATCATGGTGAAGGAGACGACGCCCATGGCGATCGCGCAGACCACCGGAAGGGCAATGACCAGCTTGAGGTGCTTTTTAAGCAGCTGGAACAGTTCAAGAAGGGTCATGCAGTTTGCCTTTCATTTCCCTAGTTCGTATCGACAAAACTGCTCGTATAATATCGTATCTTTCTGCCATGTCCGAACTCTATACATAAGATACAGCGTCCGTGTGTAAGTTGCGCAACGACTAACGCGGCAGCGTAGGCGCGGGTAAATCGTCTAATCCTCGGTTTTTGCCATATCGCTACGCGAACGGTCCCTCTTGTTGCACGGGAAACGTTACCGTAACGGTGGTCCCCACGCCCGGTTCACTCGACAGGTCAATCGCGGCGTGATGGTACAGAGCGGCGTGCTTGACGATCGCCAAGCCCAGGCCGGTTCCGCCACGCGCCTTAGAACGACTCTTGTCCACGCGGTAAAAACGTTCGAACACTTTACCCTGCTCCTCGGGCGCAATGCCAATACCCGTATCGGCAACCGACAGATACGGGCGCCCGTCGTCGTGGGTTCCACAACGCAGCATGACCGTACCGCCAGATCGGTTGTAGCGAATGGCGTTGCTTGCCAGGTTATAGATCAGCTCGTCGATCAGACGCGATACGCCTTCGATCACCACGGGCTTCGTCTCGTGCCCAATGGTCACATTCGACTGCCGGGCAACCTGCTCAAGACGCTGTTCCACCGTCAAAATGGCGCGAGATAGCTCGATGGGCTCCGTGGACCCAATAGGCACCGCCTCGCCCTCGGATGCTCGCTCCGCCTCATCCAAGTTGGAAAGCGTGAGGATGTCGTTGACGAGCGCTGCCAGGCGTCCCGCCTCGCGGTAGATGCGGCCGCCAAAGTTGCACAGGTCGTCCTCGCCTTCAACCATGCCGCTTGCAATAAGCTCGGCGTAGCCCGAAATCGCGGTAAGCGGGGTCTTGAGCTCATGAGTGATATTGGCCGTAAACTCGCGACGCATGCGGTCATTATCGGCCAGCACAGCCATCTGGCGTTTAAGCTCCTGGCGCTGCGACTCAATGCGCTCGAGCATGGGAACCATCTCGGTGTAGGCATGTTCATAGCTACGGCGCGGGTGGTCCAAATCGACCTCCTGCAGCGGCGCAATGATGGCACGGGATTCGCGGCGCGCAAGGAAAAACGAGAGCACCGCGCCCGCCGCTGCAATAAGCAGCATCGGCGCCACCAGCGAAAGCAAAATCGCCGCGACGCCAGGCTGGGCCTGTGCCAAACGAACAACCTGACCGTTATCAAGGGCGACGGCGCGATATAGCATAATCTCGTCGAGCGTAGTGCTCGAGCGCTCCGCGGAGCCCGAACCGCTCTCAAGGGCCTCAATGACCTCGGGGCGATCGCCATGGTTGGGCAACGTGGAAGGAGACGCCTCGTTGTCATAGGCGACCGATCCATCCCTGTTGATCAGCGTGATACGAAGGTCCTCGCGATCGAGGCTTCGCAAGAATGCGATGGGTTCCTTCTGCTCGTTTAAGGCGGCGGCAATAAGCTCGGTTTCCTGCGAAAGATTGGCACTCGTGGCATCTGCCAAGGTGTTTTGCACAAAGAACGCGCCCAACACCGTAAACGCCAAAATGACGGACATAGCGCAGACAAATATCGTCGCAAACACGCGGTGCGACAGCGTATGTTTTCCCTGGGGGGCGAAGACCACGGGTTACTCCTCCGATGCGGTGGCCGCGGTGTCGTCGCCTTCGGCACCATCACCGGCAGAGGGCTCGGCCAGGCGATAACCCACGCCGCGCACGGTCTCGATGGCGCTGGCACGCTCGCCCAGTTTTTGGCGAAGCGTCTGCACGTGCACGTCGACGGTACGTGAACCGCCGTCGAAGTCCCAGCCCCACACGCTCTGCAGCAGCGACTCACGGGTAAAGACCACGCCGGGCTTGCGCATAAGATATTCAAGCAAATCGAACTCGCGCAAGGTGAGTTTGAGCGGCTCGCCGGCAACGGTCGCCTCGCGATGGCTGGGCGAAAGCACGATATCGCCCACGCTGAGCACATCGCTCGCCTGCTTGACCATACCGCCGCGGCGCAGCAGCGCACGGCAACGGCTGGCAAGTTCCATGAGCGAAAACGGCTTGGTCAGATAATCGTCGGCACCGCCATCGAGCGCCATCACCTTATCGAGCTCGGTATCCTTGGCAGTGAGCATCATGATGGGCACCGTCGCCGTCAGGCGGTCGGCGCGCAGGCGACGCATAATTGCCAAACCGTCGGTATCGGGCAACATGATGTCGAGCAGGACGGCATCGGGCGCCCGTCGCGCCACGGCAGCCTTAAACTCGCCGTCGCACGAAAAGCCCTCGGCCTCGATTCCCTGCTTGCGCAACGCATAAACCGTCAAATCCCTGATGTTGTCATCGTCCTCGACGTAATAGATCATGTTGAACCCCTTTGCGGCCGGCATGACCGCATCTTAACCCTAAAGGTGCCTGCACTAGATGGTATCAGCCAAAACGTCCCGTCAAATAATCCGCCGTGCGCGGGTCGGTGGGATTTTTGAAGAGCTGAGCGGTGGGCGCGTGCTCTACCAACTCACCCAGCAAGAAAAACGCGACCGAGTCGGAGATACGCGCCGCCTGCTGCATATTGAGCGTAACGACCACGAGCGTGCAGGTCTCTTTGAGCTCGCAGGCCAGCTGCTCAACCACCAGCGTCGACACGGGATCGAGAGCGCTCGTGGGCTCGTCCATCAGAAGAATATCGGGTTGCACGGCAAGCGCGCGGGCGATGCACAGGCGCTGCTGCTGCCCGCCCGAAAGGCCCAGCCCCGACTCCTTGAGTTTGTCCTTGACCTCGTCCCATAGCGCAGCGCGACGAAGAGAGTCCTCGACCAGCTCATCCAGCACGGCGCGGTCGCGCACACCCATGCCGCGCGGGCCATACGCGACGTTGTCGTAGATGCTCATGGGAAACGGGTTAGGGCGCTGGAACACCATGCCCACACGCTGACGCAGGCGGCAGATGTCGTAGTCGCCCAGGATATCCTGGCCGTCGAGCGCGATCTTGCCTTCGATGCGGCAGTCCTTGATGCCGTCGTTCATGCGGTTAAAGCAACGCAGCAGCGTTGACTTGCCGCAGCCCGAAGGACCGATAAACGAGGTAATCTGCTTGTCGCGGATCTTGATGGACACGTCCTTGAGCGCGTGATGGTCGCCATAGAACAGGTCGAGGCCCTCGACGTCGATGCGTGTCGGCGAGGCGGCAAAATCCTGCGCCGTGGGGCGAGTCGCATCCCCGACTTCGCGCTCGTGCGCAGCCTCGGCTTGCGCCTCCATTAGCTCCTCGAGCTCCGTGGGCTCCATAGCCGCAGCAGCCGTCATACCGCATACCTCCACATCGATATCAATCCAGCTGTATCGATAGTAGAAATCGCGACTCATACGCACGTGAGCGCATTGTCAGGTGTTTGTAAAGGCGCCTACGCTACGCGGCGGGCAGCTTGATGGTAAAGACGGTATGCTCGGGCGTCGATTCGCACGCGATGGCACCGCCATGTGCCCCAACAATCTCCTTGGCGATGGCGAGACCCAGCCCAGCACCGCCGCGATTGGTCGCACGCGCTGCATCCAGGCGATAGAACTTCTCAAAGATCACCTTGAGCTTTGGCTCAGGGATCGGATTGCCCTGGTTCACAAATCGTACGCGTACGCCACCGTCACCCAAACGCCTGGCCTCGATCGTGATAGTCGAGCCTTCATAGCTATAGGCAACGGCGTTTTTCATGATGTTGTTGAATACGCGAGCCATCTTGTCGCCGTCCACGAGCACCGTCAGGTCCTCGCAGATATCAACCTTGGCTTCCTTGTGCTGTTCGTTGAGAATGGGATAGAACTCGTCGGCCACCTGCGCCAGCAATAGCCCCAAATCGACGTAAGCGCGGGTGAGCACGATATCGTGGAAATCAAAACGCGTGATGTCGAAAAACTCCTCGATGAGCGCGTCGAGCCGATGGGCTTTGTCGAGCGCCACGCCCGTAAAGCGTGCACGCTGCTCAAGCGGCAAATCGGGAGCCTCCTGCAGGAGCGAAAGATAGCCCACCACGCTGGCAAGCGGCGTGCGCAGGTCGTGCGCCAGGTACGTAACCAGGTCATCTTTGCGATGCGATTCGTCGCGCAAGGCCTGTTGAACCTTACGCTCGCAATCGCGCGCCCGGTTGAGCGCACCCTCGACCTCGAGAAAGTCGCCGTCGATGGTATCCCACGTGTCGGGGTTGTCGATCAGACGGTCCTGAATACGGGCGGCGATCACGCGGTCGGCACGCTGCTCGCCTTGCTCATAACCCTGGTAATACAGGGCACGCCCGCAAAAGAACAGGACACACACGGCGAGTGCCAGCACAAAGCCGAGCATGTTGAACACAAAGGCGGCATTAAAGAACACGGGCCCGCCAATACCGCCAAGCGCCATGGCCCCGATCGCCAGCGTAGTCGTCCACGCGGCACCGCCGATTACCACGCAGCGGCGAACGATTTCAAATCGATCGATCAGCAAGAAGCCAATGAGCAGAACTGCCAGGATACCAACGATATTGTCAATGCCAATGAGTAGCAGACTCAGCAAAAAGAGCAGCACCGTCGCAAGCGCACGGTTGTCGACGACCGCCCTTATGTATTCAAAGAGTCGATCGGGCACCTCGAATACCCGCCTATCGTCTTTTGTCATATCCACTTCCCCACCATCAAAGGCGTTATTCGATTATGTAGCCAACGCCCCAGACGTTTTTGATAAAGCGCGGCTTTTGAGCATCGTCGCCGATCTTTTCACGCAGATGGCGGATGTGCACCATCACCGTATTGTTGGAGCCGGGCATAAAATCCTCGTTCCACACCGCGCGGAACAGGTCCCCCACGGCCACCACGCTGCCACGATGCTCGACCAGATACAGCAAGATGGAATACTCGATGGGCGTGAGGCGCACCGGTGCACCGTCCACCGTCACACAACGAGCGTCGCGGTTGATCTCGAGGCCGTCGAGCTGGATGGTCGGCGACTCGACCGCCTGTGCGCGGCTGCCGTAGCTAGTGTAACGACGGAGCTGAGCATGAACGCGCGCAATGAGCTCCAGCGGACGGAACGGCTTGACCACGTAATCGTCTGCGCCCAACGAGAGGCCCTCGATCTTGTCATGTTGGGCATCGCGCGCCGTCAGCATAATAACGGGATAGGTATGGCTAGCGCGGATGGTGCGCAGCAGCTCAAAGCCGTCGATATCGGGCAGCATGACGTCCAGCAGCGCCAGATCGAACTCCTGCTCCAAAATCGCCTTGGCAGCATCTGCGCCGCTATAGGCAATCTGCACATCAAAGCCCTCTTTTGTAAGGTAGATACCAACCAGGTCGGCGATGGCCTTCTCGTCATCAACTACCAAAATGCGCTCGTTCATGCGTGCTCCTCTCGCGCTCCATTATGCCCGAGGCAGCACGCGCCACACACAACAAGCGTGGG
This sequence comes from Collinsella sp., assembly GCA_048203815.1. GTDB lineage: Bacteria > Actinomycetota > Coriobacteriia > Coriobacteriales > Coriobacteriaceae > Collinsella. The sequence goes on along the minus strand of DBFBKG010000051.1, from coordinate 12,963 downwards.
CGATTAAGTCGACCTTAAGCACCTATGTGTCCGTTCGGGCGCAGACATGGGCCGCGCACGCCCGCGCGCTGATTGTCCGCGCCGGTAAACGATATACTTTGAACTCTGAAGAGACCATCCCGTCGAAAGCGAAATCTGTGAAGACCCTTAGTTCTCTTGTAAAGCGCTCCGCGCAACTGACCGCCGGCATTGTCTGCGCCGTCGCCCTTGCCGCCGGTACGCCGTCTGCCGCCGACGCCCAGGCGCTTACGACCGATATCGTTTGCGGCAAGACCGCCGACGCCCGCGGCATCACGGCCGAGAATCTGCCCGATATCGATGCGACCAACGCCATCGTCATGAGCAAGGACGGTTCCGTCTATTACGCCCGCAGTGCCGACGAGCAGGTCAAGATCGCCTCAATTACCAAGGTCATGACCGCAATCCTAACCATCGAGAACTGCAAGATGGATGAGAAGGTCACGGTGAGCAACGCCGCGGCAACCGTGGGCAATTCGACCGCCGGCTTGCTCAAAGGCGACGAGCTCACAGTGGAACAGGCCCTGCGCGGCCTGATGATTCCCTCGGGCAATGACGCCGCCATCGTACTTGCCGAGCATGTGGGCAAAAAGATCGACCCCAAGACCAAAGATGCCGAGGCCACGTTTGTCAAGGCCATGAACGAGCGCGCTAAAAAGCTCGGCTGCACGGGAACGCTTTTTGAGAATCCGCACGGTCTGGACTTTGATGAGTGGGCCGGCGACATGCACTCGACCGCGCACGATGCGGCCCTGATGATGCAGGAAGCAATGAAGAGCGATACGTTCCGCGAGATCGTGGCGAGCGATGATTCCTGGATTGAGGTTACAGGCGCCGACGGCTCCGACCACTCACATTCCATGGATACGCACAACGAGCTGCTGGGGCAGGACGGCAATATCGGCGGCAAGACCGGCACTACCGACGATGCCGGCTACTGCTTTACGGCAGCCTACGACCGCGATGGCGACGAGACCTATACCGTCGTTTTGAACTCCAGCACCAACGACCAGCGCTTTGCCGACACGGCCGCCCTTGCCAACTGGTACTACGGCCACAAGGTGACGGTTGCGATCGCCAACACGCAGGAAAAGACCGCCAACGGCAATCCGCTCATCGCGCGCATAAGCCAGACCGACTGGACGGACAAGACGATCGACGCCACACTCGCCGATCCCGCAGCTCAGGCGACCATCTTTTCGCTTGCCGGAGAAGTAACCGAAAAGGTTGCCTACGATGACCTTTCGGGCACGGTGCATGTGGGCGACAAAGTAGGTAGCCTCACGCTCAAACAAGACGGCATCAAGGTCGTTGTCACGGATTTGGTTGCCGATGAGGAAGGCTCGGGGCCGAATCCCATTGAATGGCTTCTTGTGAAGCTCGACCGCCTGAGTCGTCGCATCGAAAACCGTCCGCTTGCGGCAGAAAGCGAAACCGTAGCCAAGGCACCCGAGGTGTAGGATCGAAGAACAATACGCTCGCTGAAAGGAGACGTCCGAAAGGACGCCTCCTTTTTGAGGGTTCGAATCCCCAGCCGCCATTCTTGATAATAAAAAAGGGCCCCAAATGGGACCCTTCTACAAATTCATACTGGCGGAGAGCTGGGGATTCGAACCCCAGATGCCCTTTTGGGGCATACTCGCTTAGCAGGCGAGCACCTTCGGCCTCTCGGTCAGCTCTCCGTAACAGCCGTTCTATAGTAACCAAACAGCCGAAGTTGAGCAAGAGGGAATTTTCTAATTGCCTAGCGGCCTTTCCTCCTTGCAGTTTTCGCCCCTACCCCAGCGAGCGATTGAGGGAGCCGAGCTCATCGTTGCCCATGGTGCGCCACATTTGGAAGATGCAGACGCGCGCCAGGAAAAAGAAGCCGCTATCGACCAACTGCACGGCAGCATCCGCCAGCTGGTTGGCCACGGCGGACACGGGAGGCAATTCAAGCCCAGCCTTGCGGATGGTCTCGACGGCCTCCTCAAACGTCGGAGGCTCATTGACACCCATCTCATTCATAAGGCCCTGCATTTCCTCCAGTGCGTTGCTACCCGACTCCTCGCCGCGCGGTACCAGGCGGTAGCATGCCAGCGCGAGCTCGAGCTGGTCGCAGTTCCAATAGGCAAACGCCAAGCGATAGAACAGATAACCGATTGCGGAACGGTCGCTGGCAATGCGCAGGCCGTGGCGCGCCACCTCGATAATCTCGTCAAAGCGTTCCAGGCGCGCCAACACGTTGATGAGCGCAAAGTGCGATTGCATGGACGAGCGAGCCAGATCGTAAAGACGACGCACCTCGGGCAATGCCCGTTCAAAATCCTCCTGATCGGCGTAATAACTGCAGATCTCGTGCTGAGCAAAGTAGAGCGCGTCGGGAGCGCGCAGGATGCGCACCGAGCGATCTTCCTCCATTACCGGCAGCACCATACGCACCAGCTGGTTGTCGCAAAACTGCGTCTGAACCGGACCCGTTGCCAAAAGCTCGGCGACGGCGCACTTTGCCTCCAGCTCCTCAACAAGACGGGAGAAGCCCTCAAACGCACTTGCATGGTCAACTTTTACCTGCTCGCGCAACTCAACGACGCGCGCCACATACGGGTCATCGTCCTCCTCCATGACCTCTAGCTCATCAGCCGTATCGGCAAGCAGCAGGTCGCGCAACGCCGGCGGCAGCGAACGGTGGTCGTCACGCGGGCGAGCGTGAACCTCCGCAGGCTCAATCGCATCCGGTGCGTCCGACTCATATGCCTCAAGCATGCGCTTGCACGGCATATCGTCCATGTCCATGCTCTCAAGATCCTTGGCGACAGGCACGCAATTGGCCAGATAGGCCGCACGCCCAAAGGAATATGTTGCAATGACGCGCTCGCCCCGCTCGCCGTCGGGAGCCGCAATCTGAACATAACAGCGCGTGATGCGAGCGCCCGAAGCAAAGCAAGCCGCCGCGAGTGTAAGCGCAATACGCGCATCGTGCTCAGTGGCCCACGCCGCGCGCTTAGGCTCATCCACCTCGCGCCAGGCGTCATCTTGAGCATCGTATTCGCGCTGCGGCATAGCATCGACAACCGTGCGGCCAAATCGCACCAGCACGATGCCCTCGGCGACGTTCGCTCGATAGGTGTAATCGAGCCGCGTGACCACGTTGAGCGCTTCTACGATACGTGCAAAGCGGGTGCGAACGTCCCACTCGCCACCCGGCTGGCACGCAACCGTCCCCGGCTTGGCCCACGGGCTGTCATTCGACAGCGTTTCGAGCAAGCGAGGAACGTCGTTTGTCGTCTTGCTGATATGCCATAGGTCAAAGAGCGAGCAGCCCTCAAAGCTTGGCGACGAGGCAACGGGGCCCAACCCTGCCCCAATACGCTCAAGGATGCCCGATAGGCGGTTCAGGCGGCACTCGACGGCAAGTAGGATATCGATCTCGTCCTGGTCCAGCAGGCTACGGTCAAAATTGAGATAAAAGAGCCTCGAGCGATCGATGCGCGCCAGGCTCATTTCGGTTTTGGCCGCGATGGTGCGCAGGCGAGGCAGATTAACTTCGCCCATCAAAGCGGCGGCATAGCACTCAATGCCACTTGGATTATCTGTATGATCAATGCGGTAGAGCAACGTTTCGATTGCATCGGGCAGCGGCGTGGAATCAAAACCCAGCAGCACCTCAACCGGCTCGGGGAGTTTTACAAGTTTGATCTTGTCGACGGCATTTTTCATGCCCTCGTCAAGGCCGTCACCGTCTGCCGTGCCTAAGACAGCGTTTTCAGAATCGGCGAATATCACGTAACGCAAGAACATCGAGGCCATGAACTCGCCGTAGCGAAGGCTGCGCGTCGAATTCCACGTCTCTCGATCGGATTGTTCGCGCATGGTGCCTTCGGGAGAGCCGATGACTCGCGCCCGGGAGTACATCGTCCCATCGGTACCCCTGACCGCAATCTCACCGATGTTGGAATCGGACTCGTCAAGAATCAGTTGCATGTCGGGATCGTCGGGCAGTGACATCTCGTTAACGGGGCGGTCCACCTTATAGACCTCACCCGAAACGCTCACGTAGCCCAAAAGTGACACATGGCTTTTGCCGACGAATTCGACGACATAGCATGATTCATGCGGGTCCTCGCCAAAGAGCTTCCAAACCACGCCATACGAGCGTCCCGCAGGCTGCTCAGGCATGGCCGGAAAGCGCTTTTTGGGATCGAGAAACCTGAGCTTGTATGTCAGACGCTCTGCCACGAAATATCACCCTGATCGGTCGTCTAAAGAAAGAGCGCGCCACGGGCTCACCGAGGCGCATACTCGAAATCTTACACGAGTCGATGAGAAATAGTCCCCGTTGACCGAGGTTCGAATCCATGCGGGGTCCGCCTAAAAGAAAAGCCCCCGTCGCCGGAGGCTTTCAATTTCAATTGGTGCGGCGTATAGGATTCCGCGCATCCGCTGCGCGGATCCGCACCGGCTTCGCCCGCCTGCCGGCGGACTCGCCCGCGGGCTAAAAACGCTCCGCGTTTTCTTTACGCCCGCGCCTCGACCGAGGTTCGAATCCATGCGGTGTTTACGTAAAAGAAAAGCCCCCGTTGCCGGGAGCTTTAATCTCAAATGGTGCGGCGTATAGGATTCGAACCTATGACGTTCTGATTCGTAGTCAGACCCTCTATCCAGCTGAGGTAACGCCGCGACTTGTTGATTATTATGCACATAGACTGAATAATGGTCAAGCGTTTTTTCAAAAAAAATTATCGAATTTGATTTTTACTCATTTGGCGTAATTACGGCCAGTTTGGATCAGCCGTATTTCGATGCTTGCGCTCAAGCGAATCGCTATATAAGAAAAGCTCCCGTTGCCGGGAGCTTTAAAAAATCAATTGGTGCGGCGTATAGGATTCGAACCTATGACGTTCTGATTCGTAGTCAGACCCTCTATCCAGCTGAGGTAACGCCGCAACGCACGGATTATTATGCACGTGAGCCCTCGATGGGTCAAGCAACAATTTGGAAAATTTTTACGGAGCGCTGATTAAGTTGTCGTGCTGATCCGCACCGGCTTCGCCCGCCTGCCGGCGGACTCGCCCGCGGGCTGAAAACGCTCCGCGTTTTCTTGACGCCCGCGCCTCGACCGAGGTTCGAATCCGTGCGGTGCCGGCGTAAAAGAAAAGCCCCCGTTGCCGGAGGCTTCAAGTTCAATTGGTGCGGCGTATAGGATTCGAACCTATGACGTTCTGATTCGTAGTCAGACCCTCTATCCAGCTGAGGTAACGCCGCAGCGCAAGACATATAAAACCACTTTAGCTTATTGGAGTCAAGCACAATCTCAAACTTTTTTGTGGAACGCAGTTTTGTCATGCTGCTCCGCATATACCGCTGTTCCCCGTACGATCGATTGGCTTTTCGATCACGTCGAACTTGGCATCAAGTTCCCTCAGGAGCGATCTCACCCGCTGGGCACAATCATAATCGGCAAACGAGATGCTCAGCATGCGCGCGACCTGGTTGGAAGTCCCAACTCCATAGAAGTGCTCCAGCGCCACAAGTCCCTCGTGCATCACAAAGGTCTCGACCACATGCGGCGACTCCTCAAAGCACCATTGTGTCAACGGACCCTCACTCGTCTGCCGAACCACCAGGCCGCCCATGCCAGACGGCTCACACGTTACAAGCAGGTACTCCCCGCCCTCGTCGCTCTCAAACAAAACCACCCGATCATCAAACAGCTCCATCGCGTCCCCTTTCTCTCGCTCTTATTTAGCAAAAGCATAGCAGGTAGATGGCTGTATACAGAACAGTTGTTCGTGTGTTTTCTATTGAGCTGTCCGCACGGCATGGTATGGACCTGCGCACGAAATAGGGCGCCCCCGAAGGAGCGCCCTTGCATATCCCCTATGCAGCCAACTTACGCGACCGGCTCGATCTTCTCGAGACCACCCATGTAAGGACGCAGGACCTCGGGGATCGTGATGGTGCCGTCGGAGTTCTGGTAGTTCTCCAGAATGGCGGCCATGGTGCGGCCAGCCGGCAGGCCAGAACCGTTGAGAGTGTGCAGGTAGCGCGAACCCTTGAAGTTCTCGGGGTCGCGATACTTGATGTTGGCGCGGCGAGCCTGGAAGTCACCGCAGTTGGAGCAGGAGCTGATCTCCTTGTAGGCGTTGTAGCTCGGCAGCCAGACCTCGACGTCGTAGGTCTGACGGGCAGAGAAGCCCAAGTCACCGGTGCACAGGCTAATCACGCGATACGGAAGGCCCAGCTGCTGCAGCAGGTACTCGGCCTCGGCGGTCATACTCTCGAGCTCCTCGTCAGACTCCTCCGGCTTAGCGAACTTGACCATCTCGACCTTGTCGAACTCGTGCTGACGGATGATGCCGCGGGTGTCGCGACCGGCAGAGCCGGCCTCCTCGCGGAAGCAGGGGGTGAAGGCGGTGTAGCGGCGCGGCAGAGTGTCGGCATCGAGGACCTCGCCGGCGTGCAGGTTGGTAAGCACGACCTCGGCGGTGGGGATCAGGAAGTTGTCGCCCGAGACGTGATAGGCGTCATCCTCGAACTTGGGCAGCTGACCCGTGCCGAACATGGTCTGACGCTTGACGACGATGGGCGGCCACCACTCCTTAAAACCACGGCTGGTGTGCGTATCGAGGAAGAAGTTGATAAGGGCGCGCTCCAGGCGGGCGCCGGCGCCACCGAGAACGGTAAAGCGGCTGCCGGAGAGCTTATTGCCACGCTCGAAGTCGAGGATGTCCAGATCGGTGCCCAGATCCCAGTGCGGCTTAAAGTCGAAGTCGAACTCGCGCGGGGTGCCCCAGCGGCGACGCTCGATGTTCTCGTCCTCGTCCTTACCGTACGGCGTGGCCTCGCAAGGAATGTTGGGCAGGTGAGCCATGAAGTCGTACTGCTCCTGCTCGAGGGCGGTACGACGCTCGGCCAGACCGTCAATCTTCTCGTTGACGGCGCGCACGGCCTCCTTGGCGGCCTCGGCCTCGTCCTTCTTGCCCTCCTTCATCAGGGCGCCGATCTTCTTGGACTCGGCATTGCGCGTAGCCTGGAGCTCCTCGACCTCGGTGATGACGGCACGGCGCTCGTCGTCGAGCTCAAAGAACTTCTCGCGATCCCAAGACGTCTGGCGGTTAGCCATGGCGACATCGATGGCATCGGGGTTCTCGCGAACAAACTTGATATCAAGCATTAGATCCTCCGGCGATATACATTCCATTTAGGTTGCAACCTTGTACATGTATGGGCAAGTATATACTTATGAGCGTTTACGACCCAACTCAACTACGCAAGAAGGCACCCAATGGACGCAGTTTTTTCCTTTTTGTTTGGCACCCGCACCGGTTTTGCCATCCTTTTCGCCGGCGGCATCCTACTGTTTGCGATTCTTGCCTTTGTGATGGAGAAGCGCACCCATAAGATGTATGTCGACCGCGGCCCCAAGTCCGAGGACGATCAAGACAGCTTCTGGGACTAACCTGCCAAAAAGGGACAGGTTTATTTTGGTCGGTTTTATCTGGTCAAACGTAAGCGCCCCGCAACTGGAATTGAGCCAGTTGCGGGGCGCTTTTCGCTAAAAGGACAAAACCGCAGAAAATACCTGCCAAAAATAAACCTGTCTTTTTTGGTCGGTTTTACTGGAGAGTTGCGTCGATTGCCTTGACCAGGGCGCTGCGCATGCCGGCGTCCTCGAGCGCAACGACGCCCTTGATGGTGGCACCACCAGGCGAGCATACGGCATCCTTCATCGCCGCAGGATGCTGGCCAGTTGCAAGCTGCAACTTTGCCGTACCCAGCACCATCTGGCTCACAATGCGATAGGCATCGGCACGCGGGATACCGTGCTTGACCGCCGCATCGCCCAGGGCCTCGATTGCCATGGCGACAAATGCCGGAGCGCAACCACCAACCGTGCCGCCCACAAACAGCAGGCTCGTATCGAGCTCGACCACCGCACCGAGCTTGCCAAGCAAATCAAGCACCACTGCGCTCTGCTCATCACTAAGCGTGGAAGCCTTCTCGCAAGCGATGACGCCCTCGCCCACCGAAACCGGTGTGTTGGGCACCGTCGAGATATGCGCGACGCCCGGCAGGACCTGCTCCCACTTGGCGCTGTCCCAGGTCCAGGCAACCGACAGAACGACCTTTTTGGCAAGAGCATCCTTGAGCGGGGCGAATATCTTCTCGATCATGTACGGTTTGACCGCAGCGACCACGATATCGGATGCGGCGACAACCTCGGCGGCATCGTGGCAGGCGACCATGCCGCGCGCCTCGCAGCGCTCAACCAGTGCGTCGTAGCGACCCGCGCAGGCGCACATGTCGCTCGCAGCTACACCGGCAGCGATCCAGCCATCGGCCATAGCGCTCGCCATATTGCCAAAACCGACAAATCCAATCTTCATTTCTCATAGTCCTTTCAGACACATTCCTCAAAACGAAAGGTATTGTCCCACGCCATTGTTTCGCATTGCCGACCTATTTGTGATACGGCTCGCCACGGCTAATCTTGCAGGCGCGGTAGATTTGCTCCAGCAGCACCACGCGCGCCAGGTTATGCGGCAAGGTAATGCGTCCAAAGCTGAGCATCTCGTCGGCGCGGGCGCGCACGGTATCGCTCACGCCGTCCGATCCGCCGATTACAAAAGCGATGTCGCTGTTGCCTCTCAGCATGAGGTCATCGAGGCGGGCCGAGAACTCCTCGCTCGAACGCTCCTTGCCCTCGATAGCCAGCAGAATCACATGTGCCCGCGGTGGCAGGGCAGCAAGAATCGCCGCGCCTTCTTTGTTGCGCGCGGCATCCACGCCGCCCGCCTTGGCCGGATCGATATCGGCAACCTCGCGCATATCTACCTTGGCATAGGCGCCTAGGCGTTTGGTGTATTCGGCGCACGCGTCCTTCCAAAAGCGCTCTTTGAGCTTGCCAACGCAAACAACGGTATATTTCACGCGCGTCTACTCCTTTGACTCGTTCTGAACTTTGCCGGCGGTCAGCATCTGCTCGAACATCGAGGCCGACTGCGAGAAATCGCTCGGCAGCACGACCGTCGAGGTTTTGCCCGTGCGAGCGAACTCCGTCATCATCTCGGACCACTGCGTAAACATGAACAGCTGGTTGGCCTCATCGTTGCCGACGCCCGTCTCCTGGATGATCTCGAGCGAATCTTTGATGCCCAGAGCAATGGCCTTGCGCTGGTTGGCGATGCCCTCGCCCGCCTTTTCCATTGCCTCGGCCTCGGCGGTCGCCTCGGTAACGCGCTTGATGCGATCGGCCTCGGCGAGCTCCTGCGCAGCGGCGCGCTTTCGCTGGGCGGCGTTGATGTCGTTCATGGAGTTCTCGACCTCGGTCGGCAGCGCGATCTTGGTGATAAGTGTCGACACGAGGGTAAAGCCGTAGGCGGCCATCTGCTCGGACACGGTGGCGTTGACGTCCTTGGCGATATCGTCTTTTTTGGCAAAGACCTCATCGAGCGTGTAGACGGGGATAGAAGAGCGCAGGGCATCGGTGATGAAGTCACGCATTTGGTCGACGGGCTCCTGCAGCATGTAGTAGCTCTTGTAGATGCCCGAATCTGCCGGGCCGGCGCCCATGTCATAGCTCACGTGGTACTGAGCAGAGACCTCAAGGCCGATAGTCACGTTGTCCTGGGTCTTAACGTCGATGCCAAAACCGTTTTTCATGGTGCGCAGACTCACCGTGGCGGCTTTACGGTCGATTACGGGCACCTTCATGTGGAAGCCCGCGTTGACGATGCGGTTGAACTTGCCCAGGCGCTCAATGATCACAGCATGCTGCTGTTCAACGACATAGCAGGCGTTGGGGAGCAGTAGCAACAAAATGATGATGGGAAGTAGAAGGCTCGTAAGGGCAGCGATGATACCGGACAACAGCATGGTTTCTCCTCTGATAGGCACGCGTTGGGACTAGGATACCCGCACGAAGCAGCTGTGTGACACCAACAAGAGGACCCATGGTCAAAAAAGGCCAAATATGAGTACTGTTACCAGTTTAGTAACAGCGTATTTGGGTCAAAATCGCCTCTTTGAACCCGAAGTCTATCGAAATGACTTCATTTTGTCTCAAGGTTGAGCCAAATTAGCGTACATCTGTTGCGTAAAATGAGCAAAAATGGCTTCGCGAAATGTCTCTGTTTTCGTGCCAGTACTCATATTCGCCACTTTTTGACCACAGGGGCATCTACCGCGCGAAATCGATAGGTCAAATCTGCCAAAAACGGCCCATAACAAAAAAGCCCCCATTGCTGGGAGCTCTTTCATTTAATGGTGCGGGCGAAAGGACGTCCGCGTATCCGCTTCGCGGATCCGCACCGGCTTCGGCCGCCTGACGGCGTCCTCGCCAGCTCGCTAAAAACGCTCCGCGTTTTCTCTACGCTCGCTCCTTCGCAGGTTCAAGGCCCTGCGATGAGCCCATAACAAAAAAGCTCCCATTGCTGGGAGCTCTTTCATTTAATGGTGCGGGCGAAAGGACTTGAACCTTCATGGGGTTGCCCCCATACGGACCTGAACCGTACGCGTCTGCCAATTCCGCCACGCCCGCGTGCAGGAATTAGAATAACGGAGCGCCACCGCGAACGCAAGAACTATTTTTGAAAAAGTTTGCAGGCATTTTCCCAGGCGGCTCGGGCGATTGCTTCGGCGTCCTCGCCGGTACGATCGACGCGGTCGTTGACCAGCGCGTTTGCTGTGATCGAAATCATTGCAGGCTCGCACTCAAGACCGCGAATGGGCTCCGGAGCCATATAGGGACAATCCGTCTCGAACAAAATACGGTCGAGCGGGGTTGCCGCGAATGCCTCACGCACGTCGTCGTTGCGCTTAAAGGTAGCCGCGCCGCCATAGGCGATGTAACAACCCAAATCCACAAAGCGCTCCATCGTGGCTCGGTCCTCGCCAAAGCAGTGCAGCACGCAACCGGCCTGAGGCACGCCCACCTCGCGCAGCACGTTGTAGGCGTCCACATGCGAGGTGCGCTCCTCGTCCGTATCCTCATGACGCAGATGCAGCTCTACCGGCACATTGCGGCGTACGGCGACCTCGAGTTGGCGCGCCATACAGTCGATCTGCACGTCGTGGGGCGCCGGCGCGATATCGTCGTCATAGTCCATGTGGTAGTCCAGACCGATCTCGCCAATACCGGCGCATAAGGGATCATCGAGTGCGGCAACGACCTGTGCGTGAACGTCGTCGGTATAGTCCGGTGCGCCATACGGATGCACGCCGGCGAGATACTTGATCTGCGGGATATCCCGCATCGGCAGGATCTCGCGAACCAGCCAGTCGCTATAGTCCGCCACGCTGCGCTTATCGGCAATGGGGTCGAAGACCGTCACCAACAAGTCAATGCCCGCTTCCTTGGCGCGCGCGAGCGTCTCGGGCACTTCCTTGCTCCAAAATGAGAGCAGGTGCGCATGCGTATCGGCAAGCGGCGCCAGCGGCACCGGGCAGGCCACCGTTTTCTTCTTTTTGGTAAACGTCACGCGTTCGACATTAGGCGTCATGGGAAAGCTCCTGAGCCAAGCGGACAAAGGCAGCGACGTCGAGCGTCTCGGCGCGCGTGGTAGGTGCGATACCGCAGGCCTCAAAGGCGGCGTCGAGCGCGTCCTTGGCAAAACCGTTGGCGCTCATGGAATTGCGAATGGTCTTGCGACGCTGAGCAAATGCGGCGTCGATCACGCGGGCCACGAACTCGCGATCGAGTCCTTCGGGCACCACGCCGTCAACACGGTCGATACGCACGACGGCCGAGTCCACGTGCGGCGCCGGCATAAAGCAACGCGGCGGCACCTCAAAGCGACCCGTAACCTGCGCATACAGGCCGAGCTTTGCCGTATAGCCGCCATAGGTCTTGTTGCCCGGCACTGCGGCAATGCGATCGGCAACCTCCTTTTGAACCATGACGACGGCGCGCTTGAGCGCAGGCATCGTCTGGAAGAACTGCAGGATGATCGTCGCCGCCACGTTATAGGGCAGGTTCGCGACAAACACCGTAGGTTCACCGCCCGCAACCTGCTCAATCTGCTCCGAACCAACCTTGAGTGCGTCGCCCATGATAAAGCGGAAGTTGGCATAGTCGGCGGCGTGGGCGTCGAGCACCGGCTCAAGCTCGGGGTCGGCCTCAATCGACGTAACGCACGCCGCCTCCTGCAGCAGCGCAAGCGTGAGCGTGCCAACGCCCGGGCCAACCTCGAGCACGCGCTCATCGCCCGCAAGCTCAGCGAGCTCACAGATACGTTCGATCACATGGTTGTCGATCAGGAAGTTCTGGCCCAGGCGATGCTTGGTCGCAAGGCCAAACTCCTCTAGCAGCTCCCTGGTTGCCGTGGGGTTTGCCAAAGGCGAAGTTGTCATGGTTGCCTCCTTAACATGGTGGCTGCATCGTAAAGCAAAAGGGCATGGACCGTTGCGGCCATGCCCTTACATCTAAACAGCAAATTGCCGATATGGCGCGCAGCGGCTTAGCCCAGACGCGGGAACAGCGGCTCGCCCTTCTCGACGGGCTGGCCACCGGCAAGCAGGCCCCAAGCGCAAATGCCCCTGAGGTCGTCGCTCGTGGCCTCGTCCTCGCAGGACAGGCGACGCAGAGCCTCGGCAGAGGTCTGGGGCATGAGCGGCATCAGCAGGTGAGCGGCAATGCGGATGGCCTCGAGCAGGTTGTAGATCACAAACGCCAGCTCGTCAGCCTTGGCCTCGTCCTTGGCAAGCGCCCAGGGCTCGGAGTCCTCGATGTAGTGGTTGGCAGCATGGATGAGCTCCATGACCTCGTCCTTAGCTCCACCGTAATCGAGCACGTCCATCTTGGCCATGTAGCGATCGACCAGGCCATCGGCAATCTTTGCCAGCGGGTTGTCGAACGCATCGAACGACGCGGGCTTGGCGGGCGCGCAGCCGTCAAAGTACTTGCCGCTCATGTTGAGCGAACGCGAGATGAGGTTGCCCCAGCTGTTGGCCAGGTCGGCGTTG
>DBFBKG010000050.1:0-9483 GCA_048203815.1 Collinsella sp. | reverse complement strand
CGGCTCGACGCTGCGCGGGCCGCATTTGGACAATCTGACGTTCAACTTCAAGGGCGCGACCAGAAGGTCAGCGCCCTTTCGTTTCACGTCACCTTGTCTCAAATGCGGCCCGCTCGCTGCCGTTGCCAAAACATCGGCGTTGTCTTGCTTCGGGAATGCGGCAGATAGAGACGTTCCTTTTTTGCCGGCAGTTTGGGACACTCCTTACGGGACACCCCCTCCACAGCGCCTATGCCAGCTTGTCGATTTGCCCAATCTCCCAGAGCGGAATGTTGACGAGCGTGCCCTCGTCTCTATATGCCGCTAACGATGTTCTCACGCAGCGCTCGAGCTTGAACTTCTCGCAGGCAATCCTCAGGCTCTTTGCTTTGAGGTTCTCTGCCGCCTTGACCTCGAGCGGAAGCACGGTCCCCGCATGGTCGATGGCAAAGTCAGTCTCTGCATTGCCGGATGAGGATGACCAATACGCGGGAGTTTTGCCTTGGAGCAAAAGCTCCTGTGCGACGTATTGCTCGGTCAGCGAGCCTTTGAACTCCGTAAAAACAGCGGGCCCGTTCAGAACAATGGCTGGCGAGAGGCCGGAGAGTGCTCCGAGGATGCCGGTATCGATGCAGAACAGCTTGAAGCCCGAGAGATCCTCGTAGCTTGTGAGCGGTGCTCTTAGGGCGGAAACACGTGGCACCTTATGAACGATTCCATAGTCCATGAGCCACTGGAGGCTTTCCTCAAAATCGCGTGCGCGCGCCCCGGGACGGAGCGCACCGTAGACGAACTTCTTGTTTTCCTTTGCGAGCTGGCCGGTAAGGGATTTCCAAACCAGCCTCATGCGCTCGACGATGCGGGCTGGCGCATGCTTGCCAAAATCGGATTCGTAAGCTTCGATGATTTGCTGCTGAAGCCTGCGGGCCTCGATGAAATCGTGGGAGGTGGCGAAAGCGGAGACAACTTCTGGCATGCCACCGACAACGAGGTATTCCTTGAGCAGGCGCTCGAGCTTTTCGGAAACGTTTGCCAGCAGGTCCATGTCTGCGGCAAGGATGGCATCTGCGAGCGGATCGCCATCGACGGCACGAACGAACTCGACAAACCCCATGGGGCGCATGGTAAGCTGGTCAATCTTGCCGACGGGGAACGACTCGTTTTCGCGTCGGAGCGCGAGCCCCATATAGGAGCCGGCTGCCACGATATGGTATTCCGGCGCCAGCTCGTTGAAGTATTTGAGCGAGGTGATGCCACGCGGTGCCTCTTGGATTTCGTCGAAGATGATGAGTGTGTCTGTCGGCGTTATGGTCTGGCCGCGCAGGAGCTCTATCTGGGAGATGATGCGTTTGGGGTCAAGGCTTCCGTCGAACAGCGAACGTGCGCCCGGTTCGAGCATAAAGTCAAAGCGGATGACGTTTTGATACTGCTGGCCTGCGAATTCGTTAAGAAGCCAGGTTTTTCCCGTCTGGCGGGCCCCCTTAAGCAGGAGGGGCTTGCGGTTTGCCCTAGATTTCCAAGCGATGAGTTCGTCCATTAGCTGTCGCTGCATACTGCCTCCTAACGATCATGGTTAGTATAAGACCGTTTTGGTCTTTCCATCGAAAAATGTGGGAGTAAACCACGTTTTTCCATCGAATAATGTGGGAGGTAACCACGTTTTTCCATCGAATAATGTGGGGTTTAGGTCGGCACTTGGGGCGCTCCTTCTCTGCCGGCAGTTTGGAACACTCCTTGTTTTGGTGCAAATTAGCTACCCTTGCATCAGAAAACGGCGCCCGCCGGCGATGTTGCCGGCGGGCGCCGTTGTCGTGTAGGTGGCTATGTCGTGGGGGCTGCCGTTGAGCGTCCGGGTCTGTGCTCTACAACGAGTCGATAAAGCGCTGCTGGGCGGCGCGGCCGGCTTCGTCCCACTTAAAGACGCCGGCGTTGTCGAGCACGTGGCCAAACACCACGCCGACCTCCTCGTGCAGGATATCGATGGCGTTATCCGCCGTAAGCTCATCGGCGCGGCGGGCATAGACATCCTCGGCCCACGCGGCATGGCTGCGGCAAAGATCATCGCCTTCGAGCGCACCGGCAAGGTCGTAGCTGGCATCGGCCTTAGCTGCCAGCAGATGCTCGCGGACAGCGCCAAGCTCGGGAACCAGGCGCGGCGGCAGAATTGCCAGGCCCATGACCTCGATCAGGCCGATGTTCTCCTTTTTAATGTGGTGGTACTCGGCATGCGGGTGGAATACGCCCAGCGGATGCTCGTCGGTCGTGATGTTGCAGCGAAGCGCCAGGTAGGCCTCGTAGATCTCGCCGCCGGCATTGCCGCGGGAGTCGACGCGGCGGATGACGGGCGTCACGGTGTTGTGTGCCACGCCGTCGGCCGTGTGCGCGATGACGCCAACCGATTCATCGGTCCACTCGCGCCAGGCGAGGATAATCTTCTCGGCGGCATCGAGCAGCTCGCCGCGGTCGTGCGAGCGCAGGCGCAGTACCGAAAGCGGCCACTGCAGCACAGAGCCGGTAACCCGGTCAAAGCCGGGCACGCTAAACTGCGAGACCTCGGCTGCGTGCATCATGGGGAACTCGTGCGCGCCGCCCTGGAAGTGGTCGTGCGACAAGATCGAGCCGCCCACAATGGGCAGGTCGGCGTTGGAGCCGATAAAGTAGTGCGGGAACAGGTCCACAAAATCGAGCAGGCAGGTCAGCCCCTTGCGGTCGACGTGCATCGGGCGATGCTCGGAGCTCATAGCAATGCAGTGCTCGTTAAAGTATGCGTACGGGCTGTACTGGAAGCCCCAGCGCTCGCCGTTGAGCTGGATGGGGATAACGCGCAGATTCTGGCGAGCGGGGTGGGCGCCGCCGTCGGCTGCGGCGGAGCGTCCGGGGTAGCCCTCGTTTTCGATGCAGAGCTGACAGGCGGGATACTTCTCGCCCGTGTTTTTGGCGGCGCCGGCCGCGGCAATATCGCGCGGGTCCTTCTCGGGCTTCGACAGGTTGATGGTGATCTCCAGGTCGCCCCAGTTGGTGGGGGTGCTCCATTTGATGTTGCGCGCGATGGCGGCACGGCGCACGTAGCCGGCGTCGCAGCACAGACCGTAGAACCAGTCGGTCGCGGCGCGGGGCTCGTTGACGCCCATACGTCCGTTGAACTCCTCGTTTACAACCGAAGGCCTCGGCATGAGCACGCCCATGATGCGCATAGCGATGCGGTCGCGGCCCGACGTCGTGTCCTCGGCGGCGCCGTTGGCAACGGCAGCCTCGGAAAGCGAGGCAAGCGTGCCCTCCAGGTCAAAGTCGGGCAGGGTATCGGGGTGCAAGAGCGAGAGCTTCTCGTTCTGCAGCGCCCAGGTCATGTCGAGCGCGGGGCCCGTGGCGCCGATGCACTCCAAAATGGTGTTGTATGCCCAGATGCGATCGTCCTGTCCGATCATCGATCGGTGGATGGCATATTCGATAAGGCCCTGGGCAGCCTCGCGCACGTCGGTCATTACAGCCATGCCGCGTAAGCCCCCTTGTCAGAAATTGCGTAGTGGCGGGCAGAGCCCTCGCCCAGCCAGTCGTTCATCTTGGTGATAAAGGTGCCGACCAGGTCGAGGGGCACGAAGGCCTGGATGGTGCCACCAAAGCCGCCACCGTGGATGCGGACGGCGCCGCGGCCGTCGAGCACGTGCTCGGCCAGCGCCAGGGCATACATGGAAGGCTGCTCGGAGCCCAGCTTGGCAACGACATTCTGCAGGTACATAGCAGAGCTGGCGCCGGACTCGCGCGTCAGGATCAGGAACTGGTCGATGTCGCCGGCGTTCAGGGCGGCCCAGCGCTTGTCGACCAGGCCATTCTCGTACCAGTAGTGAACGGCGCGTAGGCAGGCACGGTCGCCCAGCTTGGCACGCAGTTCGGGGAGTTTGGCGTCAAAGTCGGCAACGTTTACCTCGCACAGGCGTGCCTTGCCAAACTCGGCGGCAACGTCCTGCATCTCGCGCGGAACGGCGGCGTAGTCGTCGGTGGCTGCCACGTGGTCGGCACCGACCTTAACGAGCACGAGCGCATAGCCGTGATCCTCAAAGTTGAGCTCGAGCTTCTGGGTTTTAGGCTGAGCCTGGTCCTCAAAGTCCATGTAGGCAAGGCCGCCCAGACATACGGCGGCCTGGTCCATCAGACCGCAGGGCTTGCCATAATAGTTGTTCTCGGTGCGCTGGCTCATTTGGGCGAGTGCGACGGGCTCAATTGCGGGCGCGCCCCAGAGGGTTTCCATGGCGCGTCCGTATGCGGCTTCGACGGCAGCGGAGCTCGAAAGACCGCCGCCCGAGGGGACGGAGCAGGTGAAGGCGAAGTCGAAGCCGTGGGGCTCAACGCCAAGGGCTGCGATCTCGTGGGCCATACCGCGCACGAGGCTTGCGGACGTGCCCTTCTCGGACTCCTGAACATTCAGCGTGTCGAGGGTAATCTCAAACGTGGGGTAGCCCTCGTCGGCGACGCGGACCTTGTTGGAGTCGGTTGCCACGGCGATACCGTCAACGGCGACATCGAGCGAGCCGGCGATGACGTGGCCGCCCTCGTGGTCAGTGTGGTTGCCGCTGATCTCGGAGCGGCCGGGCGCGTGCACGTAGAGCACCTGGCGGTCGCCGATGGGGCCAAACTCCTCCTCGAACAGCTTGGTGAGCGTGGCGAATGTCTTTTCGTCGGGGGTGGTCATGGGAGTCCTTTCCTTGGCGCGCCCGGGTGGGTTTTGCGTCGTTATGAGTACGTTAACAACTTAAAGCGGCATGAACCAAGTGTTCACGATACCGCACGTTACGGGCTATGTTAACGTACTCATAACACATCGCTTGTCACTTTTTGAGAATCTGGTAATCGGTAGAAATTCAGCCGTGAACGGTACTGCCGTATGGACTTATAAAGCAGAAGAGATGCAGATAGAAAAAGTAGAGTACGTTAACATGCGTCCGACGATAGCGGGCCTCGGCGCGGGATGTATTTCTGCCCGGGCCGGCATTCACGCTATTCAGATCTCGCAAGGGTGAAGGTGATCCTGTGGCAAGGCGCCCGTCCAACGATACCAGTTCGCGTCCGGTCTCCATGGCCGACGTCGCCCGCGCTGCCGGCGTTTCGCAGCAGACGGTTTCGCGCGTCGCCAACGGCTTGCCTAACGTTAACGAGCAGACGCGCCAGCGCGTGCAGGCCGCTATGCAAAAGCTCGGCTTTCGTCCGAGTTATGCCGGTCGCTCGCTGCGCGACGGCCGTTATCATTCGGTCGGCCTGTGCGTCAACGATGTCACCAAGTTCGGCAACCTCTCAATGATCGACGGCATCGCCAGCGCTGCTCGCGAGCATAATTGCGCCATCACGCTGGTCGAGATGTCCAAGACCGAGGAGTTTTCGCTTGCCGAGGCCACGCGTCGTATGGCCGCATTGCCGGTGGACGGCATCATCATCGGCATGAGCCGCATGGCGCCCGATTTTGAGACGTTTGATCCACTGCCGGGCATTGGCACGGTCATCGTTACCATGTACGCGCACCCGCGGGTGACCACGGTCGACTCCGATCATTACGGCTGCTCGCTATTGCTTATGGATCACCTGTTTGAGCTGGGGCACGAGCAGATTCGCTATATTGGCGGCCCGTCGTTCTCGGTCGACGAACAATTTCGTCGCGCCGGTTGGCAAGATGCACTCGAGCGTAAACACATCGAGCCGGCAGAGCCGCTCGAGGGCGACTGGTCTGCCAACAGCGGCTACGAGGCCGGCAGGCACCTGGCCGAGCACGACCGCACCATGACGGCGATTTACGCGGCAAACGACCAGATGGCAAACGGCGCAATTGCGGCGCTGCGCGATAGCGGCCTGCGCGTGCCCGAGGACGTAAGCGTGGTGGGCGTCGACGATTCACTCGATGATTTTGTGGCACACAACGAGCTCACGACCGTGCGATTCGATCTACATCAGCGTGGACGCGAGGTGTTTGAGCATGCGGTTCCCGAGGCGGGTACGGCGGGCAAAACCGTTGCCATCCGTATTCCCGGCCAGCTCATTATTCGACATAGCACGGCGATACCGCGTGCATAGTTTGTGCAGGTAAACGGCGCTTTATCGCATTTCAATAACAATCGGTAAGGATGCTGGCAGATAGCCGTGTCTATGAAGACGAGTGTTATGATAGACGGGCTCTTTTGTCTATCTAGGAGGCTTTGCCTGATGGAGATCACCAAGGATATCCGCTACATTGGCGTCAACGATCACGACATTGACCTGTTCGAGGGCCAGTACGACGTGTCCGAGAACGGTATGGCATATAACAGCTACGTTATCTTGGGCGACAAGATCGCTGTCGCCGATTCGGTCGACGCCGGCTTTGTCGACGAGTGGCTCGGCAACCTCGAGGCCGTGCTCGATGGCCGTACGCCCGACTACCTGGTTGTTCATCACATGGAGCCCGATCACTCCGCCGGTATCGCCGCCTTTATGGAGCGCTATCCCCAGGCACAGATTGTGGCCAGCATGGGCGCTTTCCGCATGATGGTCAACTACTTTGGCACCGACTACCCCGAGCGCAAGATGGTCGTCAAAGAGGGCGACGTGCTCGACCTGGGCGGTCACAGCCTAACGTTTGTCGGCGCCCCCAACGTGCACTGGCCCGAGGTGCTGTTCTCTTACGAGTCCACCGACAAGGTGCTCTTTAGTGCCGACGGCTTTGGCAAGTTCGGTGCTAACGACATCGAGGACCCGGAAGGCTGGGCCTGCGAAGCTCGCCGCTACTACTTTGGCATCGTGGGAAAGTTCGGCAAGTTTGTGCAGGCCGTGCTTAAGAAGGCTGCCGACCTGGACATCCAGATCATCTGCCCGCTCCATGGTCCTGTTCTTACCGAGAACCTGGGCTATTACCTCGACACCTATAACACCTGGTCGAGCTATCAGCCCGAGGACGAGGGCATCACGATCGCCTATGCGAGCGTGTACGGGCATCTGAAGGCTGCCGTCGAGGAGCTTGCATCTGCGCTCGAGGCTCGCGGCCAGAAGGTTTCCGTCTTTGACCTGGCTCGCGACGACATGGCCGAGGCCGTTGAGGATGCGTTCCGCTATGACCGTCTGGTGCTCGCCTCTATCACCTATCAGGGCGAGATCTTCCCGTTCATGAGCACCTTTATCCACACGCTTGCCGGGCACGCCTATCAGAACCGTACGGTGGCACTCGTCGAGGCCGGCTCCTGGGCACCTACCGCTGCCAAGGTTATGACCAAGGAGCTCGAGGCCATGAAGGACATCACCCTGGCGCAGAACAAGGTGACTGTGCTGGGTTCGCTCAACGACGCCTCGCGCGCTCAGATCGAGGCCCTCGCCGACGAGCTGTCCAAGTAGCGACACGTTCACTTTTGACGCTCAACCATCACAACCACCACAAAGGGGACAGGCACCTTTGTGGTGGTTTTTGTTTAAGCGCCGGCGATGACGAGATTTGGGCGGGCGTCGTCGACGGTCTCGGCGATTGAGGTGGCGACGGCGCCATCGGGGTCACGGTCCATCACGATGGTGTCGACATCAGTCAGTTCGGCAAAGCGGTACATGCCGCGTCCGTTAACCTTACTGGCGTCCATGAGGGCGACGCTTTGATGGGCTGCGGCGATCATGGCCGTTTTGGTCTCGGCCATTTGGGGAAAGTCGGTCGTAAAGCCGCAGCGGGGGACAAAAGCGCCGGGGCACATGACGGCAAGGTCGGCGTGGACCATTTGGAGCGCCTGCATGGTAAGTGGACCGTGCAGATAGCGATGACCTTTGCGCAGTGCCCCACCCAGCATGACGACATCGACCGAGGGCATGCTCTCGTCGATGTAATCGGCGATGGTAATGTCGGCCGTGATGACGGTGATGCCGTCGCGCTGATCGAGGAGCCGGACGAACTCGAGCGCCGTGGTGCCCGAGTCGACAAGCAGCGTGTCGCCATTGCCGACGAGCTCGATGGCGCTTTGCGCGATGGCCTGCTTGGCGGCGACGTTGACGTTGATGCGGCGATCCTGCGTGGAGACGGTCAGGCGTTTGTGGAGCGAGACGGCACCGCCGTGCGTGCGGCGCAGCTTGCCTGCTTCGGCGAGCGCGTCCAGGTCGGCGCGGGCGGTGACGGAGGACACGCCAAAGGTCTGGGCGATTTCTGCTACCTGCACCGAGGCATTATGATCGAGCATTTCCAAAATGGCGGTACGGCGTTCGTCGGCAAAGGCACGGTTGGTGGCTTGGGCCATGCTTGCTCCATTCTCGGCTAAATTTGCAGGAATTGTGTTGACTCTATTTTCGTTCATTTTCTTTTTGAGTAAGAAAACACCTTTCGATTACTTATCTTTTCTATAAAAGAAAGACGCTGAACGCCCAAAATTCAATATCGAACATGTCCACTCGGCTCATATTCCTTCCGTTTACTTTTCAAAAACGACGGTATTGACCTGCATGGGCTCAATATCTCGCGCGTGCAAAGCCGCTGAATTTCATACAATGGGCGCAGCAAAACGCAAGGTAAAACGCCTTGTGAACAACTACGCCCGATGTCCAGATGCGGGCGAGGGAGAGGAGCAAACGCTCATGGCACTTGTTACCACCGAAAAGATGCTCAAGGACGCTCAGGCCGGCCACTACGCCGTCGGCGCGTTCAACGTCGAGAACCTCGAGTTTGTTATGGCCGTCCTGGCCGCTGCCGAGGAGACCAAGTCCCCCGTCATCATGCAGACCACCCCGGGCACCATCAAGACCGCTGGTCTGGACTACTTCTACGGCATGGTCAAGGCTGCCGCCGAGCGCGCTTCCGTGCCCGTCGCTCTGCACCTCGATCACGGCGATGGCTATGACCGCTGCATGCAGGCTTTCCGCACTGGCTACACCTCTGTCATGATCGACGGCTCGCACGAGTCCTTCGAGGACAACATCGCTCTGACCAAGTCCGTCGCCGACGCTGGCCGCGCCATGGGCGTGCCCGTCGAGGCCGAGCTCGGTAAGGTTGGCGGCAAGGAGGACGACGGTCCCGCGGTTGAGGGCGAGAGCCCCTACACCGATCCTGCCGAGGCCAAGGAGTTCGTCGAGCGCACCGGCTGCACCTCGCTGGCCATTGGCGTTGGCACCAGCCACGGCGTGTACACGAGCGATCCGCACATCGAGCAGTCCGTGGTCAAGGCCATCCGCGACGCCGTCGACGTGCCGCTGGTTCTGCACGGCACCTCCGGTGTGCCCGATGAGCAGGTTGCCGAGGCTGTGAAGAACGGCATCTGCAAGGTTAACTACGCCACTGAGCTGCGTCAGGCCTACACCAAGGGCTTCATGGCCTACATGGCCGAGAACCCTGCCTGCTTCGATCCCAAGAAGCCGGCCAAGGAGGGCATGCGTGAGATCACCGAGCTGGTTAAGATCCGCATGACCAACCTCAACTCTGTGGGCAAAGCAGAGTAACAGCAAGGGTGCTCTGATCCCACCGGACGGCTTGGGCGGGTCCCCGTACTTAGTTTCCAAAACGTCCTCGCGCATGAAGGCCCCCGT